>JAHCAY010000003.1 GCA_019634575.1 Candidatus Didemnitutus sp.
GGCATCGTTGCGCCACATCACCAGTCCGGTGTCCTTCAACTGCGTCGGTCGCGCCCAGAATTCCACCGTGAAGCCGGCGACCGACGCACCAAGGTTATGCTGAGGCACAGCCCGCACGCGACCGAAGTCGTCGGTGCCGTCGAATTGCACCGCGCGCGAGACGCGGCCATCGCCGATCAGCGCGGCGCCGTTGAACAACTCCATCTTGAGGCCGTTCACGACGTCGACGTCGTTCTTGTTGAAGGGCCACCACGCCGCGACGGTGGCGGGGTCTGGCTCGACCTTGTAGAGCGCGTCGACGCGGACCTCGACCGTGGCCTTCGAGCAAAAGCCGCCGTCATCGGCTTCGAGTTGCAGGAGGTAGATGCCGCCCTCCGAGAAGGTGGCGGTGGTCTGAGGCGAAGTATCGTTGGCGAAGGCGACGCCTCCGGGCCCGGAGAGTTTGGTCCACTTCGACGTGAGGACGCCGTCGACCGGCTGGCCGTCGTCGGTGACGGAGCCGTTGAGCGCGACGACGGTGTTGGCGGTGCGATTGTAGAGCGTGGGACCGGCGTCGACAATAGGGGCAACGTTGGCGACAGGGGGGCGTTTGCCGGCGGGGTGCGCGTAGATGGCGTTCACCTCGTCGGCGTAGATGGCGCGCTTGTAGACGGAGATTTCGTCGAGCAATCCGCCAAAGGACTCGGCGTTCGCGGTCTGGCCGCCGAAGTTCACGTCGAGGTTGGTGCGGAGCGTGAAGGAGCCGATCGCCTGCGTGACACGAATGGAACCATTGACGTAGAGACGAGCCTCGCCTGAGACGCGGTCATAGGTGGCGGCGACGTGCGTCCAGGTGCTGGTGGGTAGCACGCCGTCGACGCCGAGGATGTGCGAGGTGTTGTTTGTCTCGCGGAAATCTGCCTCGAGGCGGTTGCCGATCTGGCGGAGATTGAAGCCGCGTATCGCGCCGGAGGAATACTCGAAGATCGTGGCGGTGCGCGCGGCGCTCGGGTTCACCCATAATTCGAGCGCGAAGCCGGCGGTGTCGCCGGCACCGACATCGAGTGTGGGAGCGGCAAAAACACGGACACGGTCGTTCACGGCGTCGAAGCGGAATGCGCCGCCGATCTTGCCTTCGGCGTAATTGGTGCCGCGCTCGGTGAACGCCTGGTTGCCGCCGACGTGATCGTCGCCGTTGGCGGAGGCCTGCCACCAGGAAACGATGCCGTCGGGGGCCACAGGAATGCAGGAGTAGCCGAGCCAGACGGTGGTCACGTCGGTGGAGGTGAGCGCGGTGTCGCTTGCGGAGAGGCTTAAGACGTAGACTCCCGGAGCGGAGAACGTCGCGGTGGTGGACGGCGCAGAGGCATTGGCGAAGGCGACGGTGCCGGGGCCGAAGAGCTTGCTCCACGTCGAGGTGACAGGCGCGCCGTTCGGTAGGCCGTCATCGCGCACGGTGCCCCACAGCCAGAGTTGCGGCGGCAGATCGGCGCGGAAGGTGGTGTAGCCGGCGTTGACATAGGGCGGGCGATTGTAGGGCGTGAGCGAGATCGTGAGGTCGTCGGTGCGTATGACGCCGTCGAGCGTCGCGGTGAGACGGAGCACGTAGGTGCCGATGCCGCCGAACTGCGCCTTGGCGCGCGGCGAAGCGGGATTGTCGAACGTGACCGCAGCTGGGCCGCTAACGACGGACCACGCGTAGGTCGGCGCGGTCGGGAAGTCGTGGGCGGAGTGGCAGAATGCGCCCTTGAGTTGGATCGAATCGGGCCAGTTGCCCTCGATGTCGGCGCCAGCGCTGACGGTCCACGACGGTGCGATGGTCGGCGCGGCGTAGCCGGCAGTGCCGACGGTGACCGAGTAAAGCACAGGGGGCTCGCCGGTGCTGGCAGAGACGAGGCGAGAACGAAGCTTTAGGTAACGGCCGGCACCGGACGGCGTGGGGTTGGCGTAGCTGAGGGTCTGCCAGGCGCCGAAGGTGACTCCATCGGCGCTGAGCGCGGCTTCGACGGCAACATTGCCGTCGTTGCAGAGCTGCGCGTCCCACACGACCGGGCCCCAGGTGGTCCCGGAAAGCTGGCCGTCGTGCACGATGGTCCAGCGGCCTTCAGGCGAAGCGAGCGCGGTGCTGCTGCCGGTGAAGCGGCCGTAGGTCCAGAGCGCGCCGCCGAGATTACCGGTAGTCGTGTCGACCTCACCGATGGGGGTCTGTCCGTCAGAGCCGAGCGCGCCGCCGAGGGGATTAATACGTTCGACGACGCCGGTGGAGCTGACGACCCAGATGCGGCCGCGACGGTCGATCGAAACCTCGACCGGGCCGTGATTGGCCACCTCGACGTTGCCAATGAGCGTGCCATCGCTGAGCAGATGGCCGACGGAGTGGCCGCAGTGCGAGTGGGCGACCCAGATGTGATCGTTGGCGTCGATGGCGATGCCCATCGCCCACGGCTCGCCGTGGTAGAATTCGCCGAGCTTCGTGCCGTCGGGGGCGTATTTTATGATGGTGCTCGTCCAGTCCTTGGTGACCCACAGGTTGCCCTTGCTATCGAGAGCGGAGGCCCAGGCACCATCGCGAACGGAATTGGACTGCGGCAGGGCATCGATCGGGTCGTCGGTCTGCCAAATGAGGAACTGCGAGCCAGCAGAGTAGAGCTTACCGTCGGCGGCGATGAAACCGCCCTGCCCTCCCATGCCGATCGCCGGTTCGGAACGCAGGAGCGCGCCGGTATTGCCGTCGAAACGTTGCCAGCTGCCGCCGGCACCTCCGACCCAGACGTTGTCATCGGCGTCGACGGAGAGATGGCGCACGCCGGGCACGTCGGTGCGGACGTAGAGGAGGATCGCCTCGTCAGTGGCAGCGGCGAGGTTGTCGGCATCCCACGCGAGCACGTCGCCGAGCGCGCCGGAGGTGTCGACGCGACCGTTGCCGTTGCGATCGACCCAGTAGCCGTTCTCCGGGATGCCAATCTTGATCAGGGAATTGTCGCTGTAGTTGGCGACCCAGACGTTGCCCTTCGAGTCGACAGCAATGCGCGATGGATACGGCGTGTTGGCGGCGACGCTGGGCTTGCTGAGAAATTCGCCGAGCACGCGGCCGGTGTCGGGATCGATTTTCACGACAGTGCCCTTCTGGGAGTTGGCGACCCAGACAGCATCGAAGGAAGAGAGGACGACTTTGTTCGTCAGCTCGTCGGCCGTCTCGGTTGAGAGCGAGAAGAGCGTGCCCTCCGCGAAATCAGCGGTGGTCGTGTAGGTCCGCGAACGCGGCGGAAGGCCGGCGGTGAGTTGCACGGTGGCCGGGGCGGAGTTGAGTGCGCCGTCGCTGACGCGGAACGTGAACGAGTCGAACCCGCCGAAATCGGGAGCGGACGTGTAGACGAGGTTCGGCGGCGTGCCGGTCAAGGTGCCGCGCGTCGGCTGCGTTACCACCGTGTAGCTGAGCGAATCACCATCGACATCGGTGCCGGCGAGCGTGACGCTGAGCGGTTGACCGGTCGTGGTGGCGTAGGTCGCGGGCGTGGCGACGGGAGCATCGTTGACGGGAGTTACGGCCAGCGTGACCGCCGTTTCCGGCGACGTCAGCGAACCGTCCGACGCGACGAAGCGGAACACGTCGGAGCCGTTGTAGTTGGGCGCGGGCGTGTAGGTGAGGTTCGGCGCCGCGCCACTCAACGCGCCGTGCACCGGCGGTTGAGTGACCACGAACGTGAGGGCGTCGCCATCCACGTCGGCGCCGGTGAGGGCGATTGACACCGCGGTGTCTTCGGCGGTGGTGAGCGATTGGGAGTCGGCCGTCGGCGCGTCGTTCACGCTGTTGATCGTCAACGCCACCGTGGCCGGGCTCGATGCGACCGTGCCGTCGTGCGCCGTGAACGTGAACGAGTCCGTGCCATGGTAGTTGGCCGCCGGCGTGTAGGTGAGATTCGGCGCCGTGCCGCTCAACGCACCGTGGGCCGGTGGCGTCGCGACAGAAAACGTCAGGGCATCTCCGTCGACATCTGTCGCCGACAGGGCGAGCGCGACCGGAACATCCTCGTCGGTCGTGATGGCGGCGGCGCTGGCGACCGGCGGATCGTTCACTGGCGTGACGTCAAGCGTCACGGACGCCGGTGCGGAGGTGAGCGCCCCATCCGAGACCGTGAACGCGAACGCATCAGGCCCGTTGTAGTTCATCGTCGGAGTGTAGACGAGGTCCCGACCGGTGCCGCTGAGCACGCCGTGTTGCGGCGGGGTCGTCACGACATACGTCAACGCGTCCCCATCGACGTCGCTGCCACCCAGTGCGATCGCGGCGGCGGTATCCTCGGGAGTGACGACCGATTGCGCCAGCGCCACCGGAGCGTCGTTCACCGGGACGACGTTGAGAGTCACCGTCGCGGAAGCCGAGTCCAGTTGGCCGTCGTTGGCCACGAAGGCGAATTCATCGGGACCGTTGTAGTTCGGCGCCGGAGTGTAGAGCCAGTTGGCACCGGAGCCGGTCAGCAAGCCGTGCGCTGGATGCACGACGATGCGAAAGCCGAGCGGGTCGGTTTCGACATCGGAGCCGGTGAGCGTGATTGCCACGCCGACATCCTCCAGCGTGCTGGCAGTGGCCGAGGTGGCGACCGGGGCGTCGTTCACTGCCGCGACTTCCAGCGTGACGGTGTAAGGATCGCTTTGCAGCGTGCCGTCACTGACGCGGTAGGTGAACGAGTCGGGACCGTTGAAATTCGGCGCGGGGGTGTAGACGTAGCCGCCAGGCGCTGGTGCGAGCGTCCCGTGTGCCGGCGCGGTGGTTAGTTGGAACGTGACGGCATCGCTGTCGACGTCGGTTCCGATCAGCGAAAAAGCAACCGGCGTGTCTTCCACCGCGGAAACAGTGAAGTTGGCGCCGCTTGGGGCATCGTTGACCGGCGAGATCACGAACCGGATCTCGGCCGGAACCGACTCCAGCGTGCCATCGGAGACCTTGAAGAGGAGCGAGTCGCTGCCGTGAAAATTGGGGGCCGGCGTATAGGTGAGACGAGGATCGGGCCCAGTGAGCGAACCGGACACGGTGCCGTGGGCTGGCGGTGTCATGATCGCGTAGGTGAGCGCGTCGCCATCGGGATCGCCCGCGATCAGATCGAATTCCGTGGGCGTGTCCTCCACGACCGCCACCTCGGCGGGAGCGGCGATCGGAGCGTCGTTCACCGGATCGACGTGAATCGAGACCACCGCGGGAGCGGACGTCTGGGTGCCGTCGGAGACCGTGAAACGGAAACTGTCGTTTCCGTTGAAATTGTCGTGCGGCGTGTAGATCAGGTCCGGTGCCGTGCCGCTGAGCGTGCCGTGCGACGGTGGCTGCGTGACCGCGTAGCTGAGCGCGTCGTTGTCGGGATCGCTGCCCGTGAGCACGATCGCCTTCGGGCTGTCCTCGGGCGTCGTGACGCTTTGCGCGTCCGCGGTCGGCGGCTGATTGAGATCGGTCACCTCGAACGTGACCGTCGCGACGTTCGAGTCGGCCGTGCCGTCGTTGGCCTTGTAGGTGAACGAATCGGTGCCCCCGAAATTGTCGTTCGGACGATAGCTCAATGCAGGCGGGGTGCCCGTGAGCGTGCCGTGTGCCGGCTGGCTCAAGACCGTGTAGGTGAGCGGATCGTTGTCGGCGTCGCTCGCCACGAGCGTTGCGTCGACGTCGTGGCCTTCGCTCACGGTGCGCGAAAACGACAAGGCAATCGGTGCGTCGTTCAACGACTCGACCGTGATCGCCACCAGTGCTTCGGGCGAGGCGGCCACGCCGTCGCTCGCGCGAAACGCGAACTCGTCCGCGCCGTGGTAATCGGGCGCCGGCGTGTAGGTGAGATTCGGAGCCGTGCCGCTGAGCGTGCCGTGCACCGGTGGCACAGTGATTTCGTAGGTCAGCGCATCTCCGTCCGCATCCTGCGCGGTCAGCACGAGGGGCTTCGGGGTGTCTTCGCTGGCGAGGATGGTCTGGCCTTGCGCAACCGGAGCGTTGTTCGCGACCGTCAGCGAAATTGTGGCTTCAGCCGACGTCGTGCCGAGGTCCGCCACGGTGAATCCGAAGCTGTCGGGTCCCGCGTAGCCCGCAGTCGGGGTGTAGACGAGATTCGGAGCGGTGCCGGAAAGCGTGCCGTGTTGCGGCAGATGCGTGACGCCAAACGCGAGGGCGTCGCCGTCCACATCGGTGCCGGACAGAACGAGCGGCAGCGGCGCCCCTGCATGCAAGGTGTAGCTCGCGGACTGCGCCACAGGCGCGTCGTTGACCGGATCCACGTGCAGGGTGACCGTCGCCGAAACCGATGTGAGTGATCCATCGGAAACCGCGTAGGTAAACGCGTCCGTGCCGAAGTAGTTCGACGCGGGCGTGTAAGTGAGATTCGGGGCCGAACCGGTGAGCGTGCCGTGCTGCGGCTGCGTCTGAACGATAAACGAAAGCGGTGAGCCTTCCGCGTCGGCTCCGGCGAGCACCACCGCAGCCGATGTGTCCTCGGCCAGCGTGATGTCCCTTGGCGTCGCCACGGGACGGTCGTTCACGGGGTCAACCGTGAGCGAAATCGTGGCGGGAGCCGAAGTGAGCGCCCCATCGGAAACCGTGAACGCGAAGGAATCCGGCCCCGCATAGTCGGGTGCCGGCGTGTAAGTGAGGTTGGGCGCCACGCCGCCCAACGTGCCGTGCTGCGGAGGCACCGTGACCGCGAACGTCAGCGGGTCGCTCTCCGGGTCGACGCCGGCGAGAGTCACCGCGATCGGCGTATCCTCCGGCGTGACCACGGACTGCGGCGTAGCCGTCGGCGCGTCATTGATGAGCGCGACCGTCACCGTAATGCCCACTGAGTCCGTGGCCGATCCGCGATCGTCGGTCGCCCGCGCAAGGAAGTTGTAGGTGCCCGCGGGGAGACCGCTGAGCGCGAGCGCATAGGGCGCCGCGAGCGCCTCGCCGATCTTCGTGGCGTCACGGAAGAATTCCACCTTCACCACGCTGCCGTCGCTGTCCGACGCGGACGCCTGGAGGGTGAACGCTCCCGGCACATCGAAGGTGCTGCCATCCGCCGGAGAGATCAGTGCGACGACCGGCGCAACGTTGGCAGGGATGACCGTGACGGCGACCGGCGCCGAGGTGGTGGTGGCACCGTTATTGTCCGTGGCCGCCGCGGTGAAGACGTAGTTGCCGACCGCCAGTGTCGGACTGAGTGCGCTGAAAGGCGCCGCGGTGCTCTCGCCGATCTTCGCTCCATCCTGGAAAAACTCCACCTTCGCCACCGTGCCGTCGCTGTCAGCGGCGGTCGCGTTAAGCGTGATCGCCGCGGGCGCCGCGAACGTGCTCCCTTCGACGGGACTGGTCAGCGCAACGGTTGGCGGGACATTCGGTGTCGCGACGGTGATGGCGACCGAAGCGGAGCTGACTGACGCGCCTGCATTGTCGGTCGCGCGCGCGGAAAAGGAATAGCTGCCGGCACCGAGATGGGAAACGTTGACCGCGAACGGCGCCGCCAGATCCTCCCCGATTTTCACGGCGTCTTGGAAGAATTCCACCTTCGTGATCGTGCCGTCGGCATCCGAAGCGATCGCACTCAGGACGAAAGACGCCGGAGCATCGAACGATGCGCCCGCTGCTGGCGAGGAAATCGCAACGGTCGGCGGCTCGTTCGGAGTCTGCGTCGACTGGAGACGCAGCACGCCGCCCCCGTTGACCGTGAGACGATCGCAAATGACTCCGCCGACCAGCACGCTATTGCCATTGACGAGCACGGTGCCGTTTGGTGCGAGGACGTTGCCGTGAAAATTCACGCCGCCGTTCAAGGTCAGTCCGCCGGACGCGATGTTCATCGTCAGCCACCCGGGCTGGCCGGCGGCCCCGAGATTGCCGTTGGCGGAAAATCCGTTCGCGAGATTGACGATGACCGGACCGACAACGTCGAATCGGGTGCTGCCGTTGAGGTTCAGATGTTGAAAGTTATAGATCGACGGCGTCGTGGCCCCAGCGATGCCGAGCGTGAAGCCGCCGCTGCCATTCGCGGTGAAGTCGCCGTAGGTGCCGGCAGGGACGGTGAACTGCCCCACCCCGCCATTCAGGGTGAGATTGCGCAGGCCGCTCCAGTTGATGCTCGTGCCGGAGGAGTTGACGGTGACCGATGTCGTGCCACTCGGAGCAGGCACCGCAGCCACTGAGGGGAGCGTGACGGCGTTGGTGCGCCGAACGACGTGGCGAAGCGTGGCGTTGCCGTTGAGCGTGATCTGGTAATTCGTCGGCGTCGCCGCGCCGGTGCCATCGAGCGTGCCGCCGTAGCTAGGTTGACCGTTGAGTCGCACGGACGGCGCGCCGGGCACGAGGAGATCGAGAGTGACCTTGGCTCCGCCGTTCAAAGTCACCGCCTCCGGGAGCATCTGCTGCACAGAGCCTTCGACGGTGCCGTTCAGCGATGGCGCATGCCGCACTTGGGCAATCTGACCGAAAACCGGCGCCGACAGGGAAAGACCGAGATACAGGGCCAAAGCACTTTTCATAAGGAAATGCTCCGTGAAAGGGCGGCCCTTGCCCCGTGGAGGGGCGCTAGAGATTCAATCAGCCAGAAAGATTCAAGTGAAATCCCCCAACGAATCCTAATCTTAACGAGCAGTCCTACTGTTTGGCGCGCCTAGCCAATGGCCGATACTCACTCCGCAAAGCCCCTTCCTGCTGCGTTTCCCGTGGCATACAAGGGCTGCGCTTGAACGCAGCGCATGTTTTGTCGGCAATGCTCCCCTGCACGAACTCCGATTTAGTCCGGCAACGCATATTGGGCTTCGATTTGCATCGCCGCGCGTCGGTGCCGTTGGATGGCTACCATTTCTCACGATCAAGCTAGGCACACGGCCGAATTCGTCGAGGTTACCGGACCGATGCACACGCCGGGTGTGCTCGCCTGATTGGCGAGCAGCCTATTGTAGTGACCGATAAGCTGAGCATTGGGCTAAAGCATCACTAAGTAGGCACGAACACTACCCGCGCATGAAGCCGCGTCCTCGTCGAAGGGCGTCACATCGGGGAAATATCGCATGCACTTGCGCAATGCGCTGCCGGTGCTTCGGACTCACCGATTTGACTGACTATACTCGAATTCACTCAGCACAATCGCGGAGAGCGCTCAGTTTTCTCCGAGGCGAAGGCTATCGTGTCACCATGAGACGGAGGAAGCAGTGCGGGGCCGCGGTGGCCGGGTAGGTCGCGCGCCAGGTGGCCACGCCACCGACGGTCGAGACCAGCGTGTGCGTCACGCCCGTGGCCGACCAACTGGTGAGATTGGTCGAGAATTGCACGGCGTAGGTCACGTCCGTCCGGTTCGCCGGACGCGTGTAGGTCAGCGTCCATTGGCCGTTCTCGAGCGTGAGCGCTGGCGCGCCCGCCGGACTGGCGGCCTTCGGATTCAGGCCGAGCGCGTATTCGACGAGGTTTGAGAGTCCGTCATGGTCGTAGTCCGCGTTCGGTCCGGTCTGCGTCGGGTCGGCGATTTCGGTCGGGGTGAAATTATCCACGAGCCACGATGCGAAATTCGCCGTGACGTTGAATGTGCGTTCGACGGGCGCGGCCGCGAGATAGCCGCCGTTGCCCGGCTGGGTGGCGCGAATCGTGATCGCGCCGGTGCCGAGCAGAGTCAGCTGGTTGCCCGCGACGCTGGCGGAGCCGGAGACGACGCTGAACACGACCGTGAGGCCGGAACTGGCCGTCGCCTCGAGCGTGAGCGGCGTGGCGCTGAACGGAACGTCGGACAGCGCGGCGAACGTGATCGTCTGCGCTTCCTGCGTGAGAGCGATCACGGCGCTGCGCGAAGTGGCGGTGCCGTAGGAGTTGGTCACGACGACATCGTAGGTGCCCGCGTCTTCGGCCGTGACATTGGCTTTCGTGAAGGTCGGGGAGGTGGCGCCGTCGATGGCGCTGGTGTTGTGCCGCCACTGATAACCGAGTGTCGGCGCGCCGCTGGCCGTGACGCTGAGGTTGATCGTGCCGCCCGCGCTGAGGGTGGCGCTGGCGATCGTGTCGGCGGTGATTTCCGGAGCGAGGGGCGTGCCTTGCAGCGAGGCGAGGCCGGCGCGGCTGATGCCGTCATCGAGGAAGCTGAAACTGCCAACCACGATCAGGTGTCCGGTCGGGAGCAACGCGAGGTCACGGAAGGAAGTGCTCGAGATGCCGCCCGCGGTGCTGGTGAACGAGCGTGTGCCGTCGTAGGTCGGATCGAGCACACCGTCGGGTCCGAACTGCAGCACACGCGAACGCGTGCCGGCACTCTCGGTGAAACTGCCCGCGATCACGATGCGTCCGTCGGGCCGCAGCACGATCGGCACGATCGTGCTGTTGAAATTGGCCGTCGCGCCGAGCGTGAACGTCGGGTCGACGACCCCGTCGGCGGTGAGCCGCGCGACGCCGGCCCGGGCCACGCCGTCCACGGTCGTGAATTGTCCGGCGATGAGCAGCCGGCCGTCCGGGTAGACGAGGAGCTGGTAGACGTTAGCCACGTTCAGGTTGTTGAACCCGGTATCGAGTGGACCGGTGGAGAGGAAGCGCACGACGCCGCGCCGGGAGGCGCCGCCCGCCGTCGTGAATGGGCCCGCCACGAGCACCCGTCCGTCCGCCAGCGCGCGCACCGCCATCGGCGTGGCGTCGAGGCCGCCCGCGGGGTCGAAGGTCGGATCGATGGCTCCGGTCGAAGCGAGGCGAACGAGGTTCCGCGCGGAGCTGCCGGCGATATCGACGGTGAAATTGCCGCCGACGTAGATCCGGCCATCGCCGAGCTCGGCGACGTCGCTGATCACGGCGTTGGACGGCAGGTCGGCGTTGAACGTCGGATCGAGCGCGCCGTCAGCGGTGAGACGGACGAGTCGCTTCACGGCCTGTCCGGCGAGCGTGGAGAAGGTGCCCCAGGCGTAGAGCCGGCCGTCGGGCAACGGATGGAGCCCCGTCAACGAACCGCCGCTGTTCACTTCCAGTGCCGCGAAACTCGAGTCTGCGGAACCGTCGGGCAACAGCCGAAGGAGGCGCGTCGACGTGATCGTCCACCAATTTCCATTCGCGGCGGCCACGAGGTCGCGCACGTCGGTGCCCGTGGCGGTGGCGTTGAAGCCGAGGCGCACCGAGCCGGCGCGGGGTAGCGCGGCCGAACGGACGGAGAGATTCACAAACGCCTCGGCGTATCCCTCGCCGTTGGCGACGACGATGCGGTATTGGCCCGCATCGGCCGGCTTCACGTTCGTGCGGGCGAGCGCCGCCGTTGTGCTCAGGATGGTCGTCGGATCGGAAACCTTCGTCCACGCATAGGTGAGCACGCCGGTGGGCGTGCTCGCGGCGACGCTCCAGGTGATGCTGCCGCCTTCGGGCAATTCAGCGTCGGCTGGCGCCGTGCCGATGACCGGCGTGAGCGCGTCGGTATATTGGATCCACACGGCGGCGTGGCGGATGTTGGACGTGGCGCTGTTGACTGCGCCCCCGATGCGTCCGATGTCGCCGACGAGCAGGATCTGATTGCCGTTGGCAAGGAGGGGTGCCGCCCGGCTCGAGGTCGCGGTCGTCGCGTAGCCGCGGTAGAATTGGCCGCGGTAACCGTTGGCATTGTTGAAGAGCGTGTCCGCCGTGCCGTCGGCGCGGAAGCGATAGAGGCCATTGGGCGTGCTCGCGACGATACTGTCGTCGGGCAACGCCAGGGCGCTCGTGTAGCCGGTGGTGAGATTCGCGGTCGCGGGCAGCAGCGCTCCGTCGGCGCCGAGCCAGGCGAGTCCGGTGCGGGCGACGCCGCCGACTTGGGTGAAGTTGCCGCCGATGAGCAGGCGCCCGTCGGTGGCGGCGCTGATGAAGTTCACCGTCGAATTCGGCGCCGGCGCGAACGTGGCATCGAGGGCGCCGCTGGCATCGAGCCGGATCAGGCGCGTGGCGGTCAGGCCGTTGTAAGTGGTGAACGCTCCGCCGACGATCACGCGATCGTCCGGCGACATGAGCAGCGTCGGGTTCGGGTTGTTGAGGCCGGTGCCGACGAGGAACGTGGTGTCGAGCGCGCCCGCCGCGGTGAGACGCGCGAGATATTGGCGCGCGACGCCGGCCACCTGGCTGAACGAACCGCCGATGACCAGTCTGCCGTCGGAGGTGAGCGCGAGCGAAGTCACGGTGGAATTCGGGCCGGTGCCGGGGTCCCAGACCGGATCGACGGTGCCGTCGGCGAGCAGGCGGACGACGCGGTTGCGCGTGACGCCGTTGACCTTGGTGAACTGACCACCGAGATAAATGCGGCCCTGCGCGTCGACGAGCGCGCACGACACCACGGGGGAGGAATTCGAGCCCGTGATCACCGTGGGAAGTCCACCCGCGAAGGTGCCGTCGGCGTTCAGCCGGAACAGTTCGTAATTCGCGCTGCCGTTAACCGAGGAGCCAATCGAGACGACCAGCGCCCGACCGTCGGGCTGCCGCACACCGAACAACGCCGGCGTGTCGATGCGCGTGACGGCGTTCAACGCACTGAGTGCGCCGCTGTAGTCCGTCGGCGGGACGCTCACGGTCACCGGCGTCGTTTGCACCGTGCCGCCCGTGGTCGTGACCCGCACGGTGTAATCCCCCGCGGCGCTCGACGGCGCGCCGCTGAGGCGGTAGCGCGATGCCGTGGCGCCAACGATCGCGTCGCCGTCCTTGAACCACTGGAAGGTCGCGTTCGCCGGCGCGAGGACCGGCGCCGCGAGCGAAAGGATGCCGTAAGGCGAAAGCGAAAGGTCCGCGAACGTGCCGGTGATTTCGGGCGCCACGGACGAGGGCAGTTCCGTGCCGACGAGGGCGAAGAGGCCGAGGCGGTCCGTGACGCCTCCGAGGGCGGCTCCACTGCTGTTGCTCACCAGAATGCGGCCGGAGGGCTGCACCGTGACCCGTTGCGGCACGGTGTTGGAGCTCACCGCCGTGGTAGCCGGGAGATTGGCGAAGGACGGATCGGGCGCACCGTCCGCGAGCAGGCGCACGATGCCGTTGCGCGGGAGACCGTCGTAACTCGAGAACACGCCGACCACGATGAGCCGGCCCGCGGCGTCGACGGCCATCTCGGAGTAGGAGGCGCTGCCCGAAGCAAACGCGAACACGCCTGGGGTAAAGTTCGCGTCGATCGTTCCGTCGGGCCGCACGCGCACGATCCGGCGATAGTCGGACCCGTAGCCGCTCTGGCTCGAATTGCTCCAATTCAGAATGACGAACAGGCTGCCATCGGCCGCGCCGACAAAGCCGTTGATGAATTCGCTCGAACGCAGGATCGGTCCGACGAAGGTCGGGTCGATGGTGCCGTCGGCATTGAGCCGCGCGAGCCAATGGTTGTTGCCGACGGAGTCGTTGAGGGAGCCGACCAGCCAGCGCTTGCCGTCGGGAGCGACATGGAAACTGCCCGACGCGAAGGCCCCGACATCGAACGAGCCGTCGAGCACGCCGGCCGCGCTGTAGCGTTGGAGCCCGCTGCCGGCGCTTACGAGAATGCGCCCGTCATCGAGCGGGATCACATCGTTGCTCGCGCCGATGACGCCGAACGTCGGGTCGACCGAGCCGTCGACGTTGAGGCGCACGACGCGCGAGACTCCGTCGACGCCCACGGTGCCGCCGAACAGCAGCAGCTTGCCATCGCTCTGGAAACGCAGGCCCGCGGCGACGCCGGTGACCTGCGCCGAGAGCGTGAAGTCGCCGCGCGCCGTGCCATCCGGGGCAAGCGCCACGAGCGGCCGGGCCGCGGCGGCGCCGAGCTGCACATTGCCGACGAGATAGATGTTGTTGGCCGCGTCGCTGTAGGGCCGCGCTCCGCCCACGACCGAGAGTCCGGCACCCCAGGCGAGGTCGACTTCGCCGGGGCGGGCGTTGTTCGTTCGCACTGTGACCTGCGTCGGTCCGGCCGTGAGCACGTCCGAGCCGCGCGTGGCTGTGACGCGGTAAGCACCGGCGTCCGTCGTGGAGGCATTGGCAATGACCAGTGACGGTCCCGTGGCACCGTCGATCGCATTGCCATCGCGGAACCATTGGTAGGTCGTCGCACCGTCGCCACCGCGGAAGGCAGGGCGCAACGCGAGCACCCCGCCCTGCGCAACCGTGAGCGCATCGGGCAGCGGCGTGAGCAAGGCGAGCGCATCGGTGTCGCCCGCATTCGTATAGGAAAGACCGAACACGCTCACGCCGCCGATCGCAGTCAGGCCATTGCCGCCCGCGACGAGCAGCCGATCGCCCGCCCCCAGCAACGCCTGCGGATTGCTCTGCACGGTGACGGCGCGGTCGATGCCGCCGTTGCGCGTCAGGCGGAGCAGTTGCGACGTGGTCAGCAGGTAGAGGCGCCCCGCGGCGTCCTCGGCCAAGTCCCGCGCGGTGGCATTGAGGCTGAGACTGAAATTGCGATCCACCGCGCCGCCGGAGGTGAGCTGCACGACGATGGAATTTTCGCCGAGCACGAAGCCGTTCTGGCCGGTCAGGAAGATGCGCCCGTCGCCCGCGAGGTAGATGCCGGTGGGCGTATTCGCGAACGCCGGCGCGGTGAACGTCGGATCGAGCGCACCGTTGGACGTCAACCGGACGAGACGGGTCGCGACGTTCGTCGCGCCGACGCGCGTGAAGTTGCCGGCCAGCAGGATGCGGTCGCCGCCGACGAGGACGATGTCGGTATACTCCGTCGCATCGAGACCGGTCGGAGCGAAGGTCGAGTCGAGCACGCCGGCGACGCTGATCCGCGCGAGCTTGCTGCGCGCGACACCGGCGATGGTGGTGAAGCTGCCGAAGAGCACGATCTGCCCGTCGCTCTGGCGCGCCATGCGGACGGGCGATCCGCCGGTGGTGTTGGTGCTGTTGAGCAGCACGCTCGCGAGCGACCCGTTGCTGTTGAGCCGGACGAGGTAAGCCGTGCTGCCGTCGCTCAGGCCGAGATTGCCGAGCACGAGGATGCGGCCGTCAGGCTCGATGAGCGTCGCGTTCACGCTGACGCCGGCGGTCGTGGAGAACGGCAGGGCATTGTTGAAGGCGGTGTCGAGCACGCCCGCGGAGGTGAAGCGCGCGAGCCCGCGGCGCGGGACGCCGTCGACCGTCGTGAAAGTGCCGCCGGCGAGCACGCTGCCGTCGGCCACGCGAGACAGTGCACCCACGCCGCCGTTGAAGTTCGATGCGAGTGTGATGCCGCCCACCGGGGCGAGCGGATCGGCGGCGAAGAACGAGACGTTCATCGTGGCCGTGGCCGAACCGCTGGCGTTGGTCGCGGTGACAGTGTAAGTGCCGGCATCGGCCGACGAGGCGCCGGTGACGATCAGCTGCGGACCGGTCGCGCCTGCGAGCACCGCGCCATCGCGCCGCCAGACGTAGGTGAGCGGTCCCGCACCGGCGAAGCGGGCGAAAAGGGTGAGCGTGGTGCCGTCGCCGATCGTGCGGTTGCCGCTGCTATCGGCGAGCACGGGCGCGCCGGTCGGGCCGCCGGTGACATTCAAACGCACATAGCCCGAGCGCGGCGCGCCGCTGATGAAGCCGGTGAGGGCGAGCTTCGCACCGACCCAGGTCAGCCGGCTCTCGCTCAGGTTGTCCACGCGAAGTCTGCCGCTGCCGGGAAAATTCACGTCGAACTGGCCGGCGGTGGCATCGACGCGCACGATCGGGCCGGTCGGGAAACCGTCGAAGGTCGCAGACGCGCCGGTGTCCAGCGAAAGGTAGATGTAGCCGTCGGCGCCGATGGCGAGGGAGCTCGGCGACGCCGATGCTCCCGCGGAGCGCGTGATGCCGAACGTCGGATCGAGCGCGCCCGTGGTCGTGAGGCGGGCGATCGTCTTCCGCGGCTGCCCGGAGATGCTGGTAAAGCTGCCGACGAGCAGAAGCCGACCTGCGCTGTCCAGCGCCAGGCCGCTGACACTGCCGCTCGCGAAGCTGGCGCGCGTGAACGTGCCGTCGATCGCGCCGGCGGCGGTGAGGCGCACGATTTCCTCGACGTTCGTCGTCGAGTTGTAGCCGACGATGTAGACCTTGCCGAGATTGGCGGTGTCGGTCGCGAGCCGCACGAAGCGGATGCCCGTGAGGCCGTGGGCGCCGGGCACGAACGTCGTGTCGACCGCGCCGGCCGTCGTCAGCCGCGCGACACCGGCGCGGCTGGTGCCGGTGACAGTGGCAAAATAGCCGGCGACGATCAGTTTGCCGTCCGACTGGAGAACGGCGTCGAGGATCTGGTTGTCCGGCGTGGGCGTGTAGGCGGAATCGTAGGTGCCGTTGGCATTCACGCGCGCGATGTAGTTGCGCGCGGTGACGCCGAATGCGTCGTCGAACGCGCCGATCGCGATCACCTTGCCGTCGGATTGCACGAGCAGCGTGCGCACGAAGCCCGTGAAGCCGGCGCCGGAAGCGAACGTCGCGGCGGGCTGCAGCACGCCGTTGGCGTCGTATTTGCGAAGGTAGCTGCGCGAGGGATTGTTGTAGTTGTCGTAGAACGACGCGATCGCGCTGCCGTCGGCGGCAAACCCGAACACCGTCGCATCGCGCGGCAGCGGGTCGGCGGCCCAGGTGAGATCGAGGCTGCCGGGTCCGCCGAGCTCGGGGTCGACCGTGAGACTGACCGGCGTGGTCTCCACGCTGCCGTTGGTCGAGGAGGTGACCCGGAGTTTGTAGGCGCCGGCCTCGTCGGCGCGGATGCTGCGCAAGGTGAGCACGGGGGACGTCGCGCCGGTCACGGTGGTGCTGTTCGTCAGCGCCGTCGCGCCGCGATACCATTGGAAGGCGAGCGTGCCCCGGCCGCTGGCGAGGGCGCTGAGTTCGACACGCGTGCCGGCCGCGACCCCGCTCCCGGGCGCCACCGGGGCGCGCGCGATGGCGGGCGCCTGCGGCGGATACGAGCCGCTGAGCAGGCGCGCGAAACCCGCATAGGAGCCGTTGCTGAGCATGACGCTGCCGGAGACGAACAAGGAGCCGTCGCCGAGCGCGAAGAGCGCGGAGAAGCTGGAACTGCCCGCGTTCGGACTCGCCCATTGCGTATCGATCGCGCCGGTGGAGGTGAGGCGCACCGACCTCTCCACCGGCCAGCCGGAGAACGAGTCGAACAGGCCGAGCACGATCACCGTGCCGTTGTCGCTCGGCACCGCGGCGACGATCGACGGGCTGTCGTAATACGCGCGCACCGCGGGGCCGCTGCCGGGATCGAACGCCGTGTCGAGCGAACCGTCGGCGTTGAGGCGCGCGAGCTTGTTGCGCGTCGTGCCGTTGTAGGCGGTGAAATTGCCATGGACGATCAGCTTGCCGTCGGTCTGCGCGACGAGGCCGAGAATCGTGCCGTCGGCGCGCGTGCCGCCAGCGAACGTCGTGTCGTTGGCACCGGTGCCGCCGATGAAACGCGCGAGGCGATTCGCCGCCGCGCCGCGATACGCGGTGAAGGCGCCGGCGATGATCACGTTCGTCCCCTGGACGACGATGCGGCTGACCACGTCGTTCGGACCCGTGGCATCGCTCGTCGGCGCGAGCGTGGTGTCGACGCTGCCGTTGGTATTGAGGCGCGCGAGGTAGCGCCGCGTCGTGCCCGCCACGGTGTCAAAGTAGCCGCCGAGCAGAATTTTGCCGTCGGACTGCAGCGCGAGCGCGGCAATCTGGGTCGCGTAGCTGGCGCTGGATTGGACGACGGTCACGGGCGCGAAGGTCGGATCGACCGCACCGCTCGAAAGCAGGCGCACAAGGCCGTAGGTCACGCCGTTCGTGACCATGCTGCCGGCGACGATCAGCTTGCCGTCCGACTGCAACGCGAGCGCGGTGGCCGTGAGCTGCGTGAGGGTCGGCGCAAAGGTGCTGTCGACCGTGCCGTCGGCATTCAAACGCCGCAAAAGACCGCTGCCGCCGACGTAGTATTGTCCTCCCGCGGTGCGGACGACGGCTTGCACGGAACCATTCAAGGTAGACGCGCCCGTGAACGGCAGCGTCAGCGCACCGGGCACGGCCGCGGTGTCGAAGGTGAGTGTGACCGGCGTCGAGTCGGTCGAGCCGTAGGTGTTGGTGATGCGCACGAAGAACGTCGCGCCGAAATCGGTGTCGCCGACGTTGGCGAGTGTGTAGCTGCTCCCCGTGGCGTCGGTGATCGCGACACCGTTGCGATACCATTGGTAGGTGAACGGGCCGGGCCCTGCCGCGCCGACGGTGAACGTCGCGCTCGCACCGTAACCGACCGCCTGCGCGAGCGGCGCGCCCGAGATGACCGGTGCAAGCTTCACCGTCACGCGCCAGCCTTGCGTGCTGTATTCGCCGGAGCCGTTGGAAAACGTGAGCGTGTAGAGGCCCATGTCGCCGAGGCCCGCGGAGGCGACCGCATAACTCGCGCCGGTGGCGCCCGGAATGAGCACGCCGTCGCGATACCATTGATAACGGAGTCCGGAAATCGCGTCGCCGTAGCCGACCGAGAACGGGTTGCCCGGGTTCACGTCCGCCACGAAAATCTGGTCGCCCGGCAATGTGTAGCTCGGGCTGTCGCCGCCGAAGAGCACGGCGAGGCGATTGCGCGCCACGCCGCCGTAGGCGGTGAACGTGCCGCCCGCGGCGACACGGCCATCGGCGACCACGGCCAGCGCGCGCACTTCGCCGGAGAAGCCCGTGCCCACATCGAAGACCGGATCGATCGTGCCGTTCGCCGCAAGACGGAGCAGGCCGCGCCGCTCGCCACCGCCGAGCGTCGTGAACGCACCGCCGACGTAGAGCCGGCCATCCGCGAGCGCGGCGAAGGCGTGCACGGCGCCGTCGGCGCCGAGGCCGCCCAGAAAGGCGCTGTCGCGCGAGCCGTCGGCGTTGAGGCGGACCAGACCACCGACGCTGGCGCCGGCCCAGGCGGTGAACGAGCCGCCCACGAGCAGCTTGTCGCCGCTCACGACCGCGAGCGCGCGCACGGGTTTGGAGGAATCGGCGTTGCCGGCGCCGAGGTCGAAACCGCTGGCCCGCGCGCCAGTCGCGTTGAGTTTCACGACTCCGGGCGCGGCCGAGCCGGCGAAGCTCGTGAACGCGCCGCCGGCGAAAACACTCCCGTCGCTGGCGCGGGCCAGCGCGAGAATCGCACCGTTGGCGCCCGAGCCGGCGTTGAACGCGGAGTCCACTGCCCCACCCGCTTGCAGCCGGACGAGGCCGCCGGCCGGTGTGGCGCCGGCAAAACTGAACCCGCCACCGACGAGCAGGCGACCGTCGGGCTGGAGCAGCACGGCGTTGACCGCGGCGTTGAACACCGGCGCGGCGAACGTCGCATCGACGGAGCCATCCGCATTGAGCCGCACGAGGCCCGGAGCGGACGTGCCGTTGTAGCTCGTGAAGCTGCCCCAGAGCAGGATTTTGCCGTTGGCGTCGAGCGCGCCGCCGAGCACCGCGCCGTTGCAGCCGTTGGTGTAGGCGAAGGTCGGATCGATCTGGCCATAGACATCGATCGCCGCGACGCGCAGCCGCGCGGTGCCGGAAAAGGTCGTGAAATCGCCCGCCACGACGAAGCGTCCGTCGGCGAGCGGAACCACGGCGCTGACGGTGCCGCTGGCGAGCGCGGCGGCGTTCATCGCGGATTCGAGTCCGCCGCGACGCACGGGCGCGGAATGAAAACGCGCGAGGCCATGGCGCGTTGCGCCGTCGATGGCCGTGAAAGTGCCGCGCACGAGGATTTTTCCGTCCGGCAGCTCGAGAAAATCCGACGGATAGCCGCCCGCGACCGTGTCGGCGGCGAAGAGCGAATCGACGGGGCCGTTCGCGGTGAGTCGCGCCAGCATCGGACGCGGCTGATCCTGCATCGCGTTGAACGCGCCGGCCACGAGCACGGTGCCGTCGGCGGCGCGGCGCGCGCGGTAGACGTAACTGTTGGCGCCGGGATACGGATTGAAAGTAAGGTCCGGCGTGCCGTCGGCGTTGAGGAGCGTGGTGCCGTTGAAGACGTAGCCGCCGGAGTTGGCGAAGATGCCGCCGAGGAGAATCTTTCCGTCGGTCTGCACCTGCACGCTGTTCACCGCAGCGCTGACGTCCGTGTTGGCGGCAAAGGCGGTGTCGACCGCGCCCGCGGTGGACAGGCGCACGAGATTCGCTTCGGCGGTGCCGCTGAAACTCGTGAATGCGCCGCCCACGATGAGGCGACCGGAGGCATCGAGCGCGGCGTCGGCGATGGTGCCGCCCGCCGGGCCGGTGCCGGGCGCGAAGGCGGTGTCGAGCGCGCCGGCGGCCGTCACGCGGGCGACGCCAGCGCGCGCGGTGGCGTTGACCTGCGTGAACGTGCCGGCAAGCGCGAGGTCGCCCGACGCGGTCGCGAGCGCGCGCACGACATTGCCGCCGGTGATCGCGAGCAGCGGCGAGGCGTAGCTGAGGTTGCCGTTCGCGTCGAAGAGCGCCGCGCCGCTCCGCGTTTGCGAGCCGAGCTTCGTGAAGGGGCCGAACGCCCAGACGTTGCCGTTGGGCAGTTCGAGCACCTCGGTGATCTGGTTGTCGGTGTAGTTGCCGTCGTAGGCGGCGAAACTGGAGTCGATCTTCGCATTCGGCAGGTAACGCGCGAGGTCGACGCGCCGTGTGCCGCCGATCCAGTCGAAGAGGCCCGCGACGTAGAACTTGCCGCCGAGGCCGGGCCGCACGGCGTTGATGTAGGGCGGAAACCAGAGGCCGGCGCGGCTGTTAAAGGTGGCGTCGCGCGCACCGGTGTTCGTCACACGCAGGAGACCGGCCTGGCCGGAGACGGTGTCGAACATGCCACCGGCGGCGAGCACGCCGTCGTCCGGCGTGACGGCGATGCTCTGGATGCGGCGGAAGGACATGCCCGGGCGGTTGAACTGCCATGCTGCCTCCGGCACGAAGAAGCTCTCGTCAATCGTGTTGCCGTCGCCGCTCACGCGCACGAGGCCGGGCGCGGCCGGGTTGTAGTTGTATTGGTAGGCGGGCGCGAAATCGCCCGCGACGAGGATGCGCTCCGCGCTGTCGAGCTTGAGATCGCTGATCGTGTCGTAGGTGGACGAGAACACCGCGGTGGCGCCGAAGGTCGAGTCCAGCGCGCCCGCGGTCGTGAGCCGGGCGAGGCACTGGCGCGCCGTGCCGTTGAAGGTGGAGAAGAACCCGCCGATCACCGGGCGGCCGGCGCTGTCGATCGCGATGGCCACGATGTCGGAATTGGCACCCGTGCCGGGATTGAACGCCGTGTCGAGCGCGCCCGCCGCGGTGAGGCGCGCAATGCGGTTGCGCGCGGTGCCGTTGTAGGTGGTGAAACGGCCCACGATGATCGCCTGGCCGTTGGCCTGGAGCGCGACGTCCCAGACGATGTCGTTCGCACCGGTCGTCGGAGCGAACGTCGTGTCGAGCGCGCCCGCCGTCGTGAGGCGCGCGACGCGGTTGCGCGTGTTGCCGTTGAAGCTCGTGAACGCGCCCACGGCGACGACCTTGCCATCGCTTTGGAGCGCGAGTCCGATGACCTCGCCGTTGAAACCCGTGCCGGGGTTGAAGGTCGTGTCGAGCGAGCCGTCGGCATTGAGTCGCGCGATGGAGTTGCGCGACGTCGCGCCATAGGCGGTGAACACGCCGCCGATGACGATCTTGCCGTCGCTCTGCACGGCGATGCAGCGCACGGTGCCATTGAGCGACGCGCCGACGTTGAACGTCGGATCGATGGTGCCGTCGGCGTTGAAGCGCGCGAGATTGGCCGCCTCCCCGCGGTCGGCGCGACTGAAGAGACCGCCGGCGAGCACCTTGCCGTCCGGCTGGGTCGCGACGGCGAAACCGAGGCCGAAGGTCCGCGCGTCCGGATCGAACGTCGAATCGAGATCCGCCGCAGGCGCGACCGACAGCGCGACCGTCGCCGCGAACGTGAGGGTCAACAACGCGCGAATCCCGACAAAAGCGAGCACGCCGCGCGCAGCGTGGAAGGAGCGGGCAACCATGGCTCCAGCCTTGCCACGCTCCGCCGTCGCTCAAGCGACCGCGGGTCGGGGCATCCCTGATTTTTGCGCAGCCGGGAAAAACGCCGGTGTGATCCGAGCCGACAGGCCCTAGCGGGAAAGACCCTGTTCGCGCACCCAGATCGCCGCCCGCGCGATCAGCGCGTTGGCGTGCGGCAGGCCGAGCTTCTGCTTGATCGATTCCCGGTGGGTCTCGATCGTCTTGACGCTCACTCCGAGTTTGGCGGCCACCTCCTGCGTCGTATGCCCGTGGCCGAGCTCGCGGAAAACCTGGAGTTCACGCTCGCTGAGTTCCGCGAGCTCGTGGTCGCCGCTGGACGTCGACGTTCGCGACGGCACCGGAAAATCGAGCAGCCGCCGCACCGCAGCGACAACCTGGCCCGGACCCTCCCGTTTTGAAAGGAACGCATCGGCACCGGCCTGGAGCGCTTTCGGCCGGTAGACCGCCTCGTCGAGCATCGTCAGCACCACGATCCGCAAGGCCGGGCCATCGCGCCGCAGCTCGCGCACGAGCTTCAGTCCGTCCTCGCCGCCGAGCACGAGGTCGACCACCGCCACGTCGGGCCGCAGTGTCGCGGCCGCCTCCCGTGCGGTGATGCCGTCGTTCGCTTCCGCGCAGATCTCGAGTCCCGGATCAGTCCGCAACACTGCGGCGACGCCGGCCCGAAAAAGAGGATGATCGTCGACGAGAAGAATGCGCGCTGGCATGGCCGCGCCGAACGAAACGACGCGCGCGGAAAATACAAGCGCACAGCGCGTCAGGCTGCACGCAGCCAGCGCTGGAGTGCGGCCTCGACGGCCACCCAGCCCGCGCGCAACGCCGCCTCGTCCTTCCGTTCGGCGGCACGCACGGTCGCCTCGCACGCGTCCCGCAACGCCGCATCGCCCACCGCCGCGGCGCTGTTGGCGAGATAATGCGCGGCCCCGCGCACCCCGCCCCACTCGCGAGCCCCGACCGCCTGTGCCAGCGTCAGACGGTTCTGCGCCGCCACCAGCCGGAACTGCCGCGCCAACTCCTCCTGCCACGCCGGCAACGGCGTCGCCGCCGTCGCACCCGTCCGCCCGGACAGCGCCCCGAGCAATTCCTCCTGCGCGACCGGCTTGGTCAGAAACACGTCGAAGCCCGCCCGCAAAGCCGCCTCGCGCTCCGCCGCACCGGCATGCGCGCTGGCACCGACCAGACGCAGTTCCGGCCGGCGCCCGCGCAGCTCGCGCGCCAAATCCAGACCCGACTCGCCACCGAGCGCGAGATCGAGCACCGCCGCCTCGACCGAAGGGTCTTCTGCGGCGCGCACCGCCGCGGCCACGGACGCCGCCATCGTGCAACGCGCCCCTGCCGCCGTCAGCATCGCGGCGAAGAGTTCGCGCACCAGCGTGTTGTCGTCTACCACCAGAACGTGCCGACCCACGAGCGGGCGCGCCGCCCCCACGGGCGCCTCCGCCGGTCGCGCCGCCTTCGCCCCGACGACCTTCGCGTGAAAAGCGGTCCCGCTCGCCCCGTCGCTCTCCACCGTCAACCCGCCGTCGAGCGCCCGGCACAGCGCCGCACTCAACGCCAGGCCGATGCCGGCGCCCTCCTTGTGCGCGGTGCGCTCGAGCCGCGTGAAGGCCTGGAACAGTTTCCCCTGCGCTTCGGGCGCGATGCCCGGGCCGGTGTCCGCGACCGTCAGCCCGAGGGCCACCGCATCCCCCCGCGACTCCGCCTCCAAACGGACGCTCACCGTGCCACGATCGGTGAACTTCACGGCATTGCCGACGAGATTGAAAACCACCTGCCGCCAGCGCGCATCGTCGATGCACACGGCCTCGGGCACGGTGTCGTCCACCACACATTGCAGACGCAGGCCCTTGGCCTCCGCGCGCGGACGCAGTCCCTCGACCACGCTCAACACCAGCTGGCTCGGTGCGACGGTGCGCGACGCCAGGCGGAGCGTGCCGGCATCCACTGCGCCGAGATCGATCAGGTCGTTCACCAGCCGCGTCATCAATTCCCCGTGCTGGCGCATCGCCTCGATCCAGGCCGCCGCCTGGGCGTCGCCGCCGACGCGATCGCGCAGCAGTTCACCGTAGCCGAGCAAGCTCTGCAGCGGCGTGCGCAACTCGTGACTGACGGTGGCGAGGAAGGCGGACTTCACGCGGCTCGCCTCCGCCTGCACGACCGCATCGCGTTCGGCTGCCTCGCGCTCGCGCTCCACGCGCCGCTGCAACACCAGCATGGCACCCAGCAAAAGGCCCAGCGCCGTCACCAGCAGCGGTCCCGAACGCCACTTGCGCTCGATGCTTTGGAAGAACTCCCGTTGCTCGAATTCCAACCACCCGAGCATCCGCCCGTCCGCGGAGCGCAGGGCGGCCCGGCAAAAATACGGCTGCCCGATCTCCGGCACCGCGGACGTCTCGATCAGGTTTCGACCCTCTCTCCAGTCCGCCTCGTCCTGCGGCGTGGCGCGGCGCAGCACCTCCACAACGCCCTCGGGCAGCCGCCGGCGACTATCCGCGAGCACAAATACCCACCCGCTGTTGACCGCGATGACGCGCACCCGCTCGATGAACGGAGTGTAGCGAAACTCGCGCGCCACGAGGCGGGAAAGCGAGGCGCTCAAACCCTCGAGGTCCTCCGGCAACACGCGGGTCGCGCCGTCGCCGGTTTCACGCTGCCAGAGCGGCGGCAGCGGATCCGACCAGCGCTGGAGCAGGTCGGCGTTGAGGATTTGCGCCCGCGCAGCTGCGCCTCGCAGGCGGTTCTGGTGCAACTCGTGGCGGTTGTCCCGGCCGACCTGTTGCGCAAACCAGAGTCCGCCGAACAACCAACCCGCCGCCAGCAGCCACCAGCCCAACCCGACGCGGTCGGTCGTCGTCGACCGGTCCGGTCGCTCGCGGCGCAACACGAGGAACACGACGGCGGCCGCGAGGCACTGATAAATCGCCGCCACCAAGCCAAACGCCGTCGGCGGCCCGGCACGCTGCAGTTCTCCCAGCGCACCCGCCAGCGGCCCGATCGTGGAACACAACGGACCGGCCGCCGCGATCAGCATCGCCGCACGCACCGCCCGCGAGCGACCGCGCGCGAGCGCAAAAGCCAGACCGAGCACGGCGACGGACAGCGCGGCGCCTCCGATCCGCGGCGCGGATACGTGCACGCCCGCCGCTATGACCACCCCCGCCACCACCGCGGCGTGAGCGCCGAGCGAGCGATTCCGCAGCGCCAACCAGCTCCAACCGATCGTCCACCCCGCCACGAGCGCCGCGAGCAGCCAGTCGCCGAGCAACTCCACATCGATGACCGCCGGCACGAAGTCGCGAATCGTGCCGGGCTTGAGCCGGCTTTGAAAAATATCGAGGTGCGGGTTGAAGATGCCGAACTGCACCGCGGCGCCGAGCGCGCCCGCCGCCGCGACCCACGGCACCCACGTCCACGCCGCCTCGCGCGAGGCCCGCCGCCACCACAGCAACGTGGTAAAACCCCACCCCAGCAGCACGAGAAACCAGAGGTAATCCTGGTGAATCGCGCCGCGCTCGAACCAGAGCGGCCAAGGACTGGGGCTTGCCATCGGAGCCGGAGTCAACGCAGCCCGCCTCCGCCGACGAGAGCAAAATCGCACCGCGCTCGCCACGACGGTGCCAACCCCGCGCCAAGGCGTCTAACACCACCGTCACCAGACGCATCTCGGCGCGGGCGGCGCCTCGCCTGGCGCCATTCGGAGAAACTCATATTTTCGCTCGGAAGACGCGAGGCAGCCCGACCGATTCGCGGACGGGGTCTCAGACGCCCCGCGCCCGGAGGTCGCAGGCTACTTTGCAAGCGCGCTTAGGTGCCGGAGTGTGCGGGAGATCGTCCGAGAACCGGACTCCATCGAAAGTTGCGGATTCTGCACCATGTGCCCCATCGGCACCGTCGCGAAATGCTCCACGGCAGCACGAGTTCGAACGGGTCCTTGGAAAACGCAGCCGAGCAGGATGCCCGCGATGCTGCACGCGCGCAGGATTTCTGTCATCATCGTTGATAGCGCTCCCGCCAGCGCGAGCTACGCTCGGCACCGGCAAACGTCGCAGAGAGGCGCCGCGCCCGGCTCTTCCTCGCGGCTACGACCGCAACTCCGAGTGACAACACCACACACGATCATGTCACGTCCGCCGGCGAGCGGACATGCAACGCGGCGGATATTCCTCAGAGATAGTGGCTCAGCTCGCGCTCGAAGTAACCGAGCGTGAGCCGCAAGGCCGACCGGAGATCGGTGCGCGGCTTCCAACCGAGCTGCCGCTCGATGAGCGCGCCCGAAGAGTAGTAGTCGCCGATGTCGATCTTCTGGCGATCGGCGGGAAACTCGCGCACTTGGTAGCGCGCGCGGGTCGGACAAAGTTCCACCAGCAAGTCGGCCAACTCCCGCAGGCTAACTTTTCCCAGTCCACCGACATTGTAGACCTGACTGATCGCTTCATCGTGCGCGCCCGTCACGAGGAACGCGTCCACCGCATCGTCCACATAGGTGAAGTCGCGCAGCTGCGCTCCGCCCCACACCTCGAACGGCTCGCCCCGCAGCGCGGACTTGATCCACACGCCCACGAAGGTCTGGCGCGCGTCCTTGATCCGCATCCGCGGACCGATCGTATTCGTCAGGCGCAACACCGTGCTGCGAATGCCGTGCACCTGCGAATACAGCAGGTGATACTGCTCGCCCGCCAGTTTGTTGATGCCGTTCACGTCGACCGGCCGCAGCGGGTGCGCTTCGTCGACCGGCAAATAGTCGGGCCGCCCGTAAATCTGCCGCGTGCTCGCGAACACGATCCGCACGCCCGGGTTGTGCAGCCGGCAGGCCTCGAGAATCGAAAGCTGCGCCGCGCAGTTGATCTCCAGATCGGTGACTGGATCCGTCATCGAATCCATGTGGCTGGTCTGCCCGGCCAGGTTGAATAGCACGTCCTGTCCGCGCACGAAACCGGGCAGGCTGTGCAGGTCCCGCACGTCGGAGATGTGAATTGTCAACCGGTCCTCGATCCCGGCCACATTGCGCCGATTGCCGCCATACTCGGGCACCAGACTGTCGATCACCGTGACGTGCGCGCCCGCCTCCACCAAGGTGCGGGCCAGGTTCGCACCGATGAAACCGAGCCCGCCCGTGATGAGCACCCGCTGGCCACGATAGGAGGAGGCGGAGGTCATGATCAATCGCGGCGGATAGCCGGGGACTCGGGGCGAAACGCGAAAACGGGGAGCATCGGACGGCCATCGGAACAGGTCGCCGCGTCCCATTCAAGCCCGGCGCGACCGACGACCCGCCCGCCCGCACCTTCGCAGGAATTGCGCAGCGCTGGGCGTGGGTTGGTGGGCGCCGGATTTATGATTGTGTTCGCTCATATAAATTTAGTCTCCTGCCTCCCGTGCGCGTCTCCATGGACATCGTCAATGCTCGCCGGGAGCGGCTGCGGGAACTGATCCGCGTCGACGGTTTCCTGCCGTTGGCCGAAATCTGCCGCTGCTTGGAGATATCCGAAGCCACCGCGCGCCGCGATTTGGCGGTCATCGCCGGCGAGGGACACATCACCCGCACGCGCGGCGGCGCCCTCGCCGACTACAACGCCTCCTTCGACTCGCTCGCCCAGCGCTCGCACCGCGCGCGCCGGCCGAAGGAGAAAATCGCCCTCGCCGCCCTCGCATTGCTGCCCGCCAAAGGCACTGTCTTCCTCGACGCCGGCACGACCATCCTCGCCGTCGCCCGCGCGCTCGGCCGCAAGCGCGGTGCCGCCGCCGGCCTGACTTTCGTCACCAACAACCTCTCCGTCGCCACCGTGCTCGGCACGCACGAGGACATCGATCTCCACGTTCTCGGCGGCACGTTCCTGCGCCGCCAGGCCGCCCTGCTCGGCGGCGACGCCGTGCGCGCACTCTCGAACTGGCAGTTCGACGTCGCCCTGCTCGGCGGCGAAGGCATGGACGCCGACGGCGTCACCAATTCCCATCCCGAGATCGCCGCGTTCCAGAAGACCGTCTGCGAACGCACGCCGCGCACCTTCTTCTGCCTCGACGCCACCAAGCTCGGGCGCACCACGCCGCACCGCGTCGCCCGCTGGGGCGAGTTTGCCGGCCTCATCACGGATGCCACCGCGAAGCAGTTCGCCGCCGCGAGCATCAATATCCCTTCCCGTCAGCTGCTCCACGCCAGTTGAAGTCATGAACAAGACCGCGCCAAACACGGCCCCACCTGGAGCAACTTCGGATGAATCTGGCTGAACTGGTCCGCCTCGCCGGCGTCGTCGGCGCGGGCGGCGGCGGCTTCCCCGCCCACGTCAAACTCAGCGCGCGCGCCGACACGGTCATCGCCAACGGCGCCGAGTGCGAGCCGCTCCTGCACAAGGATGCCGCCGTCATGGAGCACCGTGCCCGCGACGTCGTGCGCGGCGTCGAACTCGCGATGGACGCCGTCGGCGCCACCACCGGCGTCATCGCCATCAAGGCGAAGAACAAGCACGCCGTCGAAACCGTCACCGCCGCCTGCGCCGGCACGCGCGTCGTGGTCAAGTTGCTCGGCGACTACTATCCCGCCGGCGACGAATACGATCTCGTCCATGAAGTCACCGGCCGCCTCATTCCCGCCGCCGGCCTGCCGATCCACGCCGGTGTCGTCGTGAACAACGTCGAGACGCTGGCGAACATCGCCGCTGCCGCCGAGGGACGTCCCGTCACGATCAAATACCTCACGATCGCCGGCGCCGTGCGCGAACCGGTCACGCTCGCGGTGCCCGTCGGCACCAGTTTCGCCGACTGCATCGCCGCCGCCGGCGGCGCCACGGTGCCCGACCCTGTGCTCTGCCTCGGCGGTATGATGATGGGCGAGACGACAACGAATCTAGACGTCCCTGTCACCAAAACGTCCACCGGCGTCATCGTCCTCTCGCGCGAGCACCCGGTCGTGAAGCGCAAGCTCACGCCGCCCGAAGCCAAGGCGCGCATCGGCAAGTCTGCTTGCGACCAATGCCGATACTGCACCGAATACTGCCCGCGCTTCCTGCTGGGCTACGCGGTCGAACCGCACCTCGTGATGCGTGGCCTCGGCTTCAACGGCACCGGCCAGCAGCAATGGAACGACTGGGCCGCGCTCTGCTGTGCCTGCGGACTCTGCACGCTCTACGCGTGCCCCGAGCAGCTCTTCCCCAAGGAAGCCTGCGACGATTCCAAGGCCGCGCTGCGCGCCGCGAATCGCAAGTGGTCCGGCCCGGCCACACCGCGCCCACACCCGATGCGCGAAGGTCGCCGCGTCCCGATCAAGGCGCTCCTGCGCAAACTCAGCCTCGAGGGCCTCGACGCTCCCGCGCATCTCCGCGCCGAACCGCTCGCGCCCACGCGCGTCACCCTGCGTTTGAAGCAAGGCGCAGGCGCCCCCAGCCAGCCGCTCGTCGCCGTCGGCGCGCGCGTGGCCGCCGGTGACGCGATCGCCGAGCCCGCCGCGGGCGCACTGGGTTCGCGCCTGCACGCGCCCTTCGCCGGCGTCATCGAGGCCGTCACCGCCACCGAAATCCTCCTCTCCCGCTCCGCATGAAAGAGAAATCCATCGGCCTCCTCGAACTCTCGAGTGTCGCCACCGGCTTCCGCGCCGCCGACACGATGCTGAAGGGCGGCGACGTCCGCCTCCTCCTTAGTCGCTCGATCTGCTCCGGCAAATACATGGTGCTCATCGGCGGCGATCCCGCCTCCGTCGAATCCGCCATCGCCGCGGGTGCCGAGGCGGCGAACGGCTTCCTGATCGACAAGACCGTCATCGCCAACATCCAGCCGGAAGTCCTCGAAGCGATCGGCCGCGCGCAGGTGCCGCAACCGAACGGTGCCCTCGGCGTGATCGAGTCCTTCAGCGTCGCCGCGCTCATCCGCGCCGCCGACACCGTCGCGAAGGCCGCCAACGTCACGCTGCTCGAGCTGCGCCTCGCCATGGCGCTCGGCGGCAAGGCCTATTGCACGCTCTCCGGCGACGTCGCTTCCGTCGACGCCGCCGTCAAGGCCGGCGCACTCGTCCTCGCCGAGGCCGGCGTGCTGGTCGACGCCGTCGTCCTGCCCCGTCCTCACCCGGACGTCTACCGCGAAGTTGTCTGATCAACGTCCAGCCGCTCTCCGCAACGATCATGCACCCGATATGAGCGAAACCGCGCATATCCGCACAGCAAAAGCCAACCTACGCCCAGCGGCCCGCGCCGCCCTCTGGCACAGTCCCTTCTCCTCAAGATGAGTTCCGCCCCAGCGTTGCCCCATCGGGCTGAGATCGAACACGTCGTCCGCCGCCTCGTTTATCAGCGGCTGAACCTGCCCATGCCCACCGCGGCCAAGGCGCCGCGCCCGCTCGTGGTCAATGTGAGCGCGCGTCACTGCCACCTCACGCAGGCCGCGGTCGAGACGCTCTTCGGCAAGGGCCACAAGCTCCAGCCGAAGAAAATGCTCTACCAAGCCGGCCAGTTCGCCGCCGAGGAGAGCGTCACGCTCATCGGCCCGCGCAGCCGCGTCATCTCGAATCTCCGCATCCTCGGCCCCTGCCGCGACCTCAACCAGGTCGAGCTGGCCTACACCGACGCCATCTCGCTCGGCTTCGAGATTCCCCTGCGCGCCTCGGGCGACATCAAGGGCACGCCGGGCTGCATGCTCATGGGACCGGCCGGCTTCCTCGAGCTGCCGGAAGGCGTCATTCGCGCCGCGCCTCACGCGCACATGCATCCGGACGACGCCGCCTTCTACGGCGTGAAGGCCGGCGACTTCATGAAGCTGCGCATCGGCGGCCCGGCCGGCATCACCTTCGACCGCATGCTCGTGCGCGTCTCGCCCGACTTCAAACTCGAGGTGCACATCGACACCGACGAGGGCAACGCCTGCGGCCTCGGGCCGGGCACGCCGGTCGAGCTGATCCGTTGATCCGTTTTTCCAACCCATCGCATCCAACTCCAATCCCCATCCTCATGAGTGAATCCATCGGCATGGTAGAAACCAAAGGCTACGTCGGCTCCGTTGAAGCCAGCGACGCCATGGTGAAGGCGGCCGGCGTCACGCTGGCCAAACAGATCCAGATCGGCGGCGGTCTGGTCACCGTCGTCGTCAAAGGCGACGTCGGCTCCGTCAAAGCCGCGGTCGAAGCCGGCTCCGAAGCCGCCAAACGCGTCGGCGAGCTCGTCTGCGCGCACGTCATCGCGCGCCCGCACGCCGAATTGATCAAGCACTTCGGCTTCTAAACCTCCCACCTCGAACTCCTCTTTCGCCATGGCACAAGAAGCACTCGGCATGATTGAAACCAAGGGTCTGTGCGCGCTCATCGAAGCGACCGACGCCGCCCTCAAAGCCGCCAACGTCACCATGACGGGCTACGAAACCATCGGTTCCGGCCACGTGGCCGCGTTCTTCCGCGGCGATGTCGCCGCGCTGAAGGCCGCCGTCGACTCCGGCGCCGAAGCCGCCAAGCGCGTCGGCGACGTCGTCGCCGTCCAAGTCATCCCGCGTCCGCACGAGGACCTCGCCGGCCTCGGCAAGTGGGTCGCGTGAGCGTCCGCGCTTCCTGAACGCGCGCGCGTCTCTCCCGGCGCGCGCTCTCACTTCCTCGCGCCACCGTGCCATGAACATCCTCGTCGCGAACCTCGGCTCCACCTCGTTCAAGTATCGTCTCTTCGGCCTCCAGGGCGAAGCGGCGCGCCTGCTCGCCAAGGGCGGCTTTGAACGCGTGACCGATCATCGCACGGCGATCGATCAGGCGCTGGGCGAACTCGCCGATGCCGGTCTCGTGCGCGGGCCGGCCGATCTCGCCGCCGTCGCGTTCAAGACCGTGCTCGGTGGCGACGTGACAGGCTGCGTGCTCGCCGATGAGCGAGTCGAAGCCGCGCTCCGCGCCACCGCCGACATCGCTCCGGCGCACAATCCCGCCTATGCGGAAGGCCTGCGCGTCTTCCGCGAGCGCCTGCCCAGCGTGCCGCGCGTCGCGCTGTTCGAGACGGCGTTCTACCAATGGGTGCCCGACTACGCGCGCCGCTACGCCGTGCCGGAGTCGTGGTATCAGGTCGGCATCCGCCGCAACGGCTTCCACGGCGCCAGCCACAAATTTATCGCCGAGCGCTCCGCTGAGTTGCTCGGCCGCGACGACGTCGCCGCGGTCGTCCGCCGGCTCTACCTAGACGGCCCGCGCGTCATTCCCGGCGCGCCGGTGCGCGTCATTTCCTGCCACCTCGGCGGCTCGAGCTCCGTCACCGGCATCTCCGACGGCGTCGCCATCGGCACGAGCATGGGCCTGAGCCCGCAATCCGGCCTGCCGCAGAACAACCGCGTCGGCGACCTCGACTCCGCCGCCGCGGCCACCGCGGCGCGCCGCCTCGGCCTCTCCGCGGAACAGCTTGGCCGCGCACTGACCAAGGAGAGCGGCCTGCTCGGCCTCTCCGGCGTGAGCAACGACCTGCGCGACATCAAGGCCGCCGCCGACAAAGGCAACAAGCGCGCCCAAACCGCGCTCGACGTCTACGTGCACTCGATCCGCCACTGGGTCGGCGCGTTCTGGTTCGATCTGGGCGGATGCGACGCCCTTACCTTCACCGGCGGCATCGGTGAAAACGCCGCCTGGCTCCGCGAAGCTGTTTGCGCCGGTCTCTCCGACCTCGGCCTCGATCTCGATTGCGAGCGCAACGCCGCCAACACGCCCGAGGCGGACCTCGCCGCCTGTGGCTCGCGCACGCGCGTCTTCGCGATTCCCGCCAACGAGGAGCTCGTCGTCGCCCGCGAAGCCGCCCGCCTCCTTACCGGGCTGTCCGTCACCCGCTGATCTTTCTCTCAACTCTCACCCTTAACTCTCAACCCAACTACCCACCATGGCCCAATCCGCCCTCGGTCTCCTCGAAACTCGCGGCATCACGGCGCTCGTCGCCGGCACCGATGCCATGCTCAAGTCCGCCAACGTCTCACTCGTCGGCCCGATGAAACAAGTCGGCAACGCGCTCGTCACCGCCGTCGTCACCGGCGACGTCGCCGCCGTGAAAGCCGCGGTCGAATCCGGCGCCGCCGCCGCCAAAGCCTACGGCGAGGTCGTCAGCGTGCAGGTCATTCCCCGCCCGCACGACGAGATCGCCGTCGTGCTGCCGAAGCCGGCCACCAAGAAAAACTGAAGAACTGAAAGGCTGAAAAACTGAACCGAGCAGTCGCGCTCGCCGCGCCCCTGCCGGTTCTGTTCAGCCGCTCAGTAATTCAGCCCGTCAGTCTTTCAGCCCTTCAGCCCTTCCCTCGCCATGTTCCTCGCCCGCGTGATCGGCGCCGTGGTCTCCACCAAAAAAGATGAGACCATGCGCGGCCGCAAACTCCTGCTCCTGCGCCCGATGTTGGTCGACGAGGCCAAGCCCGCGCAGTTTCGTCCCGGCTCCAACACCATCGTCGCCGTCGATTCGCTCGGTGCCGGCGCGGGCGATCTCGTGCTGTTCTGCCAGGGCAGCTCCGCCCGCCAGGCCGCCGGAATGAAGTCCCTCCCCATCGACGCCGCCGTCATCGGCCTCGTCGATACCGTCGAAGTGCTCGGCAACCGCCTCGCCTGACCATGTCTCTCGCCATTGATGAAGCGCTCGTGCGCAGCGTCGTTGAGGAAGTCGTGAAAACCTTCGGCCGCTCGTCCGCGGCCGCGCCTGCTTCCGCGAGCTACGCCACTCCCACCATCGTAAGCAGCGGCCGCCGACCGGGCGTTTTCGCTGACGCGCCAACCGCCTGCGCCGCCGCGCACCAAGCCTTCCTGAAACTCTCGGCCGCCGGCATCGCCGGTCGCGCCAAGGTCATCGAGATCGTCAAGACGCTCTGCGCCCAGAAGGCACAGGAATGGGGCAAGTTCGAGTTCGCCGAGACCAAGATCGGCCGCCTGCCGGACAAGATCGGCAAACTTGAGATCGTGAAACTCGTGCCCGGCGTCGAGTGGCTCCGTCCCGACGCGCGCAGCGGCGACCACGGCATCACGCTCGAGGAGTTCACACCCTACGGCGTTATCGCGGCGATCCTGCCGATGACGCACTCCATCCCGACGCTCTCCGGCAACATCATCAACATGGTCGCCGCCGGCAACGCCGTGGTCTTCAACCCGCACCCGGGCGGCGCCAAATCCGCCGCACTCGCCATCGCGACCTACAACGAGGCGATCAAAGCCGCCCTCGGCATCGAGAATCTCGTCTGCACCATCGAGCAACCGTCGCTCGAATCCTTCGACGCGCTCTGCAAGGCCCCCGAGGTCCGCATGCTCTGCGTGACCGGCGGCCCGCAGGTCGTCGCCGCCGCGATGAAGTCCGGCAAGCGCGCCGTCTGCGCCGGCCCGGGCAACCCGCCCGTCCTCGTCGACGGCACCGGCTGCGTCCAGCAGGCCGCGAAGAAGATCATCGAAGGCGCCGCCTTCGACAACAACCTGCTCTGCATCGGCGAAAAGGAAGTCTTCGTCCTCGAATCCTGCGCCGACGCCTTCATCGCCGCACTCTCGCGCCACGGCGCGAAGCAGCTCAACGGCCACCAGCTCGACCGCCTCACGAGGGCTGCCTTCACGATGAAGCCCGACGCTGGCGGCTGCTCGCACGCGGTGTTGAACCGCGCCTTGGTCGGCGCCGACGCCGCCGTGCTCGCGAAGCATGCCGGCATCGACGTCGCCGCCGACACGCCGCTGCTCTTCGCCGAGACGGATGAGAACCATCCCTTCGTTTACGAAGAGCAAATGATGCCGATGTTGCCGATCGTCCGCGTGAAGAGCGTGGAACAGGGCATCGCCGGCGCGGTGAAAGCCGAACACGGCTACAAGCACTCCGCGATCATCCACTCCCTCAACGTCGACCACATGACCGCCATGGCGCGCGCGCTCGACACGACGCTGTTCGTGAAGAACGGCGCCTGCACCGCCGGCCTAGGCCTCGGCGGCGAAGGCTACCTCTCCTACTCGATCGCCACGACCACCGGCGAAGGCATCACGACGCCGCGCACGTTCACCCGCACGCGCCGCTGCGTGATGGTCGACAACCTCCGGATCTACTGAGCCGATGAACTACGCGCGCATCGACGGCACCATCGTGGCGGCGGCCTGCCATCCCAGCATGGCCGGCACGCGCGCGGTAATTTGCCAGCCACTCGATGCCGAAGGCCGCGACGAGGGCGCCCCCGTCCTCGCCGTCGATCCGCTCGGCGCCGGCCTGCATCAGCGCGTGATTCTCTCCACCGACGGCTCGGCCACGCGCCAGCTCGTCAACGACCCGAAGACGCCGCTGCGTAACCTGATCATCGGCATCGTCGATCCCACTCCGTAACCCATGCGCCTCGGCACCGTCATCGGCCGCGTCACGCTCACGCTCAAGGAACCCGTCTACTCGGCGGGCAGTCTTCTGATCGTGCAACCGTTCACGCGCGACCAGTTCGCCGCCGCCGCGCGCGCGATGCCGAAGGGCACCCCGAAAGTTCCGCTCGCGCCCGGCTCGTCGCTCGTCGTGTTCGACGAGCTCGGCGCAACCATCGGCAGCATCATCGGCTTCACCGAAGGCGCCGAGGCCTCGCAACCTTTCGAGGGCGACGCCCCCGTCGACGCCTACTGCGCCTGCCTCGTCGACCGCGTCGACTACCAGCCCCCCCGGTAACCTCCTCCTCCCAGCTCCCAGCTCCCCGCTCCCTCTCCCATGCCTCAAGTCCTCACTCTCAGCGAAGTCGAAGCGCTCACCAAGTCCGGCCAAACCATCCCGGCCGACGCCATGCTGACGCCCTCCGCGCGCGACTTCGTCAACGAACGCACCCGCTACGCCGGCCGCGCCGCCTCGAACGGCACCGCCAGCCACGCAGCGCCCGCGCGCAACGGCAGTGCGCCGAAAGCGCCGTCAATTCCCGATTACGAATTCAAGTGGACGCCCGGCACCGATCCGAAGACGCCGGCCGAGATCGAGCGCTTCTTCAACTCGCCCGCGATCCAAGTCCTGAAGCAGCGCATGTGCGACATGGGCTCGCGCCTCTGGACGCGCGATTACACCGACGGCAACGGCGGCAACATCACCATCCGCGTCGGCGACAACCTCGCGCTCTGCACGCCCACGCTCATCTGCAAGGGCTTCATGAAGCCCGAGGACATGTGCCTCGTCGACCTCGACGGCAACCAACTCGCCGGCACCCGCGTGCGCACGAGCGAGGCGAAGACGCATTTCGGCATCATGAAGCGCCAGCCGGCCGCCAAGGCCTGCGTGCACGCGCACCCGCCGCACGCCACCGCCTTCGCCATCGCCAACGCCGAGATTCCCTCCTGCCTCATTCCCGAGGCGGAAGTGTTCCTCGGCAAAATCGGCGTCGCGAAATACCAGACGCCCGGCACCGCCGCCAACGCCGACGAGGTCGGCGAAGTCGGTCGCGACCACCAAGCCGTCCTCATGCAGAACCACGGCGTGATCGTCTGGGGCAAGGACGTCGAGGACGCTTACTGGAAGATGGAGAACATCGACTCCTATTGCCGCACCGTGTGGATCGCCGCTGGCCTCGGCACGGGACTGCACCGCTTCAGCACCGAGCACCTGAAGGACCTGATCAATCTCCGTCAAAAACTCGGCATGCCCGACCCGCGCGCCTCGCTGAAGGAGTGCGAACTCTGCGATACAACGGACTTTCGTCCCGGCGCAGTCTGCGACGCGCCGACCGCGCCGCGTGATGCCGCACCGAACGCCGAAGTCGAAGCCCTCGTCCAGAAACTCACCGATGAGATCACGCGCAAGCTCACCGGTGCCTGAGCCACGTTGATGGTGCAGGTTCGGCGCGGAAATTTCCTTTCCCGCGTCGCCCTCCCTCGACGCCGGGAAACGGCGCGCCGCTGACCGCATCGTAGCGGACGCAGTCGCTCCATTGCCTGCACCGTTGAAGCAAAACTCGCGGGCGCGCCACTCATCCCTGACTTTCGGCTCCGCGAAGGAGCCTACCAAACTTCAACTCGATCGGAGAAACAGTGGTCCGATCAGAAATCGCGGATTTCGCCGGCCCCGACCTCGAGGACGGGCCCACCACGGAACCGGATGCTCGCCCGCGCCTGCTCCGCTGCGCGCACCGTCAATCTCCATCCCGCACGCCCGCGTCGCCGGAGATCGAACCGCACGCCGCCCCAATGAAAATTCTCGACCGGCGCGAGGGCGCATGCGCCGTCGAGCGTCATCATGTCGATCCCACCCGCTGTGAGCAGCGCACCAATCCCGGCACCCGCGCCGACGTTCGAGGAGATCAACGGCGTCGCGCAGAGTCCCTGATCGCCGCGCGCCACTTCACCTGTCGCCGCGTCGACGCACTCCCACACGCTCGGCCGGAGCGCGATCATCCGCACGAGACCATCCAGCACTCTCGCGCTCAAGTCGGGGAAATACCGCTGCGCGGTGAACAGCCCCAGCGCGCACGATTTCGGCCACGCCGGTCCGCGCCAATAGTGTCGCGCCGCAAAGCCCGGCTCGTCCGGAGCCACCGTGTGGACACCGTAACGCCCCAGCAATCGCTCGAACGCGGGCCGCGCCTCCGTCGCGCGCTCTTCAGCGACGAGTCCGTAGGCGAGCGGGAACAGGCCGTCGACGCCGATCCGCGTATCGAGCGAGCCGTCCGCATGCCGCGCGCCGAACCATTTTTTCTCCGCGTCCCACAAGTGCGTCTCGAGTGCGGCGCGCGTCTGCTCCGCCTCCGTGCGCCAGCGGTCGCCCTCCCCGTTGCCCAGCCGGTCGGCGATGAGCGCCATCGCTTGCTCGTAGCGGCAGCGCTCCGCGCCGAAGATTGCAGGATAGCAGAACGCCTCCTTCGGTCCGCCCTCGCCGTAGGTCACGCGTTGCAGCACCGCCGTCGTGTCCAGACCGCAGTCGAACGACGTGAGCACGGCCCAGAGATGGAGATTGCGCAGCGCTCGGTCGCGCGTCGCACAGAGGTATTCGTGGAAGCGCGCGAGCCGCGGATACCAGCGGGCCAGCGCCGCATCGTCGCCGGTGCATTGCGCGTAGCGCAGCGCGACCCACGCGATGTGGGGCGTCTGCGTGATGTTCTCCCGTGCCCAACGCTCGCCCGGCACCGCCTCGTCGAGGTAGATCGCGTGGGTGATGAACCCGTCCTCGCGCTGGTGCTCGAAAAACAGGTCGAGCGCGCGCCGGATGTGCACCGAGGTGTGCTCGGGATTCTGGTTCGAGTGCCACTCCACGGCATCGAGCGCCCAAAGCCAGTAACCGCGATAGACCGGCAGCGCCTCGCAGACCAGATGGCCGTAGCGCGGACTGTCGTGGTAGTTGAGCCGCACCACGGACCAGCACTTCGCGTAGGCCCGCGCCTGCACTGCCTGCGCAAATTCCGGCCGCGGCAACGCCGCCAGCCACGCGTCCCACCGCGCGCCGACGATCGGCGTCAGTTCCGTCACCGCCGCCGCGGCCCTGGCCGTTTCCGCTCCCTCGCACGCGAGGCCGAGGGTGATTTCGGCCGATCCGTAGGGCGCCACGCGGACGGGCAGCTCCACCACGAGGTAGCGCGCGGCCGCACCACCCGAGCGCAGGGCTCCCGCCAACACGTCCGCTTCCGCGTCCTCGAGGTGCGCGTAGGTCGCCCAGCGCGCGAACGACCCGCACACCGCGAATCCCTCGGTCGCGAGCGTTCTCGCGTCTCGCGCGCACCACTCCGGCCAGCCGTGCCGGTTTTCGAAAACGAGAAACACGCTCCGCGCGAAGATCTGCAGCGCCCGGTTCCCGCAGCTGAATCGCCACGTGAAGGCGCCGTCGACGGCGCGGCCGAATTGCTCCGCCAGCACGAGGCCGTGATCGGAAAACGCCGCGGTGCGCGTCACGAGGTCCGGCCGGTATTCCTGCCTTTCCCAGACGAAGCTCGTCTGCGCGACCGGCCGACCGACGACGCCCGCACTCAGCCACGGCGCGAGGCGCCATTCGAGCACCGCGTCTTCGTCGTAGCCGCTCGACTTGCGGTCATCGTAACGCCAGCCGATGCAGCCCCAAGGCGCGGGATAGGCGAAGCCGAGCGAGCCGTCGCGCGGCTTCACCGCGATGGCCGTGCGCCGCGGGAGCTTTTCGTCGAACGCCTCGCCTAGCGCGTCCCACGTTCCCGCCGCGCTTACATCAGGGGACATGGCGGTAGAGCGAAATCCCGCGGACGAAATACAGCCGGCCAGCCGAATCCTCGACAAGGTCGGAGCCGCCCTCGCTCGCGCTGATCACGGTCAACGCGCGGGTCTTGGGTTCCAATTTGAACAGCACCCGGCCTTGGATCGTGCCGTAGACCCAGCCGTCGCGCGCGGTCAGCAGCGCGGCGTCGTGCACCACGACGCGACTGGCTTTCGGTTCGTAACGCACCTGCGGAAACAAGTTCGCGTGATGCTCGAAGCGGCGGGTTGCCGGATCGAAAACCACCAGCCACCCCTCGGTCATCATCCAGATTTTCCGATCCGGGCCGACCGCCACCGCCGTGATCGCGGTTTGATTGGGAATATCCGCTGGGAGTTCGAAAGTCTCCGCGCCTCCGTCGTCGAGCGAGTAACGGAGCAGCTTCGCGCGGGTCTGCGTCGGATGCGCACCGATGCCGCCGGAAATCGATGTGCCGGCGTAAACCACCCCGTCGAGCACCGCGCAGCTGAGAACACTGAGGTCCGGGATGCCGAGCTGCGCCGCCGACCGGAAAACGTGTTCGCCGGTGCGCGTGTCCAAGATCGTGAGCGCGCCGCCGAGTTCGCCGTAGCCGGGCACGGTGCCGATCACGACGCGATGCGCGCCGTCGTGCGTCATCGCGTAAGGCCGGTCCTGATGTCGCGCGGCCAGCTTGAAAAGCATCCGCGGATTCTCTCCCTCGCGCCACGGCTGACCGAGATCGTAGTCGTAAACAAGCGCCCCCGGGTAGCCGCCGAAGTAGAGATGCCCGCCGAGCTCGGTCATGCCCTCAGCTTGCGAGACACCGCGCAACGTCGGCAAGACCTCCGCTGGCCGCGCGGGATCGAACACACCGGTGCCGCCCGTGAGATAGCCAGAAACATAGACCTTGTCGTCCGGCCCAACCACGAGGCTCGACATCGTCTGGGCGGCACCGTCGATCGCGAGCGCCACGCTTCGGGTTTTGCCGGTTTTCAGATTCGTCTTCGCGAGCCAGATGCGGCCGCCGGAGTTGCAGATTCCGACGGCGGTATTGCCGGGAAACTGATTCTGGTCCGCGAGCGCAAGCCACGCGGTCGCATAGGAATTCGCGGGCCACGCCTCCCGACCGATTTCGCGCACAGTTCGGGTCGTCACGTTGAAGACACTCGGTCGCGCCTGGTTCGTGAACGCGACGTTGCCGTCCGCGTCGGCCTCGCTGAACGAGAGGCCGGTGGCAGGGAAGATCGCTGTGGCCTTCGCTCCCACTTCGCCGCTCACATCGAGGGCGACGGCCTGATTCGTCGACAGCAGCCGGACCAGCAGCGTGTCGCCCACCACGCGCGCCGCATAGGGAAAATCCGCGCCGGCAAATTCCGCCGGCAGCACCTCGCGCGTGCGGCCGGTCGCAAGGTCGATGCGAGCGACCCGGGCGTTGGGACCGTAGCCCGCGTAGATCACGCCGCGCTTCGCATCGTGCGCGACCGCGCGCACGTAGGTCGGCAGCGCGCCGGAGACCTTCCGTTCCGCTCCGGCATCGACGCGCTTGAATCCTGCGGCACGCGAGTAGCGAAAGACGTGGGCACCGGGGAAAGTGCCGCCGTAGATCGCACCATCCTCGCCGGCGCAGAATCCGTAGAGAAAACTCTGCTCGGGCGCGGTCATTCCGAGATCCTCCAGCTTCTCCGTGCCGGGCTCATAGCGGAAAACGTGTCCACTGCGGTAGACGCCGGCGTAGACCGCGCCGTCGCTCGCCACCGTCATCGCCCAGCCGCCCTCGCCGCCGGGAATGGTGAGCGTGCGTTCCACGCGCGCCGTCTCGACATCCACGACCACGAACCGGGCCGGGGCGCTGTCGCCCGCGAGCGCGCCGTCCTGGAGAATATACGCTTTCGCCACGCCCGCCCGGTCGAGGCCGAACGTGGCGGCGTGCGTCGTCGCACCGAACACGCGGGAGCCCAGATCTTCGATGCGCGGCGCCGCCGCTCCCGAGGCGAGGACGACAGTCGCGAAGACCGTCGCGATTCCCCACCCGCTTCGTCCCGGTCCCCTGCGAAGTGTCGGCGCGCGTTGCAGCATCTTGTAACCATTCGGTTATCTTGCGCCGCACAGGTCAAGCGCCGACTCCCGGTGCCGGAACAAAAAAAACGGGCGGGCACCGTGAGCCGGCGCTCGCCCGTTCGTTTCGTCAAGCATCAGGGCTGCACCCAGTATGCCGTCGCCACGACGGCATTACCGGTCGCTTTGGCGTGCAAACTTGCCTCGACGCCGACAAAGCCGCGGAAAACGCCGCTGTCATCCAGCACCTGCAGCATGGCCCAGGTGTGGCCGCCGCCGACGCTGATGCAGGTCGTGCTCGACCCCTGCGAGTCGCTGCAGGCCACGGAGCCGAGCTGGTGCTGCCAGTAGGTTTTCCGGAAATCGCTCGCCGGGTTGCCGGCGAAATACGAGCGCCAGTAGGCGTTGTCGCAGACCGGCACGCCGGGAGGCGCCGGCAGGGTCATCGAATTCGACGTGCCGCAGATGTTGTAGGTCGTCAGGTCGAGCCAGCCGTTGAGATTCTGCGAATCAGGCACGCCATAGGAATTCTGCCAATAAACGTAGTTGGTCAGTGTGCCGCCCGACTTCATCTGGGCGATCGTCGCGCCGGAGGAGAATCCCGTGTTCGAGCCGAAGCCCCAGGCGTGCTGCACGTCGTAGTTCGAGTTGAAGATCGTGAACATCGAGTAGTAGCTCTTCGGCGAACTGATGGTCCACGTCTCGTATTGGCCGCCGGTCCAGGTGATCACGCAGCGGCCATTCACGTCGATGATGTAGGTGCCAGAGAGGGTGCTCCACGCCTGACCGGGCTGGTAGCCCTTTGGCGTCTTGATGGTGCAATTCCATGTGCAGCCGTTGGTGGTATAGCCGGTGAGCACCTTGTTGGTGTTCGAGTCGCCGGTGAACGTGGACTGATTCCAATACTTGAACTGCTCCGTCACCGTGCCGGTCGAGCCGGAGCCGGCGGTGAAGGTGTATTGGGCGATGCGGACGAACTTCGCGCTCACGGCGCCACCCATGGCGGTGACGACGTAGTAGGCGCGGCCGCCCGGCAGACCGACAGCCGAGGCCGCAACGGCGGCGCCGAGGCTCAGCAGCGAGAGGAACGCGGCCTTGAACGGGAGAAAACTGAGCCGACGGGGCGCCGGCGCAGCGGTATGGAGCGTATCTTTCATGTGGATTTCAGGGGCTGGTGGGAAAAGACGACGGGCGGCCACCAGCGCGGACCGCTCGCCGAGGGGAAAATCATCTTTCCGGCGGGAGCGGAGGCCCCGCGAAGGTGCGGACGAGATACGCCACGAGGGATTCGACCTGTTCCTCGTCGAGCGGGCCGCCCTCGCTCTTCGCGAATGCCGGCATCAGCGTGCCGGGCCGGCCGCGCGTCACGATCTCGCGCCAATACGCCGCGTCCCGCGGCTGCTTCGCCAGTGCCAATTCCGGCACGATCGAGGCGCGGTGCGGCGACTCGTGGCACGGCCCGCACGCCGCCGCATAGAGGAACGCGTCCCTCTGGCCGAGCGCCGGCGCGGCATGGCAGCGCGCGCAGTCGCCCTGGAACACCGCCTGCCGGTTCTGCTGCGCGATGAGGAAATTCGCCTTCCGCTGCGGGTCCGAGTCGATCGCCCGCGCCGGAATGGAAATCGTGAGCGCAAGCGTCTGCGTGCCGAGATCCGAGGCCACCTGCACGGACTTCGTGAGTCGTCCCTCTTTCGCCGTAAAGTCGACCTTCAGCTTCAACATCGAGGTGGCGCCGGGGGCCAGCACCCAAGGATCGGCGGGCAGCTGCGGAATCGTGCAACCGCACGACGGCTGCACGGCCTCGATCACATGCGAACGCGAGTCGCGATTAGTAACCGCGAACGCCACTTCCCAGAAATTCTCGTCCGCGCGCGCATCGTGGTGCTTCTCCATCGCATCCCACACCAGCAATTCGCCGATCGCACGCGGCGATTGGGTCTCGTTGCCGGCGAGCCGGGCCAGCGTGGCGAACGTCAGCAGGACACTCAGAAAAAAAGCCGCGGATCTCATGGCGCACTCAGCCGCGGTTCGGTTGGGCAAACCGGTAGGCCGCCACCGCCTCGTCTCGCACGCTGCCGGCCGGCAGCGTTTGCAGCCACTGCCACGCGCGCACCGGATCCGTCGACGCCCAGACCGGCATGATGTCCCGCACTGCCCGGCGACGGGTCGCCTCGCCGGCCACGCCACTCAGCCACGTCGTGGCGGCCGCGGGGTCGCTATTCGCCCAAGCGACCGCCACGGAAATCAGCGCCCGCTCCCGGCCCTCGTCGGCGGGGAGTTGCAGGGCCAGCTGCGCCGCTTCGACCGGCGCGTCGAGGGCGCGTTGCGCCACTGCGGCGTTGACGAACTCGGCGCGCTCGGCGCTCGACAACGACTCCGCCCACCGGCTCGCCGCCGCGAAATCCACCGCCCCCCATTGGCGTGCAAGCTGTTCGAGCGCGGAGTTCGAGGGGGAAAATTCCCGCCAATGCGCCGCCGCTCCAGCCGGGTCCTGCTCGATCCACCCCGGCAACATGCTCGCCTCGACGGCTCGACGCAGATCGCCCGGCGGCAACTGCGATGCCCACGCCCGCGCCGCCGCGAGGTCCTCCACCACCCAGCGAGCCGAGAGCGAAGCGGCCGCCTGTTGCGCGAGCGGTCCGTCGCCCAGCCGGACGATGCAGGCCGCGGCCAGCTCGGGCTCGCTTTGCACCATGCCCTGCAACGCGACAGACAGCAGCGCCTCCTGGCGCGGATCGTTCGTCTGCGCGCGAATCCAATCGATCGTCGCCGCCGGATCGTGCGTCGCCCACTCGCCGACAATCGCCTCAATCGTCGTCACCCGCGGCAAGCCGTTGAGCCGGGTGGACGCATCCGCGACCGCCGCACCGCCATCGCGACGCGCCCAGGCGCGGTAGGCGATCTCCGCGATGCGCCGTCCGGTCTCGCCGCCCACTTCGGAACGGGCCAGCTGGAGCGCCGCCGGGGCGTCGGCCTCAGCGAGCGCACCCAGCGCGATCGTCCACAGATCGTTGCGCATCACGCCCGGCGGCTGGGCGCGCACCCACGCCAGGGCCGCGTCGCGATCGCGTTCAAGCCATGAGACAAGTCCCGTGCTCACGCGACGACGCGCCGCTCCGCCCGGCGAGGTGGACGCCCATGCGGCCCAGTCACCGGGACCTTCGCTCTGCCTCGCCTCCATGGCGACCGGCGACCCGGAAGACGCCATCCCGCTCGCGACGGCGACCGTCGGTGCCAATCGGGGCGCCGGCACTTTCCATTGTCCGACGATCTCGCGACCCGCAGCGCCGAGCACGAAGCCCAGCAGCACCAGACCCGCCGCGTCCGACCGTTTCATTCGTCCACTATGCCGAAAATGCGGGCCCCGTTGGAATAGCGGGACTCCGGTTTGTTTTAGCATTTCCGCCAACGGTGTCCGCCCCGCCGCCGGAGGACTGCGCCCGCCTGGCCTTCGCAAACGCCAGCGGCGAGAGACCGTAGGCCTGGCGAAACGCGCGACTGAAAACATAGACCGACGAGAAACCCGTCAGCTCTGCAACCTCCGTCACGCGCAGCCGGCCCGCTTCGATCAATCCGCGCGCCCGCTCGAGGCGCATCCTGCGCAAGTGGCGGCCCAGCGGCACGCCGCTCGAGAGATGAAACTGTGCGCGAACATGGCTTACGCTCACTCCGAGCGATTGCGCGATTTCCTTCACTTTTGCGCCTGCACCGCAGGCCCCGGCGATGCGATCGACCAGTCGCACCAGATCGCCCCGCTCCGCCGGAAGCGGGGTCGCCCGAGGGGCCTGCCGCAAATCCTGCAGCAAGGCCGCGAGTCGGAGCACGGTCAGATTCGCTCCATCCGGCTCCAGGAACGCCTGGACCAGCGCCGCCGCCGACCTCTCCGCCGGCGGCAAAAAGGCGACGCGCACATCTTGCAGCCCCGCCAGGCTCGACGCATCGACCATCTCGAACGTGACGAACAGCCAGCGCAACGCCGCGTCGCGGTCGTCCGGGTAGTGATGGAACTGGAATGGGAACACCAACAGCGCCTCCCCCGGGCCCAGCAGGTGCGTCGTGCCGTCGACCGACACCTGCGCGTCACCCTCGATGGCGAGGATGAGCGTGAACCGATGGTGGAGAAACTGCCCGCGGTGCGCGCCTTGGAGTTCGGTCCGCCGCGCCCGCTGGAAGCAAATCACGTTGTTCGGCAGAGCGCCCACATCCCCGCGCCGGCCCTCGAGCAGCGGGACCTGCGGGGACACGAGGCGACCCAGCAAATCTCCAAGGTGATGTCGCGCGGACATGGGTGGTGGCGTGGAAAATACGGGCCGCCGGGCGGCGGGCCTGTGATAACTGCTTGGTTACTTTATTTCGATTGCGCCCGCTGGCTAGGAAAAAATTCCGTAAACCCCGCGCCCGGGCCGTCTGCCCGCCGCGCGCGCCGGCTTTGCCGCGTTTTCGATTGGACACCCACCGCGCCGCCAGGAACATTGCCCGCGTGGTTACCAATCGGTTACTTCTTGGCATCGATGGCGGCGGCACGCACACCCGCGCGCTCCTCGCCGCGCCGGACGGCACCATCCTCGGCCGCGGCCGCGCCCCCGGCTGCAACTACCACAACGTCGGGCTCGACGCGGCGCTCCGGCACATGGCCGCGGCGGCGGCCGGGGCCTGCGCCGCCGCCCGCTGTCCGGTGGAGGACATCCACACCGCCTTTATCGGCACGGCCGGCGTGAAAGCCGCCGAGGACATTGCGGCGCTCCACGACGGCAACCGCCGCGCGGGAGCGCTGCCGGCGCCACAGGTGGTTTTTGCCAACGATTCCGAGAATGCGCACGCCGCCGGCTTGGGCGGCCGGCCGGGTGTCGCGCTCATCGCCGGCACCGGCTCCATCGCCCTCGGGCGGGACGAACACGGACGGTCCTTCCTCTGCGGCGGCTGGGGCTGGCTGGTCGACGACGGAGCCAGCGGATGCTGGCTGGGACTGCAGGCCCTGCATGCCGTCGCGCGGGCGGTGGACGGGCGCGGGCCCGCCACCCATCTCCGTGAGCCCCTGCTCGCCGCCCTCGGCCTGAAGGATCCGCAGACGATTCTGCGCCGCATCTACACCGTCGACCTGGGCGCATCCGACTTCGCGCTGCTCGCTCCGCTGGTATTCGCCGCGGCGCGGCAGTGCGACGCCGTCGCCCTGGAAATCCTGCGCCGCGGCGCCGAGCGCGCGGCCGAGCTGGCCGCCGGTGCGCAACGCGGCGCCGCCCTGCCATGCGATTGCGAAGTCGTCCTGCTCGGCGGCGTCGCCCAGTCCGGCGCGCCCTATCAACCGATGATCGAAGCCGCGATCCGGCGGCACCTGCCAGCGGCGCGCCTCGTGGCGCCCGTTCTCCCCGCTGAATTCGGCGCGCTCGTCCGCGCCCGCGAGATCGCCGGTGCGAAACCGGACGCAGCCTTCATGGCCCAACTGCAGGCCTCCAGCGCCACCGCTTCCTCCCATGCATGACATCGCCTCCCTTTTGGGCTGCTACGACTCCGCGACCGGCCGCATCGCCGGGCGGCCTCTCGTCGAGCGCCGCCTCTCCGATCTGCGCGGCTCGTTTGCCGACACCGCCGCTTACGAAACGGCCCTCCGCGCCGGGAATCCCCTGCTCTACTCCGTGAGTTCCGTCGAGCCCGGCCGCGGGCCCGGAGACCTGCACTACGGTCTCGGCCTGCTTCAGCCCGGCCGGATCGGCGACGAATACTTTCTCACCAAAGGCCATCTGCACTCCTGGCGTCCCGCTGCCGAAGTCTATGTCGGACTCCGCGGCACGGGCGCCATGCTGCTCGAAGACGAGCACAGCGGCGAAGCGCAGCTGATCGAGCTCGGCGCCGGCCAGATCGTCTACGTGCCCGGCAACACGGCGCACCGCACGGTCAACACGGGAACGGAACCGCTCGTCTATCTCGGCATCTATCCCGCCGCCGCCGGCCACGACTACCAGAGCATCGCGGCGAAGAATTTCGCGCACGTCGTCGTCACACGCGCCGGTCGGCCCACGCTCGTGCGCCGCTCCGAATATCGCCCCGCAGCCAACCCCTGATCCCCGATGAGCTACGTCACCAAACCCATTCCCGCCGAAAAGCCGGCCGTCGACCTCGTCACGCGCCCGTGGGGATCCTTCAAGCAGTTCGCGCACAACCGCGAGACGACCGTCTCGTTGATGTCCGTGCTCCCGGGCCAGCGGCTCAGTCTCCAATCGCACACGGGCCGCGCCGAACTCTGGATCGTGCTCGACGACGGCGCCACCGTGACCGTCGGCGAAGCCACCCGCATGTGCCGCGCGGGCGACGAGATTTGGATTCCGGCCAACGAAAAGCACCGCCTCGGCAATCCCACCGCAACGCCCGTCCGCGTCCTCGAGGTGGCGTTCGGCAACTGGCAGCAGGCCGACATCACGCGCTACGACGACGACTTCGCGCGTCCCAACAAGGGAGACTGACGATGCCGCCCCGTCCCGCGAACTACGACAAATTCCCCTTCATCCCCGTCCCCGCCGCTCACGCTGCCGACTGCTGGGTCGGATGGAGCGAGATCGGCACGCGCCTCGGTGCGGCGATCACCGGGCACGGCGCCCTCGTGGTCGACTGCTACCCGGGCGTCCATCTCGATGACGTCCGCCACGCACTGGCGGCGGCCCTGCGCCCCGCGGTGGTGATCGACACACGCGAGGCGTTCAAGCCCGCCGCGACGATCGACAAGCTCGTCGCCCCGGACCTCGGCGGCGCGGATCCGATCTTCGGCCGGCTCACACGCCTGCGCTTCGACGATTTCCTCGATCCGCATCGCGTCGCCGAGTTGCGCGCGAAGATCACCCTTGCACGCGGACTGGCGCTCGTCGTCGGCCCGGCGGCGGCACTCGTCTGTCCGGAGCCCGCCGTTCTCGTCTATGCCGACCTGCCGCGCTGGGAAGGCCAGCTCCGCCAGCGGCGCAACGAGGTGCCGAACCTCGGCGCGGCCAACCACGCCCTCGCCGGTTCGCTGAAATACAAGCGCGCGTTCTTCGTCGATTGGCGCGTCGCCGATCACGAGAAACGCCGCACGATGCCGCGCTGGGATTTTCTGCTCGATACCGTCGACCGCGCCGCACCGAAGCTCATCACCGGTGCCGCGCACCTCGCCGCGCTCGAGGCGGCGGCGCGCCGACCGTTCCGCGTGGTGCCGTTCTTCGACCCGGGTCCCTGGGGCGGCCAATGGATGAAGGAAGTCTGCGACCTCGACCGCTCCGCGAAGAACTTCGCGTGGTGCTTCGACTGCGTGCCGGAGGAAAACAGCCTGCTGCTCGCCTTCGCGCGGGCGCGCGTCGAGATCCCGGCGATCAACCTCGTGTTTCGCCACCCCGAACAGCTGCTCGGTCCGGCGGTGCACGCCCGCTTCGGCGCCGAGTTTCCGATCCGCTTCGACTTCCTCGACACCATGGGCGGCGGCAACCTCTCGCTGCAGGTCCACCCGCCGACCGAGCAGGCGCGCACGGAGTTCGGTCTCCCCTACACGCAAGACGAGAGCTACTACATCCTCGACGCCGAGCCCGGTGCGCGCGTCTACCTCGGACGCGCCAACGGTGCGGACCAAGCGGAGATGTTCGACGCGCTCGCGGCCGCGCAGCAATCCGGCCAGTTCGAGGCCGAGAAATTCGCCGCCAGCTTTCCTGCGAGGACGCACGACCACTTTCTCATTCCCGCCGGCACGCTGCACTGCTCCGGGGCCGGCAGCATGGTGTTGGAGATCAGCGCCACGCCCTACATCTTCACCTTCAAGCTCTGGGATTGGGGTCGGCTCGGTCTCGACGGCAAACCGCGCCCGATCAACCTCGAGCGCGGCCGCCGCGCGATCCGTTGGGAACGCGACGCCGACTACGCCCGGCAGCACCTCGTCAACCAAGTGACGCCGGTCGAGTCCGGCGTCGGCTGGCGGGAGGAGCGCACCGGACTGCATCCGGCCGAGTTCATCGAAACGCGCCGCCACTGGTTCAGTGGCAGCGTGCCTCACGACACCGGCGGCGGCGTGAACGTGCTCAATCTCGTGCAAGGCGCGGAAGCGATCGTCGAGAGTCCGAACGGCGCGTTCGTGCCGTTCGTCGTGCACTACGCCGAGACGTTCATCGTGCCGGCGGGCGTCGGCGCCTACACGATTCGCCCGCACGGCCGCGGCCTCGGGCAGGAGTGTGCGACGCTCAAGGCGTTCGTGCGGACGTGAGGCGAGCAACCCTGCCGGCTGGAAGCTGGCGCTACTTTGCGAGGCGCCGGGCTACGTAAGTCACGGCACGAGCCACCTTGGCGACGTAGCCCTCGGTCATCGCTTCGTTGATGTAGAGTAGAATGCCGTCGCGGATGATCGCCTCGGCGACGGGACAATGAACCTCGCGATAATCCATCGAGGTCAGACCGGCGTCGCGCACCGGCCAGGCGCCACCGAAGAAATTGTGCGTCTGGAACACGCGGTAACCGTAGACCGGTTTCGGGAGATAGCCGGGATTGAGATTCACGCCTTCGGCGCGAAGCGCTTCGGCGAAGGCCGTCGCACCGCCCGCGAAACGCTCCTCCTCGAGGCGGAAGAAATAAAACCAGTAACTGTGCGTGTCGCCCGCGCGCTTCAGCGGGGGCAACAATCCCGGCACGCCGACGAGCGCCTCGTCGAGCTGGGCCGCGATGGCGATGCGGCGCGCGACGATGCCGTCGAGCTTCGGCAGTTGGGCCGCGGCGATCGCCGCCTGCGGCTCGGTGATGCGATAGTTGGGAGCGAGGTCGGCGGGATCGCGCAGGAGAGCGACGTCGCGCTCGCCCGCCACGCGGTCGTAGGACTTGTCGCCCCACTTCTGCAGGCTGACGCCGTAGGCATCGGAATTGGTGCCCACCATGCCGCCATCGCCGCAGCTGAGATGCTTGAAGTCGTTGAACGAGTAGCAGCCGAAGTCGCCGATGAGTCCGACCGGCGTGCCTTGATATCTCGCGCCCCACGCCTGCGCGCAGTCCTCGATCAGCGCGAGCCGATGCTCGGTCGCGATCGCCCTGAGCGCCGCGAGGTCGCACGGATTGCCGGCGAGGTGAACCGCGAGGATCGCGCGCGTCTTTGCCGTGATGGCGCGACGCACCGCGGCCGGATCGAGATTGTAGGTGCGCGGCTCGAGGTCGGCGAAAACCGGCACGGCCTGCTGATAGAGGATGCCGATGACCGAACCCATGTCGGTGATCGGCGGCACGATGACTTCCTCGCCCGGTTTCAGGCGCAGCGCGGCGAGCGCGATGTGGATCGACGCCGTGCCGGACGAACAGGGAAAACAATGCCGAAGCGGATAGGCGCGCCGGAATTCCTCGAGCAACGCGGTCGTCTGCGGGCCCCGCCAATAGAACAGCGAGGGTTGATCGAGCATCGCGGTCAGGCGCGCGAGCTCGGGCGCACCCCAGCGGCGCGGGCGCGGGAACGGTTCGTCGACGATCGGGGCGGACTTCGGGTTCGCGTTCACAAGGAGAAAAACTCGCGCGCATTCGCCACGCCGATGCGCGCACGCTCAGCTGCGGTGAAATAATCGGTGGTGAGCTTCGCGCGCTGCGCTTCCGGCGAGAGCATGGGAGCGAGCGTGCCGAACATCACGCGGCGCGCCGGCAGAAGCTGGCGCAGGCGCGGTGCGAGTTCGTTGTGCTCCACGTAGGCGAGATCGATGGAGAAATTATCCACCTTGGCCGCGAGCAGCGTCGTTTCTCCCAAGGAAAGCCCCGTGCACAGCACGTGATGCTTCGGGAAGCGTTGCAGAAACTCCGTGAGCTCGGCGACCGGCACGCCGCGAATGTTCAATGCGAAGTAGCGCTGACGCTCGTCCTCCAACCGCACCGTGAGCACGAGCCGCAGTTTCGCGGCGGCGAGGGCGTCCATGAACCCTGCCATCCGCGCGTTTCGCAGGCGGTAGTTGTGGTAGTTGGGGAGAATGCGCACGGCGCGCGCCTCGGCAGCGCGGCAGGCTTCCAGTTGCTCGCGCCAGTTGGCCAGCGCGGGGTTGACGATCGGCAACGGCGCGAAGGCGCGAATGTGGCGCACGGCGTCGAACAGATACGCGTTGGCCGTCATCGGCTCGGGTGCGAGCACGGCGTCGAGCGGCGACACGACCGCGCGCTTGATGCCGCTGCGTGCGAGATGCGCGGCCAGTTCGCCGGGCAGACGGCGGGGCGCCGCACTGAACGGCCAGTGTCCGAGGTAGGCGTTGACGTCGATGAGCATGACTCAGGCGAGCTGGAGCAGACGCGCGGCGTTGTCGTGGAGAATCATCCGCTTCTCGCGGGCGGACAGCTGCGTGCCGCGCACGCGATGGATCGCCACGCCGGTCGAGCGACCGGGCAAATCGGAGCCGTAGATCACGCGGTCCGCGCCGAGGTGCTCCACCGCGAACTCGATCAGGCCGTCGTCCGGCAGGCCGCCGGAGGTGTCGACCCAGAGATTCGGCAGGCCCTTCGCCTCGAGGACGCCGCGCACGCCGCAACCAGTGAGGTGCGCCATGATGATCGGCACATCCGGGTGGCGCCGGGCGAGCACGGCGGTGTCGGCCGGATCCGTGTGATAGCTGCGTTGGCGGATGATGGTCTGGCTCCACGAGTGCTGGAGCACGACGAGCTGGAAGCGGCGCGCGGCCTCCATCACGGGGCCCATGCAGGCATCGCGGGCGTTGTTGCAGATCTCGAGCTTGATGCCGATGAAGCCGAACTCGCTCACGCAGCGTTCGACTTCCGCCATGACGGCGCGCTCGCCGTGCAACGGATTGACGAAGCAGAAGAACTTGAAGAAGTCCGGCGCGAGCCGCTGCACGCGTGCGCTCTCGTCGTTGATGACGCGAATCTGTTCGAGCGTCGGGCTGCGGCCGTGCAGTAGCACATCCCCGAGGCCGACCATTTTCACGATGCCTTGCCGCCTGGCATGGGCGAGGAGCCAGCGCACCTCGGCGGGTTTCGCGCCTTCGCGAAACATGATGGGGTGCGTGTGGGCGTCGATGATGCGCATGACGGTCAGGTCGCGGCGGTCGCGGACAAAGCCGGCGCCGGGAGTCGTGCGATCGCGGCCGCGGCCTCGTCGGCCAGCTGCTCGAGCGCCCCGATGCGGAACCGGTAGCCGCCGTAGAAAATGTGCGCCATGTCGACTTCGTAGCCGCCCTCGGCGTAGGCGGGACGCGTGCAGAGATAGCCCATGTCGCCGTTGGCGTAACCGAGCGTGTAGACTTTGGCGAGGCCGGTGTCGCGACGCAGCCAATCCGTGAAAATCGAAAACACTTCCGCGTTCACGCCCACGAACACGCAATCGCCGATCTGCACGAGGTGCAGCTCGGCCTCGCGCCGTTGCGCGGCGCGCCCCTCGGCGAGTTCACGACGCAAATCGTCGCCCCAACCGTGCACGCAGTCGCGGACGCGGCGGCCGAAGCCTTCGTCGGGCACGGTGGCGAGCGTCGACGCCACCGCGGCATCGAGCGCGGTGCGGTCGAGATAATCGAGCGGCAACGGGACGATGCGACGCGCCAGACGGAGCGTAGGCGGCGCCGGGCGCGCACGCTGCAATGCCGGAGCGAGCAGCGCGGCGAACTGGTTGCCCCACTCCTGCACGCGCGACCACGGGACGTTTTCGCCGGGCGGGTTGAGGTTGCCGCAAGCTCCATTCGCGAAAAGCACGACCGGCTGCCCCGGCAACTGGCGCGAGAGCGCGAGCGCCACCGCGCCAGGCAGGTCGGCGCTGACCGCGCGATTCGAGTGGCCGAGCGCCACGGGATGGATGGCGTAGTTCACGACGACCGCGGCGAAGGTGCCGTCGCGGCGCTTGAAGCCGAGGGCGGCGACGCGCGGGTCCACATGCGCGGTGGCCGGTCCGCGCCGGTGCACCGCGAGCGAGAGCATCTCCTCGACGCTGACGAGCGTGCATTCCTCGTTTCGCATCCGCGCCATTTCGGCCGCGGAGCGCAATTTCTCGTCGAGCTGCTCGAGGTAATGCCCGTCGGGCGCACCGGCGGCGCGCAGCGGGACCGTGGCCGGACCGGAGTGCGTATGCGTGGCGGTGAGCAGCACCTGGCCGGGTTCGAGGCCGAATTTGTCCCCGGCCCACCGGCGAAAGCGCGCGACGAGCGCTTCGTCCACCGCGAGCAGATCGCAGTGCAGCCACAAAAGTTCCGCGCCTGCCGACTGCACCCGCAGCGCGCGCACGAAGAGCGGGTCGAGCACGCCCGCGGACGGCTGCTGCCGGAGCGCGAAGCCGGAGAGCTCGACGTTGTGCTCGGGCGTAATCTCAACCTGGGCGATTCCGATCCTGAAATGTTCCGCGGACATTAAGTAACTAATTGGTCCATTATCACGCCCGGTCAATTCGATTCCGGCCAGCTTAGGGCGCGACGTAGCGGTCCGGCCCGCCTAGCGCGCGGAAGCGACGATAGACCACAGTCATGGCGACGAAAGTCGCCGCCGTCATCAGGGCGGCCCAGTAATACATGTAGCGGTAGTCGTTGTTCATCCGGTCGAGCATGGCGCCGCAAACGGGCGCGATGATCATCTGGCTGATCGAATAGCAGATGGCCATGGCGCTGTTGAGCGTGGCGAAGCGCGCTTGCGGGAACAGCGTCGGGCCGAGCGGCAGCATAGTCGTGACCCACGAGCCGCCGAGCGTGCCCACCGCGACGATAGCGATGCCGAGTGTCGTGGCGTCATGGACGGCGAAAAAGGCCCAGACGCATGCGGCGAACAGCAGCGCCAGCGTGGCGAGGTTGACGCGCAGCGCGTGGAATCTGTCCACCAGCCACCCCAGCGGATAGGCCTGCACCACCGACAGCATGAGCTGGATGGTCTGGTATTTGCCGAGCGTGCCGAGGTCCATGCCGATCGACGGCGCGTAGGCGTAGACGAACAGGCTGATCGGCCAGGTCATCACGTAGCCGAGCGAGACGGCGAGGAAGATCCAACGGTAATACGGGTGCGTGAACGCTTCGCGCAGGTAAGTGACGATCGCCCACTGCTGCCGCTCCGCGGCCACCTCCACCGCGTCCGGCTCCGGATACTGTCCCTCCTTCACCCGCCAGCACATCACGGCAAAACTGAGGCCGTAGACGAACGCGATGCCGAGGAAGATGTGGAAGTAATACTCCTCGACATGTCCCAGCAGCAGTCCGGCGAACACCATATTGCCGAACAATCCCACCACGCGGAACATGGCGTAGAAGCGTCCGATCACCGCCTGCGGCACCACATCGGCGATCAAGCCGTGAAAGAGGCAGCCGCAGATCAGACTGGAAAATTCGAAGACGAACCACGAGAGGCCGAGCAGGCCCACGACGAGCGGTCCCACTCCGGGCGACGATGGACCGAGCGCGCGGTGCAACAAGTCGCCCAACACGGGACTGAAAGCCAATCCCACCATCGACGTGAAGGCGATCGGGACGGTGAAGGCGAGAAACGGAATCCGCCTACCCCACTTGCTGCGGTAGCGGTCGCTGCGGTAGCCGATGATCGGCATGAGCACGAGCGACATCGCCTGTGGCAGGCTCGAGACGAGCAGTGCGAGCACGAGGTCGGACGCACCGAACTTCTTGAGCAACACCTGCAGCGTCGGCTGCACGGCGCGCTCCTTGAGAAAGAAACCGAAGTCCCCCCAGAGCAGCCAGCAGAACAGGCCGATCAATCCCGCGGTAGTGTAGACGAGTGTGCCGACGCGCCAGAGTTTGGGCCCGCTGGCCGGGATGGCGGCGGAGGCAGCGGAGTCGGTCGGTGATTCGGCAGCGGACACGGGCGCAGCGGGGTTGATGTGGCGCGACGTTAGCGCGGCGCGCCGGGTTGTCAGGGGATTTTGGAAACGATGCGCCCGACGATCCCCCTGACCGTCGGGCGCAGGCCTAACTCAACTATGGATCCAGGACAAAACAGACCGGTCAGAACCGGACGTTCACGCCGGCGCTGAAGCTCGTGCCCTGCCAGAGGGTGTAGGTCTGGCGGCCAAGCACGCTCTGCGTCTGCGTGGGCTCGTCGGTCAGGTTGTAGATGTCGAGGAAGACATCGACCTTGTTATTGATCCGGTAGAGACTCTTGAGGTCGAGCAACGTGCGCTGCTCGCGATAATTGACGTTGGTGTTGTTGGCCGTGTTCGACGCCGGCGTGGTGATGATGAACTTGCTGCGGTAGTTCGCGAGGAGGCGCAGCTGGAGTTTCTGGCCGGTGTAGGACACGCCGAAGTTGCCGCTCTTCGGCACGAGGCCGGGCAAAGTCGAAAACGTGGCCGTGTTCGTGGCGTTGGGCGTGAAGTTGCCTTCCGCCTTCAAGCGGGTGTAGTTCGCGAACACGCCGAGGTTCTTGAAGACGCCCGGCAGGAACGTGAACTGCTGGCTGTAGTCGATGTTGACGCCCTTGATGGTGCCCTCGCCGATGTTGCGCACCTGCGTGAGCGTGTAGCCGGCGAACTGACCGTCGAAACCGTTGTCGGCACCGGAGCCGATCGTGCTGGTGAACGCGGTGAAGTAGTTGCTCAGGCTCTTGTAGAAACCGCCGACGGTGATCTTGCCGATGGGCTCGAAGTATTTCTCGATCGAGGCCTCGTAGTTGTCGGAGGTATAGGGCTGCAGGTTCGGGTTGCCGATGGTGATCGTCGGCGGCGAAGCGGTCGGGTTATACGAGGCGTTCGGGAGGGTGTTGGCGATCGGCGGGCGCGTGATGGAGCGATTGTAGCTCGCGCGATAAACCATGCCGGCGCCACCGCGGTAGGCGAGGTGGATGCCGGGAAACGCCTTGTTGTAGGAACCGCTGAAGGAACGCCACGTGAACTTCGCGCGCGCGTTGGCGACGTTTTGGTCGCGGGTGAGCGCGGCGTTGAACGCGAGGGCAGGGTCCCCGTTGTTGATGTAGGCGCTCGCATCCGTATCGGTGGTCTCGAGGCGGAGGCCAGCGAGGACGAAGAGTTTGCCGAAACTGGTGTTCGCCTGAACATAGCCGGCGGAGATCGTCTCCTTGAAACGCGCGTCAGCCGCGAGCGAGTTGACCGTGTTGTCGTAGGCGTCCCGGTCGGTCACGTAGAGATTGGAGTTGGCGAGGATGTCGGTGGCGCCGCCGAGGCCCGGCTCGGCGAGGAACGGAAATGGACCGTAGCGACCACCGGCCTGCCGATAGGAAGCGCCGACGAACTGGCCGATACCGGTCGCACCGAGCCAGCCCTGGCGATTCTCCCAATCGCGCTCCTGGCGCTGGTCGTTGATCTGGCGCTTCAAGCCGACCTGCACGGTGACAGGATGGCTGCCTTGGAACTCCTTCTTGAAATCGGCACGGACATTCTGGTTCGTGCTCGGTGCCCACCAATGGATGTGCTGATTGAGGTTAACCGTGTAGCTGGCCGGATCGTAGACGGAAGGCCCGGAAGTCTGGGTGAACGCCGGGTGATAGGCATCGCCGCTGAAATCGAGCGCCCAGCCGAGGCCGCCGGGGGCGACCCGGGCCGTGCTGGCGCGGCCGGTGTTGTAGTTCGGATAGACGATATCCGCGTAGGAGTAGAAATAGCTCAGGTCGAGCTGCGCGGTGTCGTCCATCAGCTTGAGCGAAATGCCCGGGTTGATGCTGTAATTTTCGGACTTCTTCTGGAAGAGCGCCGACCACGTCTGCGCCTGCGAAGCGGCCACCGGCAACGCCTCGGACTTCTCCGACGTGGTGGTAGCAGAGAAATTCGCCAGGGCACCGCCGGTCGCGATGTCCCAGCGGTAAAAGCGCTGATCCTGGTCGTTCGAGTTGTAGGCGGTGCGGAGGAAGAGCGCCCCGTTCTTCAGCTTGTAGTCGACGTTGAGCGAGTAGCTTTCCGCGACTGCTTTGTAGAAGAAATCGCCGGTGCCCCACACGCGGGTGATCGGCGCGGAGGTGACGGTCGGGAAATAGAGCGCACCGTTGCCGGTGGCGGTGAGGCCGGCGCCGACTTCGTCCTGCGTCGTCGCGGATTTGCGGCGGCTGGCGTTGAGCACCACGCCGAGATTGTTGGATTCGCCGAATATCCCGAAAGTCTCCGAGTAGTTGAGCGAGAGCACGTCGGGCGAGAGGCTGATCTTGTCCTGGAACGGATTGGCATCGGATTCGCGTTTGCGCCACATCGTGCCGACCGTGAGATTCACCCGGCGACCCGGCGAATCGAACGCGCGCTTGCTGATCAGATTCACGAAGCCGGCGACGGAATTGGCGTCGTCCTGCGGCCGGGGTGCCTTGATGAGCTCGACCGACTGGAGATTGGCCGTGCCCATCTGCTCGATCTGGAATTCACGCGAAGCGCCGGTGCCGCGCGACGAGGCAACCTGATTGCCGTCGACCTGCAGCACCGAAAACTCCGGACTCATGCCGCGGACGAAGATGCTGCGGACCTCGGAGCCGACGATCTCCGTCGTGACTTCCGAGAGACGCTGGATCAGCTCGCCGGGGTTTGCGGACGGATTGCCGTAGGCGTCGATAGACGAGACGACCTTCGAATTCGGCGCCTGCTTCTGCTGCTGGATCGCCGCCGACTGGCCTTCGCGGATGCTCTTTACCGTGAAGGCATCCAATTGGTAGTAGCCGGCGGTGAGGGCAAATTCCTGAGTGGCGGACCCGCCGGCAGTCACCTCGACCGCCGACTCCTTCGTTTCCAGACCCGTGTAACTGGCCGCGACGGTCTGCGTGCCGGCCGGCACGTTGACGAGGCGGAAGAAACCGTCGCGATCCGTCGCGCCGGTGATGCCGGAGCCCTTGATGGACACCGTGGCGTTCCACAGCGGTTCTTGGGTGGCTTGATTGGTGACTCGGCCGGTAATGGTGCCGGTTTGCGCCCAGACTGGGGTCGCACCGAGCACGAAGAGAACAACTCCGGCGAGGACACGACTAAGAAGCGTGCCGCGGTAGGTGTGCATTGCGAGGTTCATGTCAGACTTGCTGGTTTGTTGGGAGGGGTGTGGTGACCGTGGGAAACAGCCCGCTCACTCGAAACGGCGCGCCGAATTTTCCGGGCCGGAGCAAATGTGCGGGAAGCTCATGAGGGGATCGCAACGGAGAGAAGGAAATTCGTCCGGGCGGGCAAGCTTATTTAACTAACTGGTTACATATTTTCTAACACACCATCATGCCATTCCGCCGAGTGTGTGGTAACTACTCCGTTACTTCATTTAGGCTTCCATTGCCCTCCGTTTTCCACTCACGCTCCAACCATGATTCCGCTTCGCTATCGTCTCGCCGCGCTCGGCGCCGGCAATCGCACCCAAGTCTACGCCGCGCTCGCGGCGCGCCTGCCGGAGCGCTACGAGTTCGTGGCCGTGGCCGATCGTCACGCCGCCCGCCGGGCCCTGGTCAGCCGGCTCTTTCCGGAGCGACGAGTGGCGGAGTTTGCCGACGCGGCTTCGCTGCTCGCCCAACCCCGGATGGCCGACATTCTCATCGTCGCCACGCCGGACTCCGCACATTTCGACCAAGCGCGCCAGGCGCTCGCACTCGGCTACGACCTGCTGCTCGAAAAACCGATCGCCACCAACCCGAACGCCACGCTGGAGCTCGCCAGGCTCGCGCGGGAACTCGGGCGGCGCGTGCTCGTCTGCCATGTGCTCCGCTACACACCGTATTTTCGCCAGATCCAGTCCCTGCTCACGGGTGGCGCCATTGGCCAGCTGGTGAACTTCGAGGCCACGCAGGGCCTCGATCCGTGGCATCAGGCGCACTCCTATGTGCGCGGACACTGGGGTGTCGCTGAAACCTGCACGCCACTCACCGTCGCGAATTCCTGTCACGACTTCGACATTCTCTCCTGGTTGGTCGACGCACCGTGCGACACCGTTGCCAGCTCCGGCAGCTTGCTCCACTTCCGCTCGCAAAACGCCCCGGCCGGCGCCCCCGCGCGATGCACCGACGGCTGCCCGGTCGGCCCCACCTGCGCCTACAACGCACTGCGCTACCTCACCGACCGCAGGAACTGGCTCGGGACCGTTTACGAGCACGCTGCGACGGCGACGGACGTGGAAATTAACGACTGGCTGCGCACGAGCAAATGGGGGCGCTGCGTTTACCGCTGCGACAACACCACCGTGGATCACCAAAGCACCGCCCTCGCCTTCGCCAACGGCGTCACCGGCACGTTCACCGTCACCGCGTTCAGCTCGGGGCGCGACCTGGCGCTGTTCGGCACCGAGGGCCGCATCCTCGCCGGCGCCCGCACGCGCCAGACGGTCGGCTGCGACATTCTTCTCGAGCGCTTCGATGGACGGCCCGGCGAGAAAATCAACGTCACCGCGCCGGACGAATGGCACCGCGACGCCGATGCCGGGATGATGCACGACATGTATCTCGAGATGCAGAAGCCCGATCCGGCCGCGATGCTCACGTCGCTCGAGCGCAGCATAGAGAGCCACCTGATCGGCTTTGCTGCCGAAGAGTCGCGCAGCACCGGCCGCATCGTGGACCTCGCCGCACGACGCAAATCCTGACCGCCGACGTTAGAGGTGGTCTTCGTAGACCGGTCCGCCGATTGTCATGGGCAGCGCGGCCGTCGCGACCACCTGTCGATGCCAAGCCGCGCGTGCGCCGCCTTCCCTTTTGAGTGAAGCGGCGACATCGAGCAGTCGCTCCGAGGCGTGCAACGCGAAATCCACCGGTGCCACGAGCCCCGGCGCCGTTCGTTTCCCGGCCTTCCGTGTGCGTCCCCGCTCGAGATGATCGAGCGCATCGATGAACACCTCACAGGCCACCGCGAGGCGAGCCGCCGCCGATCTCACGTCCTTGCGCGTCACGCCCGCAAGCGCACTTGCGCTCGCCTCAGCCCATTCGTCGATCTGCGTCCGCATGTCGGCCGCGACGACCGGCGATCCGGTGGCGAGAAACTGCTCCACCTGCCTTTGAAACCGGCGCGACCCGACGCTCTCCACGCGTAGACAATCGACAAAATCCGAAAGCGGCAGCGCCTGCGTGGCCTCGGGCTGGTGTTGGTTCCGGCCGTAATTTTTCGGCGGCTCGCAGACGTCCGCCACGCACCCGATGGCACGGTGGAGGCGCTCATCCGCATCGTCAGGGGCAAGTCGACGCAACATGGCCGCGCGATTCGCCTCGTGGCGCAGGCCGCCCTCTTCGAGGCGCCGCTCGACGCTGCCCAGGCGCCGGTAAAGATCGTCCGCGTCATGCACGGCGGCGCTCGACCAAAGGCGTTCCGCGACCACGGCCGCACGGGGCCAGACACACATATCCAGCCGCTCCTCGGTCACCCACTCCGACCACATCGCGGCCTCGCCCCCGAGCACGAGCCGCTGTTCCGCATCGGTGAGCGGCGTGCCGGCCGGGATTGGATCGACACCGTAATGCTGTTCCGCCGACCACGACAGGTCGAGATAGTAGCCATTCGAGAGCAACGCCCGCCGCCCCATCCGCGTAGCCGCCGCGAGGCCCTCGACCCCGCGCCAGGATTGCACCACGGTCGATGCCGGCAGATCGGGGTGGAGAATCTCGTCCCATCCGACCATCTCGCGCCCATGGCGGCGCAAAATTTCCCGAACCCGCCGATTGAAATACGCCTGCAAGCCGCGATTGTCTCCAAGCGCGTGGTCGCGGATGAAGCGCTGGATGCGCGCGTCCGCGCTCCAGCGTTTCGCCTTCACCTCGTCCCCGCCGATGTGGAAATGGCGGTCGGGGAAAATCGCCGCCATCTCTCCGACCAACCCGTCGAGCAACTCGTAGACCCCCTCGTTGGTCGGATCCATCGCCTCCTCCGACACTCCCCAGTGGCGGCGCAGGGACTTCGGCGCCCGGCCCGCCGCAAGTTCCGGGTGACCGATCAACCAACTCGTCACGTGGCCGGGCACGTCGAACTCCGGAACCACCCGGATGCCGCGCGCGGCCGCGTAACCCACCAACTCGCGCAATTCCTCCTGCGTGTAGAACTTCCCGTCCGAACCGAGTTCGTGCAGACGCGGAAAGCGCCGGCTCTCCACCCGGAAGCCCTGATCCTCCGTGAGGTGCAGATGCAGGACGTTCAGTTTCACCAGCGCCATGGCATCGAGCTGGCGCTTGATCGCCGACAGCGACTGCCAATGGCGGCAAACATCGATCAGGAGGCCGCGCCACGGGAACCGCGGCCGATCCACGATCTGCACAGCGGGCAACACCCAGCGCGCACCATCGTGCTGCAGCCACTGCTCGAGCGTCGCGAGGCCACGCAGCAAGCCGGTCCCCGTCGCGGCGGACAACTCCACCCGCTGCGGGGAAACCGTCAGGCGATACGATTCGTCTTCGCCCAGCATCGGCACCGCCGGGCCGGGCTTCCGGCAATCGATAACGAGATGCGCTTCGCGCCGTCCGACCTGTAGTCGCTCGCCCCGCTCGCTACGCACAAAGGCCCGGCCGATGCGCCGCTCCCAGCGCTCCAGCATTCGCCGCATCGCCGCCGCGACCCGCGGATCTTTTCCCCGACCAAGCGCGAACGACAAGTCGCCCTCGACGGCGAAGACGCCGACCGCTCTCCGCACCTCGGCGGGGACCGGCAACACGGGTTGGACACTAGACCACGAACGGCGAACTACGGACATGGAGCGCGGGGGTTGAATCAATCGGTTTCCTGCAAGGCCGACAGCACGGAAATATCCTCGAGCGTCGACAGGTCGCCCTGCACGGAGCCGCCGCCGGCGATCTGCTTCAGCAGCCGCCGGACGATCTTGCCGCTCCGCGTCTTCGGCAACGCCGCGACGAGCCGGATCTCATCCGGCCGCGCGAACGCGCCGATCTCGCGCGCCACATGCTGCCGGAGTTCCTCCCGCAAGGCAGCCGACGGCTCGCCGCGACGCAACACCGCGAAGCAAACCAGCGCCTGGCCTTTCATCTCGTCGTTGCGTCCGACCACCGCAGCTTCCGCGACGGCCGCGTGGGAAACGAGCGCGCTCTCCACCTCGGCGGTCCCGATGCGGTGCCCGGAAACGTTCAGCACATCGTCGATGCGCCCGCTGACCCACAGGTAACCGTCCTCGTCCATGCGGGCGCCGTCGCCGGCGAAATAGTGTTCCGGATGCTCGTCCCAATATTGCTGGCGATAGCGATCCTTGTCGTTCCAGAGCGTCCGCAACATGGAGGGCCACGGGCGCTTCAGGAAAAGTTTCCCCTCCGTGCCGGGCGGCACTTCGCGCCCCTGTTCGTCCAACACTACGGGCACCACCCCGAAAAATGGCCGCGTGCACGAACCTGGCTTGAGCGGGGTGACACCCGGGATCGGCGCGACCATGATCGCGCCCGTTTCGGTCTGCCACCAGGTGTCGACCACCGGACAGCGACCGCCACCCACGACGTCAAAGAACCACTGCCACACCGCCGGACTAATTGGCTCGCCGACCGAACCGAGCAGACGCAACGAGCTCAGGTCGTGCCGGCGCACGTGTTCGTCGCCCCACCGCATGAACGAGCGAATCGCCGTCGGCGCGGTGTAGAAGATCGTCACGCGATGCCGCTCGATCATCTCCCAAAAGCGATCGACGCCCGGCTGGTTCGGCGCGCCCTCGTAGAGCAGGATCGTCGCGCCGTTCGCCAGCGGGCCGTAGACGATGTAACTGTGACCGGTGATCCAACCGATGTCCGCCGTGCAGAAATAGACGTCCGCTTCCTGCAGATCGAAGACATACTTCGACGTGATGGTGGTCCCGAGCAGATAGCCGGCACTCGTGTGCAACACGCCCTTCGGTTTCCCCGTCGAGCCCGACGTGTAGAGGATGAACAGCTCCTGCTCGCTGTCGAAGGACTCCGCCTCGTGCCGCGTCGGGCACCCCGCTACGAAATCGTCCCACCAACGGTCGCGCCCCGCCCGCATCGCGATCTCGTGCCCCGTCCGGCGCACGACGATGACCTGCTCGACCGAAGGCGTGTGCGCCAGCGCCCGGTCGACGTTCTGTTTCAACTCGACGATCTTGCCGCGCCGCCAGCCGCCGTCGGCCGTGATCACGAAACGGGCATGGCAGTCGTTTACCCGGTCCTTGATCGCTTCGCTGGAAAAACCGCCGAAGATCACCGTGTGGATCACGCCCAGTCGCGCGCAAGCCAGCATCGCGATCACCGCCTCGGGAATCATCGGCATGTAGATGGCGGCGCGATCGCCCGCGCGCGCCCCCGCCGCCAGCAGGGCGTTCGCGAAACGGCACGTCTCGCGATGCAACTGGCGGTAGGTGTAGGTGCGAACATCGCCCGGCTCGCCCTCGAAAATCAACGCCGCCTTGTTGGCGCGCGCCGTGAGGAGATGCCGGTCGAGGCAGTTCTCCGCGACGTTCAGTCTTCCGCCGTGGAACCAGCGCGCATGCGGCCGTTCCCAGTCGAGCACGCGCTCGAACGGTTCGCGCCAGTGCAGCAGGCCTTTCGCCTGCGCTGACCAGAATTTCTCCGGCTCGTGGACCGACTCGCGGTAGAGCCGCTCGTAGTCCGCCTCGGGCGCGTGCGGCGCGCCGTGGCGGACGGGTTCGAAGGCGTGGTGGGCGGCCGCGCGCGCGGCCGAACGTGGGGTGGAATCGGGCGAGGAAGACATGCGTGGAGGGGTGAGGCGCCCAAACGAGCCGCGCGGCCGGGGCACGGCAAGTAAATTCATAACCATTTGGTTACTTCAGGCGCAACCACCTCCACGACATGCGCCTCGGAATCCGCGCCCGCAATTTGCTTGTCCGCGCTTTTTTAGTAACCATATGGTTCATTGCCTTCCATGAAAACACCTGCCCTCTCCCGCCCTCCCGCCCTGCTGTCCGGGACTCCGCAACCCGCCCGCGTCTTCCCGTCGTGGCCCATTTTCGACGCCAGCGACGAGCAGCGGGTGCTAAAGGCGCTGCGCTCCGGCCACTGGGGCAAGCTCAGCGGCGCCGAAGTCGTCGAATTCGAGCAGCGGTTCGCCGCGATGCACGGCGCCAAGTTCGGCATCGGCGTCGTCAACGGTAGCATTTCCATCCGTCTCGCCCTCCAGGCGGCCGGCGTGCAGGCGGAAGACGAAGTCATCGTCCCCTCCTACACCTTCCTCGCCAGCGCGACTTCCATCGTCGAAGCCAACGCCATCCCGGTCTTCGCCGACATCGACCTCGAGACGCTGAACCTCTGCCCCAAGGCCTTCGAAGCGGCCATCACCCCGCGCACGCGCGCCGTCGTGGTCGTGCACTTTGCCGGCCTACCCGCAGACATGGACGCGATCCTCGCCGTGGCCCGGAAACACAAACTCGTGGTCATCGAGGACGCCGCGCACGCCCACGGCGCGATCTACAAGGGAACGCCCGTCGGCGCCATTGGCGATGCCGGCTCCTTCTCCTTCCAATCGAGCAAGAACCTCACCTCCGGCGAAGGCGGTTTCATCACCACCAACGACCCCGCGCTCGCCGAGCTGGCCGTCTCCCTCCACAACTGCGGGCGCAAGAAGTCGGGCCTGTGGTATGAGCACCATATCAACGCCGTGAACTATCGCCTCGGCGAACTGCAGGGCGCGCTCCTCAACGCCCAGCTCGACCGTCTCGACGCCCAGACCAACCTCCGCGACGAAAACGGCCAATACCTCGCCGCCCGCCTCGCCCGCATCCCCGGCGTGCACACGCAGAAGCGCGACGCCAGCTGCACGCGCCACGCCTACCACCTCTTCACCTTCCGCATCGATGCGGCGAAGTTCGGCGTCCCGCGCGAAGTCGCGCTCAAGGCCCTCGCCGCCGAAGGCGTCGGCTGCGGCGCCGGCTACCCGCTCCCGCTCTATCGCCAGCCGCTCTTCCTCAACAAGGCGTTCGGCCCCTACCTGAACCACGTCCTCGCCCGTCTCGACTACGGCGCGGTCAAGAATCCGAACTGCGAGAAAATCTGCTACGAACAGGGCGGCTGGTATGGCCAATCCCACCTGCTCGGCACGAAAGCCGATATGGACGCGATCGCCGATGCGTGGGAGCGGATCCACGAACACGCCCCAGCCCTTCGGGATTGGGCCGCCAAGAACGGTCACCGGGTCTGATTTGGGTTCTGTGCCGGCCGGCTCCGCAAGGGGCCGGCCGATTTCTTTCCCCTCCCCGACTCCATTCATGAACCACGCCCGCGCCTTCGCCCTTCTTCTCGTCTTCTCACTCGTCTCCCCGCTCCACTTGAGCGCCGCGGAAACCATCTGGCTCGACCAGCTCGACCTCTCGACCGTCCGCCAAGGCACCGGCGCACCGCAGGTCAACCGCTCCGCCCGCGGCACGCCGCTGAGAATCGCCGGCCAGTCCTTCGCGCGCGGCGTCGGCACGCACTCGAACAGCAACTACCGCTTGTTGCTCGCCGGCGGCTGCGAACGCTTCCTCGCCACGATCGGCCTCGACGACTGCGCCGAAGGCCCCGGCGCCGTCGTCTTCTCGCTCCTCGCCGACGGCAAGAAGATCTACGACTCCGGTCCGCTGAAGAACGGCGACGCCCCGCGCACAATCGACGTCGACCTGCGCGGCGTGCAGCTTCTCCTGCTCAGCGTGCTCCACGGCCCGGGTGCCCGCACGGCCTTCAACCACGGCGACTGGGCCGAGGCGCGGTTCATTGTCACCGGCGCCAAACCGGTGCCATTCGTCGCGCCGCCGCACGGTCCCGCCGAAATCCTCACGCCCAAGCCCGGTCCCGAGCCTCATCTCAACGGTCCGCGTGTCTACGGCGCGCGCCCGGGGCATCCCTTCCTCTTTCGCATCCCCACGCAAGGCGCACGCCCGATCGAATTCTCCGCCGAGGGGCTGCCTCCGTCACTCCACCTCGACGCCGCCGCGGGCATTATCTCGGGCACCACGCCCGACCGCGGCGACTACACCGTCACTCTCCACGCGGGAAACGGCCACGGCCGCGACTCGCGCATCCTCAAGATCGTGGCCGGCGACACACTCGCACTCACGCCGTCGATGGGCTGGAACGACTGGTATGCCCACACCGACCGCGTCACCGACGCGATGATGCGCGCCGCAGCGGATCTGATGATCTCCTCCGGCCTCGCCGACGTCGGCTACGACTACGTGAACATCGACGACTGTTGGTCCAACGCGCCGACACACCGCGATCCGCAGCGCGTCGGCCCCGCCCGCGACGCCGCCGGGAACATCCTTCCGAACCGCCGTTTCCCCGACATGAAGGCGCTGACGGACTACATCCATGCCCGCGGCCTCAAGGCCGGCATCTACTCCTCGCCCGGCGAGCTCACCTGCGCGAAATTCGCCTCGAGCTGGGGGCACGAAGCGCAGGACGCCGCGCAGTTCGCCGCATGGGGCTTCGATTTCCTGAAATACGACTGGTGTAGCTACCGCCTGAAGGTCGGTTCGCCGCCCTCGCTCGACGAGATGCAGCGCCCGTATCGCCTCATGGGGCCACTCCTGCGCCAGCAGAACCGCGACATCCTTTTCAACCTCTGCCAATATGGCATCGGCGATGTCTGGAAGTGGGGCGCGGACGTCGACGGCCACTCGTGGCGCACCGGCGGCGACCTCGGCTACGAACTCGACCGCCTGTTTTCCGTCGCCCTCAAGAACGCCAGCCTGCGCGACTACCAGAAACCCGGCTCGTGGAACGATCCCGACTACCTCCAAATCGGCTTCATGGGACCGAACAAGCCGGGCGAAAAAGGAAAACCCTTCGCGCTCAACCCGACCGAGCAATACGCCTTCATGTCGCTCTGGAGCCTCATGGCCGCGCCGCTCTTCTACAGCGGCGATCTCACCGCCCTCGACGAATTCACGCTCAACGTCCTCTGCAACCGCGAAGTCATTGCCATCGATCAGGACCCGCTCGGCGAATGCGCCCGCGTCGTGAAGGTCGACGAGGAGTGCTTCCTCATGGTGAAACTCCTCGAAGACGGCAGCCACGCCGTCGGACTCTGCAACGGCAGCGAAATCCCACAGCGCCTCGCGGCCCGCTGGACCGAGCTCGGCTTCGCCGGCGCGCAACTCGTCCGCGACGTCTGGCGGCAGAAGGACCTCGGACCCTTCGCCACGGAATTCGCTGCCGAAGTCCCGCGCCATGGGGTTGTGCTCATCCGCGTCCAGGCCCAGAAGTGACACCGTGAACGCAACGCCCCGCGCCCTCGGATTCGGCATTATCGGCACCGGCATGATCGCCGGCTACCACGCGCAGGCCATCGCGGCGTTGCGCGGCGCGCGCCTCGTCGGCGTCGCCAGCCGCTCGCGCGAGAGCGCCGCGGCGTTCGCCGCGAAGCATCAGCTCGGCTGGAGCGGCACGCTGAACGAGCTGCTCGCGCGCCCGGACGTCGATGTGGTGTGCATCACCACGCCGAGCGGCGCGCATCTCGAACCCGCGCTCGCCGCCATCGCCGCCGGCAAGCACGTCGTCATCGAAAAACCCATCGAGATCACGCCCGCGCGCGTCGACACGATCCTCGCCGCCGCCGCGCAGGCGGGCGTCCAGGTGGTCCCGATTTTCCAAGCGCGCTTCGGCCCGGGTGCCCGCGCAGTGAAGTCCGCCCTCGCCGCGGGCCGCCTCGGCCGCCTCGCGCTCGCCAGTATCTACGTGAAATGGTTTCGCGCTCCGGCCTACTACTCCGGTTGGAAAGGCACGCGCGATCTCGACGGAGGCGGCGTCGTCATCAACCAATCGATTCACGGCCTCGACCTGTTGCAATGGTTCGCGGGGCTCCCCGCGGAAGTCTTCGCGTGGACAACCCGCCGCGGCCACACCGGCATCGAATCCGAGGACACCGCCGCCGCCACCTGGCGCTTCCCCGACGGCGCGCTCGGCGCGTTCGAGGCGAGCACCGCCGCCTGGCCCGGCTGGGCCCGGCGCATCGAACTGAACGGCGATGCCGGCTCGATCTGCCTCGAAGACGACCGCCTCGTGCGCTGGGAGTTCGCCCGACCGCTCCCCGGCGACCAAGCAATTCTCGCCGCAAAATCCGACGACTCGCTCCGCACCGGCGCCACCGCGCCGAACGCCATTTCGTTCGCCGGTCATCAGGCCCAGCTGCAGGACTTCGTCGACGCGCTCGCTGCCGGTCGCGCGCCCGCGCTCGACGGCGCCGAGGGCCGCAAGGCCGTCGCACTGGTGCACGCCATCTACGCGTCGGCAGAGCGCGGGCTGCCCGTGCGCGTCAGCTGACAGCCGGGCGGACGCTCACGATCCGGCACTGTTCACGCGAGCGCTCCGCCGCAAACCCCAGCAGATGCCCCGCGATCGAGTCCTCGATCGTGGTGGCCGAGATCGACGGCGGCTCACCGCGCAACAAACGGAGAAAGTCCGCCACCAACCGCAAATCGCCGCCGGCATGCCCGCCGTGCGCGCCGGTCATGTCGCCGCCAATCTTCAAGTCGACCACGCGCTCGGAAAATTCCCGCCCCGGACGCGGATCGATGCCGCGCACGACGAAGCGCGAGTCCTCGAGGTTGCCCTGGATTTCGCCGCGCGTGCCCACGAGATGAAGCGACCGCGACGGCTTGGCCGCACCGCCGATCATGCTGAGCGTCGCCGTTGCTCCATCGGCAAATGCGATCGCCACGGATTCGTGATCCACGATGTCGATTCCGCACTTCCACACACAGCGCCCGTAGGCACTGTCGCCCTTGAGCAGCGCCTCGCGGTCCGCGGCCGTCGGGGCATCGAGATGTTCGAGCGCATCCCAGACGTAGAAGGCCCAGCGTTCCGGGTGATCGAGGTAGTGCTTCCGCGCCGAGTAGAGGCAGTCTTTTTCGATCGGGCAATCGACCAGGCAGCGCGTGCCGGCGCCCGGCGGCGCTTTTTCCGGGCGGAATTGAAAATTGCTGCCCACGCTCGCCACCGTCGCCGGCGCGACACCGCGCTTCATCCACGCGATCAGGTCGAGGTCGTGGCACGACTTCGCCATCAGCATGGGCGAGCCGCAGTAGCTTTTCCTTCCCCATTTTCCCCGCACGTAGGACACCGCCATGTGGTGGTAGGACACGTGCTCCACCGCTTGCACGCTGACGATCTCGCCGATGCTTCCCTGCTCCACTTCGCTCCGGATCGCGGCATAGAACGGCGCATAGCGCAGCACATGGCAGATGCTCACCTTGCGGCCGAGGTGCCGGGCGGCCGCCACCAGACGCCAGAGATCGTCCTCCGTGGTCGCGAATGGCTTTTCGAGCAGGACGTCGTAACCCGCCTCGAGCAGCGGCAGCGTCGTCGCCACGTGCTGGTGGTCCATCGTGCCGTTGATCGCAAAGTCGGCCGACTTCCCCTCCGCCGCCAACGCCTCGGCCGAGACGTGGCACTGGGCCGGAGTCAAACCGAACTCCCGCGCCGCCAACTCCCGCCGGCGCGCCGAAGGGTCGGCAACACCGACGATCGCCAGTTCATCCGGGCGCGCCTTGGCGTAGCCCGCGTAGAGGAGCGCCCGATGCCCGGCCCCCACGATCACCGCCGTTTTTTTCATCGGTGCTCGCGCGTCACAACCGCACCTCGACTCCGCCTCGCGCCGCGCTTTCGTTCGCCGCTTCGAGGAACCGGATGATCTCCAGCGTCTCTTCCATCGCCACTGGCGCCGGCGCACCGCGAAAGAACGCGTGCACCGCGCGCGCCAAGCCCTGATACGCGGGCATGCCCGCAGCCGAATTCACCGGGCGGCTGCCGTCCTCCCGGTGCACGGCGCCCGTGAACGCGCCGTTGCCACAGCGATTCCCGCGCGCCACGCCCATCCGCCCGTCGCGCCAGCGACCGACGATCACCTCGTGATGCGCCGTGGAAAACGCGCGCACCGACTCGCAACCGCCCCCCAGCGTGGCGAACACCATCTCGACGGTGTGAACGCCATACCAGAAGTAGCCCGGCTGGGTGGATTGCATCGCCATCGGCCCGGCGAAATCGGCGCCGATCACCGGCGCCGCGCCCTCACGCCGCAACTCGGCCTGCAGCTCCGCCGCGAAGCGCAGGCTGGACGCGCTGAACATCGGCACGCCGTGCTCCCGCGCCAGCGCGGCGATGGCCTTGGCTTCCGCGGAGGTCGTGGCGAGCGGTTTGTCGATGAACGTGGGGCGCCGCCGCAGCGCGATCTCCCCGAACTGTCGCAGGTGAACTCGTCCGTCGACGGAAGTCAGCAGGACCGCATCCACCCGCTCGGCTACCGCGTCGGGCGATTCCACCATCTCGATCCCGTGCAAGGTCCGCAGTTTCTCCGTGTAGCGCGGCATCCGGTCGATGCTCAGTGGAAAATCCACCGACCCGCCCGGAAACGCCGTCGTGATGCGCGCTCCCGGGATGAAATGGGGATTGGCCGGATCGTTGAACGTCGCGGCAAACATTTCCACGTGCGAGGTATCGAGGCCGATCAGGCCGAGGCGAAGAGAATCGTTGGCACTCATGAGATGCGTTGGGGCGGCGCGACCAGTCGCTCGGCGTTGCGCCAGTAGATCGCCTGCACCACGTCGTCCGGCAGCGGCAGGGACGCGAGGAACTCGTGCAACAGCGTTCCGTAGATATCCCGGCCGAAGAGCAGGCGGTCCGCGTAACGGGCGAGAAAATCCACCGCATGTCGCGGGTCGCGCCGCAGCGCGCGCAGTGCCGAGCTCGCGGAGAGATCCGCCCGAAGGTTCGCATGCCGCGCGAACAGCTCGTGCAGCCGTCCGCCGGGCGCGATTGGGCCGTCGGAGTAGACCGCGCTCTGCGTGTCCGCATCGCCGCTGATCTCGCGCCAGAACCCCGGCGCGTGGCCGACGAACACCGTTTCCGGACACGCCGCGAGCGCCCGCGACAGGTTGTCGATCGTGCCGCCATACCACTTCGACTGGAACACTCGCGCGCCTGCCTCGTTCGCGAGATAGGGCACGTCGAGATGAATCACGACCGGCATCTGCAGTCGTCCCGCCGTGCGGAAAACTTCCAGACAGCGCGGATCGTCGATCAACATTCGGAACTTCCATTCGCCACACACCCGCACGCCGTGCATGCGGTGCGCGGCCTCCAGCAGCTGCGGCGCATTGCGCCACTCGGGATGCGGACAGTAGCCGGGCACGAACCGCCCCGGATACCGCTCCGCCGCCGCCACGACCTCCCCCAGCGTGATCCCCGGATTCGTGTCGGCCGGCCCATGCAGCGCAGGATTGAGGAACTCGTGATACTCCGGCTGCTCGTCGCGCGGACCGATCAGCCACGTGAGCAACCACGCGTAGCCGATGCCGTGGGCATCCATGTCCGCCACGAGGCCACGCGCATCGCGGCCATGCCAGCAGACGTGCTGGTGGGAATCGACGAGCTGAACGGGCGCCGGCATTGACGTATGCACTGTTTAGTTACTTACTGAGAGGCACCGTGCCCGCCAAGTCAACCCTTCAACCCGTCCCGACCGTCCTGCGGCCCGCGTTGTTCGACCTCCAAGTCAACGGCTTCGCCGGTGTCGACTTCCAGCGGACGGACGTCAGTGCGGCCGGAATGCGCCACGCCTGCGGACGACTGCGCGCCCACGCCACCCATCGCATCCTGCTCACGCTCATCACCGACAAGCCCGACACACTCGCTCACAAGCTGGAGCACTACGAACGCCTGCGCGTCGCCGATCCGCTGATCGCCGAAACCGTCGTCGGCTACCACCTGGAAGGCCCGTGGCTCTCACCCCACCCCGGTTTTCACGGCGCGCACCGCCCTGAACTCATGTGCCGCCCCGACGTGGCGGATTTCCACCGCCTGCACGACGCCGCGCATGGTCGCCTCCGTCTTCTCACGCTCGCTCCCGAGCTGCCTGGCAGCGACGAACTCATCGCCGCCGCCCGTGCTCGCGGCATCCACGTCTCACTCGGCCACACTGACGCGAGCGACGGCGAGATCGACCGCGCCATCGCCGCCGGCGCCCGGCTTTGCACTCACCTCGGCAACGGCGTGCCGGCCGACCTCCCGCGCCACGACAACATCATCCAACGCCTCCTAGCCCGCGACGAGCTCACCGCCTGCTTCATTCCCGACGGCATCCACCTCCCGCCGGCGGCCCTGCGGAATTTCTTCCGCGCCAAGCCCGCCGGGCAATCCATCCTCACCACCGACGCGATGGCCGCCGCTGGCGCGCCGCCGGGGGTCTACACTCTCGCCCACATCGAGACCGAAGTCGGCGCCGATGGCATCGTGCGCGAGCGCGGTCGCCGCAACTTCGCCGGCTCGGCGCTCACGCTCGAACGCGGCGTCGCGCATGCCGCCGGGTGGCTTGGACTCGGAATCGACCAAGCCTGGGCGCTCGCCTCCACGGCGGTGGCGAAGCGGTTCGACATTGTCCTGCCCCTCATTCCCGTTTTCGCCGAATGACCGTCCCTTCCTCGCCCCGCACTTTCCACCACGAAGGCGTCGCCGTGGAAATCCACGCCCAGCGCGCGGCGCTGGGGCAATCCGCCGCGCGCGCCGCCGCCGCCACGCTGCGTGCCGCAGTCGGGCGTCACGGGGCCGCCCGCGCCATCTTCGCCTGTGCGCCCTCGCAAGATCCGCTCCTTGCCGCCCTGACGGCCGACGCGTCGCTCCCGTGGGATCGCATCACGGTCTTCCACATGGACGAATATGTCGGCCTTCCCGCCACGCATCCCGCGAGCTTCCGGCACTACCTGCGCGAGCACCTGCTCCATCGCGTTCAGCCGTTGCGCGTGGAGGAGATTGCCGGCGACGCCACCGACGCCGAGGCCGAGTGCCACCGCTACGCCGCGCTCCTCCAGGCCGGCCCGATCGATCTCGTTTGCCTCGGCATCGGCGAAAATGGCCACCTCGCCTTCAACGATCCGCCGGTGGCGGACTTTGCCGACACGCGCACCGTGAAACCCGTCGCCCTCGACGCGGCCTGCCGTGTGCAACAGGTCGCCGACGGCTGCTTCCCCGCGCTGAGCGACGTGCCGCGACACGCCTTGACGCTCACCATTCCCGCGTTGCTCCGCGGTGCGCGGCTCGTCTGCTGCGTCCCCGGCGAGCGCAAGGCTGCCGCCGTGGCCGCGGCGCTCTGTGGACCGATCGCTACGAGTTGCCCCGCCTCCATCCTGCGCCGGCACCCGGCGGTCGCGCTTTACCTCGACGAACCCTCCGCGGCGCTACTGCCCGCCGGCTTCGCCCGTTCATGATACGTTTCCCGGAATCGTTCGCCTTCATCACCGACGAAGTTTCGCAGGACCCGCGCGACGCCGTGCGTTTCGCGGCCCGGCACGACCTCACGCAAGTGGAGCTGCGCAGCGCGTTCGGTCGGCAGTTCCGCGAGCTGACCGACACCGACGTCGCCGAGCTCAAAAAGCGCTTTGCCGACGCCGGCCTCACGGTGGTCGCGTGCGACACGCCGGTGTTCAAATGCGCGCTGGGCGATGTCGCCGCACTCCGGGTCCATCGGGAGCTCTTCCGCCGCAGCATCGAAATCGCCCAAACCCTCGACGCGCCGCTGCTGCGCGTCTTCACCTTTTTGCGCGACAAGCGGGCGCTGTCCGACGCGCGCACTCGGGAAATCGCCGAGCATCTCAACCAGCTGGCCGAACAGCTCCCTCCGCGCATGGCGCTGGGGGTTGAGAACGAGGCCTCGTGCCAGGTCGCGACGGCCGCGGAGACCGCCCGCCTGTTCGAACTCCTGCCATCGCCGCGCATCGGCATCGTCTGGGATCCGTGCAACGTCCTCTACGTCCCCGGACCGCCGTCGTCGATCCACGAGGGTTTTGCCGCCATCGCTCCGCGTGTGATTCACGTTCACGCCAAGGACGCCGCGCGAGCCGGTGCCACCGCGGTGGCCGCGCCGCTCGGCACTGGCGACGTCGATTGGCCTGGTGAATTTCGCGCGCTCACCGCTGCCGGCTACGACGGACCCGTCTCGCTCGAGACGCATTGGCGGCAGACGGCTCTGGCCGAAAGCGCACTGCACCTGCCCGGCGGCTTCGCATTTTCACACGGCGGCGCCGCTGCCAGCGAAGCGTGCCTGCGCGCCCTGCCCGCACTGCTGTCTCAGGGCGCGACGTAGTTGTTCAACCCGCCGTAGCGGCGCATGCGCGCCCAGATCCACAGCAGCACCGCGAACGCGAAAAACGACCCCACGCTCGCCGCGAGGTAGATGTAGCGGTATTGGTGCCCGTAGGCGTCGAAGAACCACCCGCACACCGGCCCCGTGAGCGACAGCCCGAACAGCCGCACCATCGACGACGCGCCGTAGTGCTGCGCGAAGCTCTCCTTCGGCAGCACGATCGGATTGAGCGCCGTGCTGGCGGTCACGACCGCTCCCGCGCTCGAGCCGCCAAAAACCACCACCCACCAGTAAACCTCCACGTCGCGCACGCAGAGGAAAACCCAGAGCGCGAGCGCGGCGTAGATCACGAGCGCCACCGCCGTCACACGCACCGCGTGGAACTTGTCGACCAGCCAGCCGATCGGAAACGCCAGCACGAACGAGAGGGACATCTGCAACGCCGCCGCCTCGCCGTAGCGCGTCATCGTGAGGCCGATCGCCTTGGCGAAAAAGAGGCCGAACAGTGTCAGCGGCTCCATCGCCACCGCGATCAACGCGACAAACACGTAATACCAGACGTAGTAGCCCTGCCGAAAACATTCGCGCAGATAGGTCGCCAGCGGGGCAAGCGGACCTGCGGTTGCGACGCGCGGCGGCGGAGGTGGATAGCCACCTTCCTTGATTTTCAGACACATCGCCGTGAAACAGACGCCGTAGAACAGTCCGACGCTGCAGAAGATCTCGCGGAAATACTGCTCCGCATGCCCGAGGATGAAGTAGTTGAAGACAATACCATCGACGAACGTCACCATCCGAAACAGCGCGATGAATCGCCCCATCACCGCCTTCGGCACCACGTCGTTGAACAGCGCGTAGAAGATCGCGTTGCAGACGTTCGACGCGATCTCGAACACCATCCAGCAGGTGCTGATCACCACGATGATGCTGGTCGTCTCGCTCACTCCGAAACCCGCGAGCGCCGCGTGCAACGCGCGGCCGAGCGGCAGGCTGAAGCCAAGTCCCAGCATCGCGACCACGATGAACGGCGTCGGCCAGAGCAGAAACGGAATGCGCCGCCCGCGCGGCCCGCGGTGGCGGTCGCTCGCATAGCTCACGATCGGCACCAGCAGCACGGCGAGGATCTGTGGCACAAAGCCCATCATCGTCCCGATCACGAGGTCCGGCGCCGCAACCGACTTGAAGAGCAGCTTCAACGTCGGCTTCACCGAGCGGTCCTTCAGGAAATAGGCGAAGTCGCCCCACAGCAGCCAGCAGAACAACACGATCAACGCACCCATCGTATAGGTGAGCGTGCCGACGCGCCAGGTCCGCCGGCCGCCCGACGCCGCGCCCGGCCCGGAAGTCTCCGGCACATTCATGAGGGAAGGATCGGCGCGGCCATGCGGGGGAGGAGGTCCGCCGCGCCCGCGCGGAGAACCGGTCCGGCGGCATCGCCGCCGTATGAACCACTCAGTTACTTGCATGGCGCGGAGTCAACCCCCGACGCCGCCCCGGCTCACTTTCCCTTGCCGCCAGTGAGCATGCCGTTGAAGACGAGATCGATCGCCTGCGCGAGGCGCAGCTCGCGGTATTGCGGGCTGTCGAGATCGAGTTCGAAGCTCTTCGCCAGCGAATAGTGGTTTGAATAATAGATGAAGCAGAGACCGGTGAAATTCACCAGCAGGTGCTTGATGTTGCGCGGCTGGCGGAAGAGCCCCTGCGCCACGCCCTCCTCGATGATGGCGCGGAAGCGTTCGATGAACGGATTCTTGCTTACTCGCGCCGCCTCGCGCGCGATGTGCCGGCCGTGCTCAAGGTTTTCCCAGAGCAGCATGCGCACAAATTCGGGATTCTCGTCGAGGAACTTGAAGTTCGCTGCCAGCAGGTGGCGCAGTTTCTCGTCCGGCCGCGCACTGGCCTCGACCGCCTTGAACTCGACCTGCTCGAGCCGGTTGAACACCTCGACCAGCGCCGCGAGGTAGATGTCGTTCTTGCTGCCGAAATAGTGGTAAACCATCCGCTTGTTCGACTTCGCGCGCGCGACGATCTCATCCACGGAGACACCGTGATAGCCCTTGTCCGAGAACAGACGGATGGCGGCTTGCAGCAGTCGGCGCTTCGTCCGGTCGGGGTTGCGACGGCGCACAGGTTTGGGGGCGGCGGTGGAACTCATCGGAGTGCTATCGAATGCAAAGACTTCCACGGGGGGCAATTCTCGATTACGCCGCCGGCACCTAATCAAGCCACCGGGAAAGGTTCCGCCGCACGAAATCGTCGTCGACCAGCCAAGCGTGCTCGCGCGCCACGCGATCGAGTTCCGCCGCCTGCCCGGGCGAGAGCTGCTCGTGCGGATTCAGGCAGGCGGTGGTCTCGAAGATACCTTGACGGCGAAGAATCTCATGGATGCCGGGAATGCATCCGGCAAAGCCATGCGCCGGGTCGAAAACCGCCGCGTTCGCGTCCGTCAGCGCCGCGTTCCGACGCAACCACTGGGCACCTATCCTGCCGGTGCGGCGCGCCCGCTTGATCTCCGCAAGGAGAGCCACCGCGCGCTCCGTCCACACGCCCCACTGACCGAGCAACCCACCGACGATGTAGCGCGGACGCTCTGCCGGACCGAAGGGCGTGAGCAAATCGGTAATGATATTGTCATCGTTGCCGGTGTAGAGCGCGACATCCTCGCGCCCGCTGTCGATCACGGCGCGGACGACATCGAGCGTCTGGTAGCGGTTGAACGGCGCGATCTTGATCGCGACGACGTTTTCGATCTCCGCGAACTCGCGCCAGAAACGATAGCTCAACAACCGCCCGCCCACCGACGGCTGCAGGTAGAAACCGATGATCGGCAGCGTGCGCGAGACCGACCGGCAGTGCCGCACGATCTCCTTTTCCGTGGCGGTCTTCCACACCCCGAGCGAGAGCAATCCGGCATCGTAGCCGAGCGAGCCGGCGAGCTCGGCCTCGGTGCGCGCCTGCGGCGTGAGCCCGCACAAGCCCGCGATCTTCACCAACGGCTGGCCCAGACGCCGCGGCCACTTTCCCATCGTTTCCGCCGCCAGCCGCAACACCGGTTCGTAGAGACCATGCTTCGGCTCGCGAATTTCGAACTGCGTCGAGTGCACGCCCACCGCGACGCCGCCGACCCCTGCGTCGAGGTAGTAGCGCAACACGGCGCGTTGCCGTCGCTCCGACCAACGACGGCGCCGGTCGAGGGCGAGAGGCAGCGCGGGAATGGCCTGCCCGGCGAGCAGATGAGCGCGAACGGCGGCGATCGAGTCCATCGTCAGAATTGTCCGTCGCGCTTCTCGAAGCCAGTCGGCTTGCGCCACGTGTCGCCGCCGTTCTGAATCCACGCCGCCACATCGCCCACCATCGCGTCGATGTCGTGCGCTGGACGGCCGAAGCGCCGGTGCGATTCGCTGGCATCGCTCAGCCACGCCGTGGGGCTCTCCTGCCCGACAACGATCGGCTTCACTCCGAAGACCCGGCCGAATTTCTCCGCCAGGCTCCGCACGCTGTGCGTCTCAGCCCCCGTGATGTTGATCGGCACCGGAGGATTTCCCGCGAGCGCGGTGGACTGGATGATTTGCGACACCGCATCGCGCTGCCAGATGACGTTCACGTAACCCATAGTCACGTCCACCGGCTCGCGCTGGAAAACCTTCGTCGCGATGTCGAGCAGCACGCCGTAGCGGTATTCGACCGAATAGTTCAACCGCACCAGGACCACCCGCGCGTTCGGGCTCCGGCGCGCGACTTCCGCGAACGCGTGCTCGCGCCGCAGGCACGACTCCGCATACGCGCCGACCGGCGCCGTGGGCGTGGACTCATTGGCGCCGCCGGAGCGAAAGTCGACGAACGGATAGACGCATCCCGTCGAGAAGGCCACGATCAGCGAGTGCGCGTAACGCTCCGCCACGAGCCGGGGCATGATGACGTTCATCGCCTCGAGCAGACCCGGCGAGTCGGACGTGCCGAACTTCACGCCTGCCAGAAAGAACACCGTGGGCGCGTCCGGCAGCTTCGCCACCTCGGCCTGCACCGAGAGATCGGCGGCGATCGTCTCGACACCGTTGACCGCGAAGGTCTCGCGGTCGCGCAGCGTCTTGAAACGCGACACCGCCACCACGCGCAGATCGCGCCCGCTTTGTTGCGCAGCCGCGCGCAGCATGAGACACAGGTGGAGGCCGATCTTGCCGCCAGCTCCGAGCACGAGAACCGGCCCGTTCAACGCGGCCATGGCGCGAGCCACGCCGGCATCGGGGTGTGAGAGGGAGAGGTCGACACTGCTCGGGTCCGCGGGGGGCCGGCGCAGTCCAATCGCGGACAAGTCTGCCATAATTTAAGTATCCGCACGGTTACTAAGCGATTGACCCGGCGCAAGCCTTATTTGAACTTCCTCGTCATGAAAATGCCTGTGTCGCTCCCGGCGTTGCTTGCGGAACTCGTCGCGCTTCCAAGCGTATCGCCGGAGGGCGACTCGGACGGCACGGCACCCGGCGAGGCCGCGCTCGCAGCGCACCTCGCCAACCTCCTCCGCGAGCTCGGCGCGCAGGTGCGCCTCACCGAAGTGCAGCCGGGGCGACCGAACCTCGTGGCCCGCTTTCCTTCGCGCGACCGCCGCGCTCCGGTCGTCGCGCTCGTGCCCCACCTCGATACCGTGGGTGTAGCTGGCATGACCGTGCCGTCATTTCGCGCCACGGTAAGCCGCGGGCGGTTGCACGGCCGGGGCGCGTGCGACACGAAGGGCCCGATGGCGGCCGCGCTCTGGGGCCTCGCTGCGTGGCTGCGCACGCCGGCCGCGCGAAGCTCGCATGTGACCTGGGTTTTCGCCGCGACGATGGGCGAGGAGGAACTAAGCACGGGCGCGAGCGCGCTGTGCCGCGCCGGATTCCGCGCCGACTTCGCAATCGCACTCGAGCCCACCGATCTGAAAATCGTCCACGCCGCCAAGGGCGTGCTGCGCGTGTGGGTGGACGCCGCCGGGCGCGCCGCGCACGGCGCCACGCCCCACCGCGGACGCAACGCCGCCTATCGCCTCCTCCCCTTCCTCGACGCCTGCGCCCACCGGCTCGCGCCGCAATTCGCCCGTCGCGCCCACCCGCTGCTCGGCGGCGCGTCGCTGAACGTCGGTGTCGTGCGCGCCGGAGGCGAACTCAACATCGTGCCGGACGCGGCCACCGCCGGGCTCGACGTGCGCACGCATCCGGCGTTCGACAACACCTCCGCCCTCCGCGCGCTGCGCGGCGCCGCCCGCGGCCTCCGGCTGCGCGTTCACCGGCAAGGTCCCGCATTCGCACTCGAGCGTTCGCATCCCTGGCTGCGCCGCCTCGCGCCGCACGCGAACGGCTTCCTGCGCGTGCCATGGTTCTCCGACGCCAACGTCTTCAACGCCCACGGCATTCCCGCCGTCGCATTCGGCCCCGGCTCGATCGCCCAGGCGCACACCAAGGACGAGTTCATCACGCTCGCCGCGCTGGAGCGAGGCGGCCGCGCCTTTCAACAGCTCATCGCCGATCTCTCGGCCCGACCTCCCGCAACCCGCCCACGCTGAACGCCGCGCGCTCCCCGATCGATCGCCATGCCTCTCCTCGACCTCCCGTTGCCGAAACTCCGGCGCTACCGCGGCCGTAATCCCCGCCCGCGCGACTTCGACCGCTACTGGTCCGATGCGCTCGCCGAACTCGATGCTACGCCGCCGCAGCCGGAGTTCATCCGCGTCGACGCGCTCCGCACCCCCGGAGTCGAGTGCTTCGACCTGCGGTTCACCGGCGTCGGCGGCGCGCGGCTGCATGCGAAATTTCTGCGCCCCACGCGACGCGGCCGGCGCAGCCCGGCCGTGTTGAATTTTCACGGCTACGGCGCCAACAGCGCCGATTGGTCGACCAAGCTGCCCTACGTCCACGCCGGCATGTGCGTGGCCGCGCTCGATTGTCGCGGCCAGGGCGGCAGCTCCGACGATCCCGGCGGCACCAAGGGACCTACCCTCCAAGGCCACATCGTGCGCGGCCTCGACGATCCCGACGCACGAAAACTCTTCTACCGCGCGCAATTTCTCGACACCGCGCAACTCGCGCGCGTCGTCATGGCCCGGCCCGAAGTCGACCCGCACCGCGTCGGCGCGTTCGGCCTCTCGCAGGGCGGAGCGCTCACCCTCGCCTGCGCTGCGCTCGAGCCGCGCCTGAAACTTGCCGCGCCGGTGTATCCTTTCCTGAGCGACTACCAGCGCGTGTGGGAAATGGACCTCGCGAAGGACGCCTACGGCGAGCTGCGCGAATTTTTCCGCCAGTTCGATCCCCGGCACGAACGCGAGCGCGCGATCTTCACCAAGCTCGGCTACATCGACGTGCAACACCTCGCGCCGCGCGTCCGCGCGCGCGTGCTCATGTTCACCGCGCTGGACGACAACATCACGCCGCCGTCGACGCAGTTCGCGATCTACAACCGTCTCCGCGCCCCGAAGGAAATGCGCCTCTATCCCGATTTCGGCCACGAGACGCTGCCCGGCGAAGCCGACGCGACGTTCAATTTCCTCCTTCAACTTTGAGGCGACCGGCCGGACTTCCGAATGGTCGGCACCTCGCATCCCACCTTCCGCATGAAAATTCCCGCGCTCGTCATGTCGTTCGCCGGCTGGCTCGCCGCCATCCCGGCAGGCCTGGGCGGCGCGGAGTCTCCGACAGCGGCCGGCCCGACCGTGCAGCTGCCCGACTTCGACGTCCGCGACCTGCCAATCGTCCCGGAACCAGAACACTGGCGCTACGCCGCCCTGCCCGGCATCGAGGTGCTCTCCGAAGTCGGCGATCGCGCCACAACCGATTTGCTCGCGGAGTTCATCGTCCGGAAAAGCGATCTCGATTTTGCCGCGCGGGCGATTGGACGCACCCTCGGCGACGCGATAGCCTTACCCGATAGTGAGCTGCCCGCCACACCGCCGTTGCTCGTGCTGCTCGTGAAAGACGCGTCACGCCTGGATGATTTTTCCCCCGGCTATTCGCGCGGAGCTCCGGCGGCGACTGCGGGCGTCACGCTTCATTTTCGTCGCGCCGAGACCAGCGTGATCGTTTTCGACGCGGGCGACCGCGTGTTGAATCTGCCCAGCCTCGCCCGCGAATCCCTGCAGAACCTCAGCCGCGCCATTGCGGATTCGCGGCCCACCAACGCCGGGGACCTCGACGAAACCACCATCGCCGAATACATCCGCAACACGCACGCCGAAGTCAACAAAAGCGTCGACGCCTCCCGCACGCTCGCGCGCGAATACGTCCGGCTCCTCTGGTCGCGCTCCGCCGCGCCGTTCCCACCCTGGTTCGAGGAGGGGATCGCCCAGCTGCTCGCACCGGTCGTGCGCGACCAGAATGCCATTGTCCTGGGACGGCTCGATTCCCCCGATCTCGGCGTGCCGCTGCTTTCGTATCAGGAGTGGCACCTGAAGGTCCACGAGGCTTGGCGGCTGATGACCGAGCGCAACAACGTCGCAGCCGACGCCCTGCAGGCGCTCTTCCTCACCGCGGAGGATCCGGAGTGCACGTTCAATCGCGAACTCCGCTTCCGCACCTTGCTCCCGCTCGAGCGACTGTTCGCGCCGCCCAGCGACGCCGGAAGCCGCTACCCGATCGGCAGCGTCTGGGCGAAACAGTGCGAAGCCTTCGTCCACTACTGCCTCTTCGGCGAGAAGGAAGTCCATCGCACCGGACTCGCGCGCTGGATCGCCGCGTTGCAACGCGGCGATCCGCCGACCGCGGACCTCTTCGAGCAGAGCTTCGGGCTGAACTGGGACGCATTTGGGCGCAAGCTTCGCGAATACACGGCCGACGGGCCGGTCTTCCGTCCGCTGCGGCTGCGCCTGAAGGAATGCGGCACTCCTGCCGCCACCGTCACATTGCGTGACGCAACCGAGGCCGAGACCGGCCGGATAAAATCGCTGGCGCTGCTCGCGGCCGGGCAAACTCAGGCGGCGCGCTCCTTCGCCGCCGCGGCCTACATCCGTGGCGCGCGCACGGCCGATTTTCTCGCCACGCTCGGCATCGTCGAATCGGCCGCCGGTCATCCGGAACGCGCCCTGCGGCTGCTCACGGCGCTGGAGCCCCAGCTCACGACGCATCCCCGCGCACTCGTCGAACTCAGCCGCCTGCGCGTCGCGGCGGCCCGCGCCCGCCACGACGCCGCGTTGTCCGACGACGATACCGTCGCGGCGCTCACGCCGCTGCTGCGGGCACAATCCCAGTCGCCGGCGCTGGCGGACGTCTACGTGCAGGTCGCCCGCGTGTGGGAAGCCTCGAGTTTCCGGCCCGATGCGCGCCACCTCGAACTCCTCGCGAACGCCGTCCAGCAGTTTCCCGATCACGGCGAGTTGATCATTCGCACCACGCGCCTGTTCCTCGGCGCCAAACAGGTCGCGGCCGCCGATGTGCTCGTCGATTTCGGGCAGCGCCAGCACCTCAGCGAGGCGGACAAGCAATTCCTCCGCAAACTCAAGGCCGATGCCCATCGCTAAACCCAAGCGGCGCATTCGCGCGCTCGTCCTCGATTTCGACGGCGTGATCCTCGACACCGAATCGGCCCTGATCGGGGCTGCGGCAGAAGTGCACCGCGCGCACGGCGTGCCGTTCGATCCCGACACGCTGCTTCACGGCGCCGGCACGGTGTTCGCCTTCGATCCGTGGGCGGCATTTCCGCCGGAAGTCCCGCGGCGCCGCCTGCGCGCCGAACACGAGCTGGCTTGCGCTGCCGCCTTCGCGCGCCTGCCGCTGCTCCCCGGGGTGGAACGATGGTTGGACGAGGCCGCGCGGCTCGGCCTCGCGCTCGGCATCGCGTCGAACTCCACCAACGCCTACATCGGGGATCATCTCTCGCGCCTCGGTCTGCGCGGGAAATTCCACGTCGTGACCGGTCGCGATGGCGTGGCCCATCCGAAACCTGCACCCGACGTCTACCTGCGCACCGTCGAGCGACTCGGCGTGCGGCCGGAGGAGGCGATCGCCGTGGAGGATTCATTCACCGGCGCGACTTCCGCACGCCGTGCGGGACTGCACGTCATCGGCGTGCCGGGCCCCAGCACCACGGGCCACGATCTCTCGGCCGCGCATCATCGCGTTCGTTCGCTTGCCGAACTCAGCGTCTCCGACGCGATCGCGCGTTTTCTCAGGTAGTCAGCGGACTCCGCCCGCCTCGGCATGCAGCGGGATCCGGAATGCGGCACCGGGTTCGAAATCGTAGAGATAACCGCGCGAGTAGTCGGCGGGCAGCGTCTGGCCGCGGAGCTTCATCGTCTCGCCAGCGTAGCCGCGCACGAACGAGATCGGACCGCAATCGAGCTTCGTCAGTGTCCCGTCCCGCGACACGCCCCTGATCACATAGGTGGCGTCGCGCTCGTTCTGGTTGTCCACGTGTAGACACTGCCCGACGACGTCGGCGCCGGCGGGAATCTCCGTATCGATCCACAGCACGCCGCCTCCGGCCAGATCGTGACTCATGCGCACCACGCGGCCGGTGACGGCGCCCCGCGACTCAAGGCGCATATCCGGAGTGCGCCACTCGGTGGCATCCACGGCGACGGCACGCGCGGCTCGCCCGGCCGACTCGCGACACCAGCCGAGCCGTCCCTCCAGTTCCAATCCGGGCGCCGACAACCTTCCGTGCTCGTCCGGATTCGAGCATACGAAATCGACGTCGCCGTTCGACAGCTCGATCCGCAGGGCCACCTGATCGTCGTGCGACGGCAGGCGTTGCACGCTTCGAATCAGCGCCCCGCCGCGATACGGCTCCAGCACTGTGACGAACGTGCTCGCGAGCGGCGAAGGCGACGTGGCGGCGCGGTGCGCCAGCACATACTCCAAAGTGCGCGGATTGCCCTCCTTGTTCTGCGGCGGATCGCCCCGGGCGAGCGCAAGTTCGTCTGCGCCCGACGGGAAATGTGCGCGCAAGTGCACCGCATCGCCCGCGGCTTCGCCGCGGTAATTCGGATCCATTGTCCAGTCGATCGTCGCGCCGGGCAACCCGCGTCCGCGACGCACCGCGTAGAGATACGAATAGCCCGGCGGAAAACCGTCTGCCCGCGCGCCACGCTCGACCGTTTCGCCCGCGTAGGTGCCACGAGCGGGCGCGGCGAGCTCGGCGCGCTCGGTGGTCACCGTCCCCGGCGGCCCGTGCAGGCTGAGCACATGGTCGCGGCCTCCGTTTACCCGGAAAATGTCGACCAGATAGGCACCCGCCCCACCCCGTTGCCCGATCAGCAACAGAGTGCGGGCATAGCGCTCGAGCGTCGGATAGGCCGCCCGCCCGTCGATCTCGACCGCGGCGAAATCCGGCAGCTGTCGGAACACGACGGCCTTGCCGCCCCAGTGACGGCGCTGCGGTTGTCCGTCGACGAAGACGGTGTTGTGCGCGAGCGTGTTCGTCGTCCACTCGTTGCGGCTCGGCCAGTTCGTCGCGAATTCCGGATAACCATGATCAGGCGCCAGCCAGCGGCCGAAGGCAAACAGGTCGAAATTCAACGTGTCCGCGTGCCCGTGAAAATAAGTGCGCCCATAGTTGCAGGCGACTCCGACATCGCCCACCTCGAGGCGCGCGAGTCCGAAGCCGGTCAGCAATTCTCCTCCATGCGGCGCGAGTGCCTGTGCCGCGGCGGCCAAGGCGCGTTCCAGCTCTTCCGGCTCGGCGGCGAACACGTCTCGCCCTAGCCCGTCCGCCGACCCGCCGTTCAGCGCCACCGCCGCCCGCGCCATCGCCGGATCGCCCGTGAGCCGAAATCCGAGCGCGCTGAAGGCCGCGTCGCCCGGCGCCGTCGTCACCAGCCCGGTCATGCCGGTGTCGCCGAGGTTCGGCACCGCTCGTCCCCGCACGGCCAGCCGGTGGCCGAGGGTGAAGGTCGCGCGCAGTTGCGGGAACTCGCTCCACAAATCGCGGCGCGGTGCCAACGGATAGTCCTCCAGCTTGGCCGCGATGCGGCTGAACAGCATGCCGGCAAACAGCGCGTAGTTGGGCGCCGCCTCCGTCGACCCGCCGTCGCGATCGAACTGACTCACGATGAAGCCCGGAATTGCACCACCGCGCGGCTCGAACAGCCACTCCAGCCACCGCGTCGTCTCCGGAGCCGTGTTCAACGCGAGGGCGGCCGCTGCCATCGCCTGCTGCTGCATGCCTTCATTGCCGCCGATCTGGCCGGATAGAATGCCGTCGTGGATGCAGCGCAGGACGCGCTCATCGACGTTGCGCACGAAAAGATCGCGCGTGCCCTTCCGAGTCGGCAGGTGAAAACGCCGGCCCTGTTGCGCGAGAAATTTTTCCAGCGACTCGTCTCCGACGGTTCCGCTCAGGATGGCGTCGTAGCTCTCCGCGAGCTTGCGCGCGGTGTTGGTCTCCCAGATCGCGCCCTCGATCTTGCCGACGCCGCGGTTTGCATCGGAGTGAAACCAACCGCGCTTCGCGTAGGGGGCCCAATCCATCTCCGGATAAACGTCTGCGATGCGATCGAGCAGGATGGCGGCCTTGTGCGCGTAGCGGGTCTCGCCGGTGAGGACGAACGCGTCGGCCAGCGCTTGCAGTCCCTCGAGCAAGTGGCGCCAGTATTTCCACGCGTAGTAGCCGATGAACCGGTAGTGCTGTCCATCCGGTGCCACGTAGCCCAAGCCGTCGTCGACGCCCCAGGTATGCAGCGGATCGCGCGGATCGGGGTGCGCGGTGTTGAACAAAAGGCTTCGATCGGCCCGCGCCGGATCGAACAGCCCGCGCTCATCGATGCCACTTCGGTAGTAGGTCGCAAAATCGTTTGTCGGGAAAACCGTGCCGCACGACGGGCAAGTGATCTTCCATGGCTGTCGCGCAAAATCGACACCGTAGGGAAAACTGCCAAAGCGATCGATCGCTCCGCCGCACTGCAAGCACCCCGCCCGCGTGGTTCCGCTCGCGCCGCGAGTGAGCGTCACGTCGATGCAACGCGGCAAATCCTGGCCCGGCACCAGCGCCCAGATTTCCTCGTCCCGCAGGACACACCAAGGGGCCGCGCGGGCGACGGCTCGGTCGCGGAGGCTGGCGGCCCAGCTGTAGCGCTCGACGTTACGCCGGACATTGTCCATGCGTGCCGCATTGAAGTATCCGCCGCTCGCGCGCTCGCCCGCCGCAGCCACCGGGAAAAGTCCGGCCAGACATCCCACGAGCAGGCATGCCCGCAATACAGTCCGTTTCATTCCACTTGGATACCGTTTGGTTACTTTTCGTCAACGGACTAAAAGGGGAAACGCACGGCGCCCCCACTCCACGCCAGCCCACCAAGATGAGGAAACAAGAGGGATAGCACCGTCTGAAAGTGCGACAAAGCATGACCGAACTGATCCAAGCGCCATTTCCTCGCGCAGTCATCGCCCGCGAGCGCACCCATCAGTTGCCTGGCGGACACTGCATTCGATGCCGCCCCGCTCTGGGCATTCACATAAGTGTTTCGCGTGGCGAAAGGGCAAAACAACAGCGTTCGTCCCACCACGCACAGGGCTTGCTGGCTCATGGACCGAAAGCGCGGGCGGTGCGCAACCTTGATCGCTGCTGGCGGTCTGTGGAGGCGCGATGAACTCCTTCCCCGGCCGCCCTCCCCGCGCCCGCGAGCCCCTGCGCTCGCCGTGGTTTCGCCGCGCGCTCTGGCTCAGCATCCTCGCCACCTTCCTCGGCGTCGCCTGGTCGTGGCAAGCCACGCACTTCGCCCGCCGCGAGCGCGAGTCCGCCCTCGCCCGCCAGGCGCGCGCGCACGCGCTCGACCTTTCGCTCGTCGAACTCTCCGCCGCCGCCACGCAGGCCGACGCCGCCGCGGAAGTCTTCCTCGTCACCTGGCGCTCCTCTTTTCTCGACGACGCCCTCGCCACCGAGGATGCCCTGCGCCGCCGGCTCGCGGACCTGCGCGCCACTTCGGCAGCCGACACCACGCTCGCACCCGAGCTCGACACGCTCGATTCGCTGCTCGCCCAGCGCCGGGAAAATTTCGCGCAACTGATCGCGTGGGCGCGCGCCGGCCAGTTCAACCGCGTGCGCGAGTGGAGCGAAGCGCACCACGACGCCGTGCGCGCCACCGTGGTGCAAACCGCGATCGATGCGCTGATCGCGCGCCAGCATCGCGCCCGCGCCGTCGAGACCGCGGCGGTCGCCGCGGCTAGCCGCCGCAGCGACCGCGTCATGTATTTGAGTTGGACACTGGAGGCGTCGCTCTGCGCCCTCGTCGCGTGGCTCCTCTGGCGCTACGAGCGCTCCCGCCAGCTCGTGATCATGTGCGCTTGGTCGCGCACGATCCAGTTCGAGGGCGAGTGGCTGACTTTCGAGCAATACCTCGAGCGCCGCTTCGGTCTGCAAACCTCCCACGGCGTCCGTCCGGAAGTCGCCGCGCAGATCGACGCGGAAGATCGCGAAAGCCAAGCCCACCGCCCGTAGGCACCCCGCCCGCTCAATCCACGTCAGCGTGGAGCAAAATCACGCCGCCCACCCACTCCGCGCTCGGGTGCCAGCTGACGGTTTTCGCATCCGCCATCGTCGGAGCCGCATCGCCCCAGGCATTTGCCACGCGCCAACTCCGCGCGCCGGGCAAGGCAAGTTGCAGCACCGCGGGCGCATCGGCGAACGCGTGCCAGACGGCGAGCACCCGACGCCCGTCCGAGCTCGTGAAGGTCACGACTTGGTTTCCCGTTGGCCGCGCCAGCGATTCACCCGTCGAGCGGCGGCACCGCGCAACGCCGTCGCGAATCAACGGCGCCACTTCCCGATAAAACGCGATCGCCTCCGCCAGGCGCGCCCACCGCGCCTCGTCCAGCGCGCCGACATCGCCCGAGAGGCACATGCGGCCGAGGAAGGTGGCGGCGAGCGAGTAGTTCAGCCGCGCGGGGCTGTCGCCCGCCCGCAACACCGCCCAAATCTGTTTCTGCGCCGACCAGACGAGCGGGTTGAGATTCGCCGCGATCAACGGGATGTCCGACGTCTCGTGCGCATCGGAAAACGAGCTCATCGCCGTCAGCGCCATCATCGATGGCTCCAGCCGATGCCCACCGGACGAACAGTTTTCGATCACGAGGTCCGGCAACTCGCGCCGCAATCGCGCGAAGAACCGCTGCACGCCCGCGAGGTGTTCGCGGAGATTTTCCCCGGGCGAAAGCGGTCCGTCGACGCCGGGGCCGATCGAGTCATTGCAATCGACCTTGAGGTAGCCGAAACCGTCGTCGCGCAGGCGCGCCAATACGCGCTCCGCGAGAAAATCGTGCACCCACGGATCGCGGAAATCCCAGAAGCGGCGCGGGCCTACCTCCAGCGGCACGCCGTCGCGGTGGAGTTGATGCGACGTCTCGTGCCACGCCGCCGAACCGAGATTGATGGCCTCGAATTCGAACCACAGGCCCGGCACCAATCCGCGCGCGCGGATCGCCGCCGTCGTCGCGCGCAAGCCGCCGGGAAACGCGCGGCGGTTCACGCGCCAGTCGCCATTCTGTTGGAATTGGTCGCCCGGTCGTTCCGCCCAGCCGTCGTCGATCACCAAGTAGCGCACGCCCGTGCCGGCGAGCCGGTCGGCGAGCGCGACGAGCGAATCGTGCGTTGGATGCCCCCACGACGTGCACCATTCGTTGAAGACGACGGGCAGCTCCGCCTCGCCTGTTGGCAACGGTTCTGCGCGCCCCCGCGCGGCGTTCAGCAGACGGTCACAGGCTTCGTCCACGCCTCCGACGGCGACCGTCAGAAAGGCCTCCGGCGCAGTCACGCTCGCACCCGGCGCCAGCGGGTGCCGCCACTCGCCGGCGAGCCGATCGGGGCCGCCGCCACTGAGCGCGACCTGATCCGCGCGGCGGAAAATTTCCAGATTCCACGTTCCGGGCGTGGCGACTTGCGCCGCCCAAGTCACGCCCGCAGCCCGGTCTTCGAGACCGACGAACGGGAACCAGCCGTTGACCGGCAAGGAGCCCGCCTGACCGAAACGCTCGCTGCGCACGCCGTGGCCGGTCCACGAGCGTTCGAGGTGCAGCGCTTCAAGGGTGCGCTCCTCGTGTCGTCCTTCCGCGCTCCACGCGCTGCGGAAGCGGTGCATGTGCAATCGACCGGATGCGTCGTCCGCGGCGAAGGGAGTCAGACCACCGAGCGAAAAGGCACTGAGATAGTCGAGCGTGAGCGGGCGATTCGTCGGATTCTCCGCTGTGACACGCACCGTTGCGACGCCGGTTCGCGGGTCGACGGACAGTGCGTGGCGACACACGAGGCCGCACGCGGCCGCGAGCACGGTCGTGAGCACGACATCGCCGTCGACTTCGGCCCGGCTGTGCTCGCGCACGGCTAAGCTCGCCGTGGTCGCGCTGTGCCGCAGCGTGCGGCCGTGGGCGAATCCGCCGGGCAACACGTCACCGCTGACGTGCGCGTGCACGAGCGGATCGACTTCCCAGGCGCGCGAGCGGTTCCACTGCGCGGGGAGTTGCGTGATCGCGGGCGAATCGAGCCATTCGCGCGGCGCGACCGCATCGCGTGCGCGCGCGAGCGGCAGCAGTTGCAGCCCCCAAGCATCCGGCCGGTCCTCGGGTGCGACGTAGCGCACGAGAAGATCACCGATGGGATATTCGGCGCGAACGAGGATCGGCATGCGGGTTCCTAAAGGCAAAGCGGCGAAAGTCGCGAGACTTTCGCCGCCGGAAACGTTCAGAATGCGCCGGCGCTCAGAAGCGCGTGGTAGCCGAGAAGGTCAGCGTGCGCGGGTTCGACCAAGTGCGGCCGCCGGCGGAGTAGAGCTTGTCGGTCAGGTTCTCGATGTTGAGCTGCAGATCGACGGGGCGACTGGCGACAGTCACGCGGTGGCCGATCGCCGCGTCGAACACGGTCCAGCCCGGCAGGACGGTGCCCCACGAGGAATTGCTGGCCAGCGGCATGACGGAAGTCTGGTAACGCACACCGAGGCCGAGCCAGAGGTCCTTCAGCTTGCCCTCGGTGAAGGAGTATTTTTGCCAGACGCGGACGGTGTCGTCCGGCGTGTTGTCGAGCGGGCGGCCATTGAGAATCGAATAGTCGATCATCGACTGCGCGGTGGCAGCGGTGCCGGTGAGCGGCTTGGAGAGCGTGAGCTTGTTGGTCCAGAGATGGCTGGCTTCGAAGGTCATCGTGTAATTGCGATTCGGCATCCAGGTGAAGCCGATCTCGATGCCGGCGGAGGTGTTGCCATCGATGGTGCGGTTCCACTGGACCTTGGCGGTTTGCGCGAGGTTCTGCGTGGCCGGGTTGGGGTCGACGGCCGTGCCGACATTGCGCGGATCGTTGGCCGTGCGCTCGTTGTCGATGATGACGGTGTTGTGGCGGGTGAGCTTGAACACACCGACGCGACCGATGAGGCGGCGGTCGAAGAACTCGACCTTGAGGCCGGCCTCGCGGCCGACGCCTTCGAGGTCGGGCACGGGATTGGCGGCGCGTTCCTCGGGCGTGACGAGCGCGGTGAAGCCGGAGGCGGCGTTGATGAGCGAGCCGGCGGGCACGGCCTCCGTGCCGACGTTCTGGCTGGCATAGAAGTTGAGGCCGGGGAACGGTTCATAGACGAGGCCGACCGTGTAGGAGTCCGTGGTGGTCTGGTCCGTGTGGAGGAAGCGTTGCAGGCGGGTGCGGTTGCGATCGAGATTCCAGGAGTCCTGCTGGATGCGCGTGTTGCGATAGCCGCCGAAGACCGTGACGCGGTCCTTCCAGAAACTGCCGCTGTAGGCGGCGTAACCGGCCTCGGGGTAGATGCGCGAGTAGCTCTGGGCGGTCACGCCCGGGGCGAGCGTGTCGTCGGCCCACGTGAGGATGGATTCGTAGTTCGGCACGCTGTGCACGCGCGGATCGAAGTAGTTGAGGATATTCGAGCCGGTCAGGCTGGCGGGCGAGCCGGTGACGTTGGACGAGCCGGTGACGGCGGCGAGGCTGTTGAAATTGAAGGTCGGATTGACGGACCAAGCCTGATTGTAGGCCGCTTCGTAGCCCGCGAGGAGCTTGTGCTTCACCTTGAGGAATTCCTTGGTGAACACGGCCTCGAGCTTGCCGGTGAGGGGGATTTCCTCGCGCTTCGTGGCGGTCGTCGTCGCGGAGAGCAGCGGCGTGCTGCCGTCCGGGTAGCGGCGGAGCGCGTTGCTGAAGAAGGTGGTGTAGCTGTGCTGATCGGCCCAGCGGCCGACGGCGCGGACCTCGAGCCAATCGGTGAGCAGCAGATTGGCTTCGCCTTCGACGAGATCGTATTTGGTGGAGAAAAAGTCATGTGCCCCGAAGTGGTTGGCGTCGTATCCGCCCGCCCAGTCGCCGGCGGTGAAGCTCTCGCCCTCGCCGAGGGAGCGCCAGCGGCCGTCGACATTGAACTTGTCGAGGCGCCAGTTGGCGAAGGTGCGGGCGATGCGCGTGCGGTATTCCGCCACGGTGTAGGGAATGCCGGCCAGCGCGCCGGTGCGGTTCTTGCCGAGATCGAGCAGCGCTTGCGAGGGATTGTCGTAGTCCGCCTGGTAGGCCGCGGTGGACTGCATGGAGTTGCTCACCATGTTGCCGCGCAGGTCGCGATGGGCGTATTCGAGGCGGGTGGTGAGCTTGCGGAACGGAGTCCACGTCACCTGCGGATTGATGAAGAACGTGGTCGAGTTGCTGGAGTCGCGCCAGGTGTTGTCGTCGCTGTATTGCGCGATCAGGCGGTAGGCGACCTTGTCCTTGTAGATCGGGCCGGTGAGGTCGGCCTTGAAGGCGTAGCTGTCGTTGGAGTCGACCTTGACGTTGAACTTGTAGGCGGGCGCGAACTGCGGCTTGGCGGTGACGAGGTTCATCACGCCGCCGAGTGTCGAACCGCCGATGAACACGGACATGGGGCCGCGGGCGACCTCGACGCGGTCGACGTTTTCGGTGCCGAAGCCGAACTTCATCGGCAGGCCGTTGCGCTGGCTGATGTTGATCGGCTGGCCGCGGATGCGGGTGCGCAGCGGCTCGCCGCCGGTGACGGCGCCGACAGTCGGATCGATGCCCGCCGAATTGCGCGTGCCGCCGTCCATGCCGCCTTGGTCCGTGGTGAAGCCCGCGAGGTAATTCGCGACGCCGTTGAAGCCGAAGCCGCCCGTGTCATCGAGGAACTGCGCAGTGACGACGTTGATCGCGAGGGGAATCTTGGAAAGTTCGGTGGCGAAGCCGGTCGTCGCGACGGATTTGTCGGCCACATAGGCCGAGTCGCGACGGCTGCGCACCTCGAAGACGGAAAGTTGCACGACCTTGTCGCCTTCCGGCGGCGGAGTCGTCGACGGCAGCGCTTGCGCGGCGAGCCAGGGAGCGCTGGCCAGACAGCCAAGGGCGGCGAGAACCCGGGAGCCAAAGCGGGAGATGTTCATTGTCGGGGATGAGGTGGATTGAGGTTAGGTGACATCCGCAAGCGTGCAGCGTCCCGCGACGACACTTCCGCCGGCATGAGCCGACGACAAAGCGAGCACGAACGGGGTGAGACAGCGCACGGGGTTTACGGGGTTGTCTGCGTATGGCCCCCGGCGGCGCGCAGGAAAACCGCTGCGTTACTGAAATCGCTCAGCCACCAGAGCGCTCGCGTCCTGAGCGATTTCGACGTCGTCTCGCTGGTGCGCCGCGCGCTTGCTCGGACGCTGTCCTCATGCCCCGCTCCCCGCGTTTTCCGCTCCGCCGCTGGCTCGTCCCGCTCTTCGCGCTCCTGCTCGCCGGCGCGTTGCGCGCCGGACCCGTCCGCATCATGGCGGTGGGTGACTCGATCACCGCCGGCGCCGACTTCTTCTCCTGCTACCGCTATCCGCTCTGGGAAAAACTGTTCGCGGCGGGCTACGTCGTCGAATTCGTCGGCACGCAGACGAGCGCCACGCGCATCGGCCCGCTCGCGCATGAAGGCTACGGCGGCAAGAACACCGAATTTCTCGCCGCCACGGTGCCAGCGCATTTTCTCACCCACCCGGCGGATATCGTGCTGCTTCACAGCGGCCACAACCACTCGGTCGAGGAAAGGCCCGTGGCCGGCATCGTCGCCGCGACGGAGAAACTGATTGCCGCCTTCCGCGCCGCGAACCCGCACGTCACCGTGCTGCTCGCTCAGGTGATCCCCGCCGGCAAGCTCCCAAAGTATTCCTACCTGTCGGAACTGAACGCCGCCCTTGCTGCCCTCGCCCAGCGACTCGACCGCCCCGCGCAACGCATCGTCCTCGTCGATCAGGTGAGTGGTTTCGATTGGGCGGCCGATACGGTCGCCGACAAGGTTCATCCGAACGCCCGCGGAGCGGAAAAAATGGCGCAGTGCTGGTTTGAGGCGCTGCGCACGGTGCTGCCGAAGCCCGCCCGCGAGTTCGCGCCGCGACGTCTGACCTACAAGCACACCGCCAATGCGGAGCTGCAGCTGCATGTGTTCGCGCCGCAGCTCGGCCGCGCGCCGTCTCCGTCGCACGGCCGTCCTGCCATCGTGTTCTTTTACGGCGGCGGTTGGACGCACGGCACGCCGCTGCAATTTTATCCTGAGTGCGCCTTCTTCGCGGACCACGGCCTCGTCGCCCTCAGCGCCGACTACCGCATCGCGTCCGCGCATGGTGCCACGCCGTTCGACAGCGCCGCCGACGCCCGTTCGGCACTCCGCTGGGTGCGGGCCCACGCGCACGAACTCGGCGTCGACCCCGATCGCATCGCCGCCGCCGGCGCCTCGGCGGGCGGGCAACTCGCTGCGATCACCGCGTTGGCGACGGGACCCGACGATGCCACCGACGATCCGGGCGTCTCGCCGCAACCCGACGCGCTGCTGCTCTGGTATCCAATCCTCGACACGAGCGCGGCCGGCTACGGCCACGCCTTGTTCGGCGAGCGTTTCGCCGAACTCTCGCCGCTCGCCCTCGTCCGCGCCGCACCGGAGCGCCTGCCACCGACGCTCATCCTGATGGGCGATGCGGACAACGCCACGCCCCCGGCCACTCTGCGTGCCTTCGAATCCGCTGCGCAGGCCGCGCGGCGCAACTGCGCGGTCGTCGTTTTTCCGGGCGGGAAACACCCGCTCTACGCCTACCGCGAAGGCGGGGAGCCTGGCCGCAGCCAAACCCTGGCCGCCGCGGTGAAATTCCTCGAGCGACTCGGCTGGCTGCCGGTTCACTGAGCGATTTCAGTGCGCACTGATTCGCGCCGCGTTTCGTTCCCGCCGACAGTGCGGATATGCCACCCCGTTCGCGGCCGTTCCTCCGCGCTCTTGTATTCGTCGCCACGCTCGGCGTCGCCGCGACGAACCTGTCCGCCCGCGAACGTCTCCTGCTCGATTTCGGGTGGAAATTTCACCTCGGCGACCCGGCCGGCCTCGATCCGGCGATCTTCGCCTACCCGGAAGTCGATGCGCTCGAGCGCACCGGCCGCGCACATCTTGAGGAAGAGCCCAAACTCGTCCCGCTGCGCCGCTCCGCCGCCGACATCAACGCCGCTCCGCCTGTCGCGTTCTCGCAGCCCGACTTCGACGATCGCGCCTGGCGCTCGCTCGACCTGCCGCACGACTGGGCCGTCGAACTTCCATTCAATCCCAAGGCGCTCCGCAACCACGGCTACAAGGACATGGGCGCCGGCGTCGGTGCGCAGAATTCCTGGGAAGCCCTTGAAATGGGCCAGAGCGCCCAGGCTCTCGGTGGCGTCACCGGCAACACCATCGGCTGGTATCGCCGCAGTTTCGACCTGCCGGTGAGCGATCGCGACAGCGCGCTCTGGGTCGAATTCGACGGCGTTTACCGCAACTGCCTCGTCTGGCTCAACGGCCGCTGCCTCGGCCGCAACGTCAGCGGCTACAGCAGCTTCAAGTTCGACCTCGCGCCCTTCGCCCATTTCGGCGGCCGCAACACGCTCGTCGTCCGCGTCGACGCCTCACGCACCGAGGGTTGGTTCTACGAAGGCGCCGGCATCTACCGCCACGCCTGGCTCGTGAAGACGCCGCCGCTCCACGTCGCGCACTGGGGCACGTTCGTCTCCACCACGCTCGCCTCCGACGGCAGCGCAACGGTGCGCGCGGAGACGACACTCCGCAACGACAGCGCGCACGCAACCCGCGCCGTGCTCGTCTCGCGTGTGCTCGACTCCGCGGGACGCACCGTCGCAGAGGCGACTTCATCGGACTTCGCTCTCGCCGCCGGAGCCGAGACGACCCTCGCGCCGCAGCTCACAGTCGCCGCGCCGCAGCTTTGGTCCCCCGAGTCGCCCCACCTTTACCGCCTCGTTTCCGAAGTGCGTCCCATCGATGAGCCATCTGCGGCGATGTCCGCACCCGACCTGCACGAAACGATCTTCGGCATCCGCACCATCCGCTTCGATCCCGAGCAGGGCTTTCTGCTCAACGGCAAAAAATACGTCATTCGTGGTTTCGGCGTGCATCAGGACCACGCCGGCGTCGGCGCGGCCGTGCCCGACGCCGTGCAGGAGTTCCGCATCCGCCGCCTGAAGGAAATGGGCGCGAACACCTACCGCACCGCCCACCACCCGCACTCGCCCGCGATCCTCGAAGCCTGCGACCGGCTCGGCCTGCTCGTCGTGGACGAGAACCGCCGCTTCGACGACACGCCGGAAACGCTCAGCCAAGTCGAGCGCCTCGTCCGCCGCGACCGCAATCACCCGAGCGTCGTCCTCTGGTCGCTCGGCAACGAGGAATTCCGCGATCGCATGCAGGGCGAGCCTTGGGGCGAGCCGATCGCCCGCCGCATCCAGGCGCTCGTGCAACGACTCGACCCCACACGCCAGACCATGATGCCGATGAACGCCGATTGGGGGAAAGGGTTCTCGCACATCGTCGACGTGATGGGGTTCAATTACCTGAAACTCGGCGACGTCGACAAATTCCACGCCGACTACCCGCACATCCCCGCGATCAGCAGCGAGGAATCCTCCGCCGCCTCGACGCGCGGCATCTACGTCGAGGACCGCGTCCGCGCCTACGTGACCGCCTACGCCGACAAGGTCCCGCCGTGGGGCTCGCGCCACGAGCAATGGCTCCCCTACTTCGAGGCGCGCCCGTGGGTCGCCGGCGTGCTGCTGTGGGCCGCGTTCGATTGGCGTGGCGAGCAATGGCCCTACGACTGGCCCGCGATCAACTGCCAGTTCGGCGTCATGGACACCTGCGGCTTCGCCAAAGACAGCTTCTATTTCCTCCAAGCTTGGTGGTCCGGCCGCGACGTGCTGCACCTCCTGCCCCACTGGAACTGGGCCGTGCGCGACAAGGAGCCGATCGCCGTCCGCGCCTATACCAACGCCGACGAAGTCGAACTCTTCCTCAACGAACAGAGCCTCGGTCGCAAACCCGTCCCGCGCGGCGGCTACGCCGAGTGGCCCGTCGTCTATCAGGCCGGCACCCTACGCGCCGAAGGCTACCGCGTCGGCCAACTCATCAGCTCCGCGAAAATCGAAACCACCGGCCCCTCCGCCGAAATCACGCTCACGCCCGACCGCGCGACGCTCCGCGCCGACGGCGAAGACTGCGCCATCGTCACCGTTTCCGCCCGCGACCGCGACGGCCGTTTCGTGCCGACCGCAAGCGACGCCATCGAGTTCGAACTCGCCGGCCCCGGCCGCATCATCGGCGTCGGCAACGGCGATCCGTCGTGCCACGAGCCGGACAAGGGCAGTCGTCGCAGTCTCTTCAACGGCTACGCGCAAGTGATCGTGCAGACCACGAAAGCTTCCGGCCCGCTCGTCCTCACCGCGCGCGCGCCCGGCCTGCCGCCAACTCAGATCACGCTCAGCGCCGCTCCCGCGACGCCGCGCGCGTCCGTGCCCTAATTTCCCTTTCCCGATGATTCGTCACGAACTTCACACCGACTTCGTCGTCGTCGGCGGCGGCCTGGCCGGCGTCTGCGCCGCGATCGCCGCCGCCCGCAACGGCGCCAAAGTCGTCCTCCTCCAGGATCGCTCCGTTCTCGGCGGCAACGCCTCCAGCGAAGTCCGCATGCACGTCGTCGGCGCCGACGTCCACGGCAGCCGGCCGGGCGCCCGCGAATCCGGACTCATCGAGGAATTCCGCCTCGAGGACGCCTACCGCAACCCGCACCGCTCCTACTCGCAGTGGGATCTGCTGCTCTACGAAAAGGTCACGACCGAGCCCAACATCATGCTGCTCCTCGACACGGTTTGCACCGGCTGCGCGACGACCGACCCCGACGACGGCCCGCGGCGCATCGTCTCGCTCGACGCCGTGCGCCACTCGACCGAAGACGAATTCCGCATCCACGCGCCGGTCTTTGCCGACTGCTCCGGCGACGGCCGCCTCGGCACCGAGGCGGGCGCATTGTTCACGAGCGGCCGCGAGGCGAAAAAGGATTTCGGCGAAACCCTCGCGCTCGACACCGCGGATCGGCAGACGCTCGGCAGCTCGATCATGTTCACCGCGCGCCGCCACGAGCAACCGCAGCCGTTCCGCGCCCCGGCCTGGGCGCGCAAATTCCAAAAGCACGAGTTTCGCCTGCGTCCGTTCGATGGCTACGAATACGGCTATTGGTGGGCGGAATGGGGCGGCCAGCTCGACACGGTGAAGGACAACCCCGCGATCCGCCACGAACTGCTCCGCATCGCGCTCGGCATCTGGGACTACGTGAAAAATTCCGGCGACCATCCCGGCTCGGCGCACTGGGCGCTCGACTGGGTTGGCGCTGTCCCGGGCAAACGCGAGTCGCGCCGCTTCGTCGGTCATCATGTGCTCACGCAACAGGACCTCGAATCCGCGCGCGCGTTTCCCGACGCCGTCGCGTTCGGCGGCTGGCCGCTCGATTTGCATCCGCCGAGCGGCATCGACGCCGTGGACGAGGCGCCGTGCCGCCACACGCACCTGAAGCACGTCTATCCGATCCCGCTGCAGGCGCTCTGCTCGCGCAACATCGGCAACCTCCTCTTCGCCGGCCGCAACATCAGCGCGACGCATGTCGCGTTCGCCAGCACGCGTGTCATGGCCACTTGCGCCGTCATGGGGCAGGCCGTCGGCACCGCCGCCGCGCTCGCCGCACCCGCCGCGCCGGGTTCGCTGACGCAGCATTTCACCGGCGCCGCGCTCACCGCGCTCCAGCAAACGCTGCTCCGCGACGACGCATTCCTCCCCGGCATCCGAGCCGACGACCCGGCCGACCTCGCGCCGCGCGCGCACGCGAACGCCTCCAGCGCGACGGCGAACGGCGCGGCCGTCCATGTGACCGATGGCGCCGCGCGCGAATTCCTGCCGGCGCTCGGCGTCTGGGCCGACGGCAAAAGCCATCGCTGGGAATCCGCCGCCCTGCCCGCCTGGATCGAGCTCGCGTGGGACACGCCCCAGGAAATCGCCGCGGTTCACCTGACCTTCGACTCCGGCTTCCAGCGCGAGCTGACCCTGAGCGCCAGCGACGCGACCACGCGGAAGATCATCCGCGGCCCCCAGCCGGAACTCGTCCGCGACTACGAAATCCTGCTCGACGACGTCATCGTCGCGCGCGGCCAAGGCAACTACCTGCGCAAGCGCGTGCATCGTCTCGAGCGACCGGTCGTCGCCACCCGTCTGCGCATCGCCGTCCATGCGACCAACGGCATCGACCACGCGCGCATTTTCGAAATCCGCGCCTACGGACCCGCCCATTCCCGATAAAGCCAATGTTACCCAACTGCCACCGGTCATGGCGAGGAGCGGAGCGCCGCCGCAATCCAGCGGGAGCGCAACGCGAGCATCGGCATCGGCAGGCACGACACGCTTCGTGCGCCTCGCGCTGACCCGCCTGACCGGATGAAGATCACCCTCTCAGCCTTCGTTCTCCGTAGCGTCGCGATCGCCGCCCTCGCTTGCGCCTCATCCGTGTTCGCCCTCGACGCGCTGCACGTGCGCGATGGCTGGCCGCACGCCGCGACCCGCGCTTCGACCGCGCACGAACTGCGCGTGGCCTTTCTCGGCGGCAGCATCACGGCCGCAGCCGACGGCTGGCGGACGCTCACCGTGGAACGGCTGCGCGCATTGCTGCCCGGCACGAAGATCGTGGAAATCGCCGCCGGCGTGCCCGGCACCGGCTCAGACCTCGGAGCCTGCCGCGTCGGCCGCGATGTCGTGGCGCACCGCCCGGACGTCGTGTTCGTCGAATTTGCCGTCAACGACGCCGCGACGCCGCCCGCCCGGATCGAGCGGACGATCGAAGGCATCGTGCGCCAGGTGAAACGCGCAAACCCCGCCGCCGATCTCTGCTTCGTCTACACGATCTCGACGCCCGGTCTTCCCGACCTGCTCGCCGGCGCCAACACCGCGCCTTCCGGCAGTTTGCATAATTCGCAAAATCCGGTCCCTCGCTTCCCCGCGGCCGCCGCGGCGATGGAGCGCGTCGCCGAGCACTACGGCATTCCGTCGCTGCATTTCGGCGTGGAAGTCGCGCGCCGCGTCGCCGCCGGCGAGCTGATCTTCAAGGGCGCCGCCACCGACGGCGACCGCGCCTTTTCGCTCGACGGCGTGCATCCCACGCCCGCCGGACACCGCGTTTATTTCAGCCAGCTCGCGCCGGCCCTGCACGCGTTTCTCGCCGCGAAAAATCCGCCGCGCGATCTGCCGCCGCCGTTGCACGCGGACAACTGGGAACACGCCCAACTGCAGGAACTCGACCGCGCGATGTTCCGCGGCACCTGGGCCGCCGTGCCGCTCGGCGATCCGTGCCTTCGCGGCGCGACCAAGGCGCTGTTGCCGCCCACCTGGCGCGCCGCTACCGCCGGGGTCGCGCTCGAATGGGAATTCACCGGCACGCGCTTCGGCCTGCTCGGCATCGCGGCGCCGGACAGTGGCGAGTTTGCCGTGACGATCGACGACCAGCCTCCCGTGCGCGCCACTTTCTTCGACGCCTACGTCACACCCACGTTCTGCCGGCAGACGATGTGGTTCTTCCCCCGCGAACTCGCGCCCGGCCGCCATCGCGTGCGCGTCGAGTTGACCGCGACGCCCGTCGACAAGGCCGCGATCAAGGCCCGCGCCGGCAAACCGCTCGAACCCGCCGCCGAATTCGCCCCGCAGCGTCTTGCGCTCTGTGGCCTGCTGACGATCGACACCGCCGGAAAATGAGCCCGCCGCGCACTGCACCGTTGCCCCGCACCGCGTCCGCCACTGAATTCGTTCAGCCCATGACGTCTCCCCGTCGCTGCACGATCAAGGACATCGCCGCCCACGCCGGGGTCGCGGTTTCCACCGTCTCCTACGCCCTGCGCAATCATCCGAGCATTCCGGCGGCCACGTGCCGGCGCATCCAGGCCGTCGGCGAAAAGCTCGGCTACCGCCCCGATCCGCAGATTTCCGCCCTGATGGCGCACATCGGCCGCGGTCGCGCCGTGCCCTCCTCCGGCCGCATCGCGCTTGTCTGGATGCAAGGCCGGCGCGCGGTCACGCGCTCGGACGCCTTTTTCGCCCAGGTGCACGACGGCGCGGCGGCGCGCGCGCAGCTGCGCGGTTACCACATCGAGGAATTCTGGCCCGACGAGGATCGCCTGAGCGGCGCCCGACTCTCCGGCATTCTCCGCGCGCGCGGCATCCAGAGCGTCATCTTCTCGCCGAGCATCGAGGGCGTCGCCGCCGACTATGCGCTGGCCTGGGAGCACTTCGCGTGCGTCGTGCTCGGTCACGCACGCTGGCCGGTGGAATTGCACCGCGTGGCGCACGACCATTACCACGCCGTGTGCGACTGCCTGCAACGGATGGCCGCCGCCGGCGTGAAGTCGCCCGCCATCGTCCTCACCGAGGAAATCAACCAGCGCACCGACAGCGCGGTGAAAGCGGCGTTCATGACGCATCACCCGATCGAGGCCCGCGCCCGCGGCCTCATCTACGCGCTCGACCAGCGCGGCGCCCGATCGTTCTCGAGCTGGCTGCGCACGCACGCGCCCGACGGCGTGCTGCTGCTCCGCCGGGAAATGTGGGACGAGATCGAGTCACCGCGCCTGCGCGAGCTGCGCGCCGCCGGCCGCCTCTGGTGTGCGAACTGGCAGGCGGACGACCCGCTGGCGCTGCCCGGCATCCAGCAGCGCTACGACCTCGCCGCCCGCGCCGCTGTCGACCTCGTCACCGGCCTCGAGCAAAGCCGCAGCCTCGGCCTGCCCGACCACCCGCAAAGCGTCCAGATTCGCGGCGACTGGCGCGATCATCCCGTGCCCGTGGTGCGCCGCTGAACAATTTCAACGCTGCCAGCCTTCGCGCGCGCCCCGCCGCCGCGTTGGCTCCGAGTCTCCCCGCGCCTCACCCCGCATGACCCTTCCCCGTCCCAGTCGCCGCGCCTGGTTGCTGCTCGCCCTCCTCTTCGGCATCGGCCTGCTCAACTACCTCGACCGCCAGACCCTCTCGATCCTCAAGGCGACGCTGAAGGACCAACTCACGCTGACCGACGTCCATTACTCGTGGCTCGTGACGGCGTTCATGGGACCCTACATCGTTTTCTACATCGTCAGTGGACGACTCGTGGACCGTTTCGGCACCCGCGTGAGCCTCGCGGCGTTCACCGGCCTGTGGTCGCTCGCCAACATCTTCAGCGGCCTCGCCACCGGCTTTGGGCAACTGGCCGCCGCGCGCGCGTTGCTCGGTGCGGCCGAGCCGGGCGCGTTCCCCGCGATCCAGCGCGTGATGATGACGTGGTTTCCCCAGGAGCGTCGCGCCTTCGCTTGGAGCTTGCTGAGTCCGTGCACGACCGTCGGCGCCATTCTCGCGCCGCCGCTCGTCGCCGCGCTCACCGGCTGGTGGAGCTGGCATCTGGCGTTCATCGTGCCCGGCCTCGCCGGACTCTTCCTCGCCGTCGCGTGGTGGGCGGCCGACCGCAACCCGCCGCGCTTCGCCGGCGAAGCGGAAGCCACTCCGCCGCCGCCGGCGCTGCGCGAGATCCTCGCCGACCGTCGCGTGTGGCTGCTGCTCGCCGCACGCGCGCTCACCGATCCCGTCTGGTATTTTCACCTTTTCTGGCTGCCCGGCTATTTGCAGGAGCGCCTCGGCGTCTCGCTTCCCCAACTCGGTTGGATCGGCTGGATCCCGTCATTCGTCGCCTCGGCCGCCGTGATGGCGACGGGACGCACGACCGACTTCTTCGTCGCCCGCGGCCACTCGGCCGTGCGCGTGCGCGTGACGATGTTCGCGCTCGCCGCCGCGTTCGCGCCGGTGGGCGCGTTCACGACCGCCGCGCCATCGATCGCCTGGGCGATCGTTCTGATCTCGCTCGTCGCGATCGTCTGCCAAATCTGGTTCTTCGGCCAAGGCCTGCTCGTCGCCGACGTTTTTCCGAAAACCTCCGCCGCGACGATCGCGGGGCTCCTCGGCGCCGTCGGTGCCAGCGGCGGCCTGCTCCTGAATCTCGCCGCCGGACCGCTGATCGAGCGCGCCGGCTACGTGCCGGTCTTTGTCGGTCTCGCCTGCCTGCATCCCCTCGCCGCCCTGATGCTCTGGCGCGCGCAACCGCGCCTCGCGGGAGTCGCTCCGGCATGAAACCGTCACTCCTCCTCGTCGGCCTGACGTTGCTGCTCGCCGCCCGCCTCGACGTCGACGCCGGCCCCGAACCCGCCTACCACGTCGCGCCCGCGCCGCGCGGCGACGACGCCCACGACGGGACTTCCGCCGCGCCGTTCGCCACCGTCGAGCGCGCACGTCAGGCCGTTCGCCGCGACCTCGGCGCGCGCAAGCAAACCGGCGATATCGTCGTGGAAATCGCCGCCGGCACCTACGAGTTGAGCGAGCCAATACGATTCGCGCCCGAGGACTCCGGTCGCGATGGCCACGCGGTCGTCTATCGCGCCGCGCCGGGGGCCGAGGTGATCCTCAGCGGCGGCCGCCACGTGAGCGGCTGGCAACGCGATGGCGCAGGCGGGTTCAGCGCCGATGTCGGTCTGCAAATCGATTTCCGCCAACTCTGGATCGACGGACGCCGCGCTGTGCGCGCGCGCACGCCCAACGCCGGGCAGATGCTCAAGCTCGCCGGCGAAAAACAGGCCGACGGTTTCGATCTGCCGCGCGGCTTGTTCTCCGGCGTCACTGTCCGGCCCAACGAGGTCGAAATGTCCGTGCCGATCGCCTGGATGCACAAGCGCCTGCGCATCGCCCGCGTCGTCGACCGTGGGAGCCCGGATTCCCTCCGCGCCGTGATGGCCGAGCCCGAATGGGATGCCGTCACGAAGCAACCGCAAGGCGACCGCGTCTACCTTGGTCGCAGCTATTGGCTCGAGAACGCCCCTGAATTTCTCGATGCGCCCGGTGAGTTCTACCTCGATCGCGCGCGCGGCATCGTGCGTTATCTGCCGCGCGACGACGAGGACGTCGCGCGCGCGGAGATCGTCCGGCCGAAACTCGAAAGCCTGATCGTGCTCGCGGGGCGGCTCGATGCGCCCGTGCAGCATCTGCGCTTCGAGGGGCTCACATTTGCCTACACGGGCTGGACGCGGCCAAATCGCGCCGGCTTCGTCGATGTCCAGGCGAACTCGCTCGTTCCCGCCGACCCTACCGCGGCAGTCGACACGCAATACCGTCACAACCAACGCAAGGACCGCGTGCCGGCAGCGTTCCAGGCCTTCACCGCGGACCACATTGTCATCCGCGGCTGTCGCTTCGCGCGTCTCGGCGGCACCGGCGTGATGTTCACGCACGGCGGCGACGACAACGTCATCGAGGGCAATTCGTTCTTCGATCTCGCGGCCGGCGGCATCGAGATCGGCGAGGACGCGGCGCGACCGAATTCGCCGCGCCTCTTCCCGCGCCGCAATCGCATCGCGAACAATTTCCTCGCACACATCGGCGAGGACTATTTCGGCTCCGTCGCGATCCTCGGCTACTACACCGACGCGTCCGCCATCGCGCACAACGAGATCGTCAACGTGCCTTATACGGGCATCAGCCAAGGTTGGGGTTGGGGCACGCCGCCCGCTCCCGCCGATTCGCGCGCCAACGTCATGGCGCATAATCTCGTGAGCAACTACATGCGCCGCCTCGACGACGGAGGCGGCATCTACACGACCGACGCGCTGCCCGGATCGGAAATCACCGGCAACATCCTCGAGCACATGCGTCCGCCGGACCGACGCACGAAGGCCGGCGGCGCGCTCTATCTCGACCAATTTACGAGCGGCGTGCGCGCACACGACAACGTCGTGACCGATGCGGTCCGCTGGCTGTTCATCTGGAACCCGAACATCCAGCACAACCGCGTCGAACGAAACTTTGCCGACACCGCCGCGTGGCGCAACGACGGCAAGGACAACGTCGTCGAACCCGCCGCCTTGCTGCCCGCCCGCGACACGCCGCCCGACGTGCAAGCGATTCGCGCCGCCGCCGGCATCGAACCTGCCTTCGCGAACGCGCGAGAATTCTTCGCACCGCGGCGCCTGGTATTCGATGCGGACAGCCCGGCATTCCATCGCTCGCCCGACGATTCATCGCCGACGGAAGAATGCGTCGCATCGTGGCGTCCGGTTCTTCCGCGCAGTGGAGATTACGCCGTCAGTGTGCGGTTCATCGTCGCGGGCGCCGGCGCGCGTTGCACCGTGTTGCACGCGGGCGGGCGCACCGACGTGAACCTTCCCGTCACGGTGCAGACCGGTTGGGTTTCACTCGGCCGCTTCCACTTCCAAGCCGGCGTCGGCGCGGAGATCCGCGTCGGGACGAGCACCGCGGCCCCGTCGCGGCTCGCTGTCGATGCCGTGCGCTTCGAGCGCGTAGAGACGTCGGGCAATTCGCCCGCCCGGTAACCGCGCCCCGCAAAACGAAAAGGCACGGCTTCGAGCGAAGCCGTGCCGAGTGAATCGGGCAAAGTCGGCGCGATCAGTGCCAGTAGCTCTCGACCCAGTAGGTGCGGTGACCGCGGCGTTCCCAGTGGGCGACGACGTAGGTGCGATGGTGCGACGGTGGCAGCTCCCAATGGCCGGAAACCCACACGTAGCCGCGCGGCCGGTAGCTCCAGTAACCCGGCACCCAGACCGCCTCGGGCGACGGCGCGGCAACGACCACTTCCTGCACCTGCGGCGCGGCCGGCACCGGCGGCGGGGTCGGGGCGACGGCTTCCACGCGCGAGGCGTAGGCTTGGTTGTAGTCGCCGTAGATGGTGCCGCGCTGGTGGTCGACGGTGTTGCCCACGGTGCCGCCGGCGATGGCGCCCACGGCCGCGCCGATGAGCGCGCCGCTGGCACCGTTGTGGCTGCCGCTGTTATTGCCGATGATCGCACCGGCCAGTGCGCCGAGCGCGCCGCCGGCGACAGCGCCCTGCTGCGTGTTCGGGCCGGTGCCGACGCAACCGGAGAGGAGAAGCGCGCCCGCACCGAGCGCCGCGAAGGAGAGACGGAGATTTTTCATGACGATGCTCCTGGATGCAAAGGGAGTTCAGTTCACCAATGGCGCCCGTGGTAGTGGCCGCCGTGTCCGCCATGGAAATTCCACCCGAAGCCGAGATTCACGGAGACCGGGACGCGCGGCCAGTAGAACGGATCGTAGTAATACGGATCGTAGGTGCGATAGATCACCGTCGGCGGCGGCGCGTATTCGACGACCTGCACGGTCGTCGGCGCCGATTGCACGACCGTGGGCGCGACTTCCGTGACGGCAGGTGCGCCAGCGTCGGGCAACAGTTGATACGAGATGGTCCGCGTGGAGCTGTTCGCGAGGCGATACGTCACGGTGATGTCGCGCGCCGTCTGCGAGATGGCGGCGATCGTCAGGCCCTGCGCCTGCGCGGTCTGCGTCAATTGCGCGACGCTCGGCAATTGCCCGGAGTAGATGATGCGGTCGGGAACCACGGCCGGAGCGACGATTTCAGGTTCCGTCACGACGGTGGCAGGCGACGGAGCGGCGACAGGCGTATCCGCCGCGAGCGCGCTGGCGGCACCGATCAGGGCGGCCGCGCCGAGTGCGAGAAAGGAAACGGATTTGGTGTTCATCGTAGTAGGTTTGACCGATTCTACGACGCGCGGTTCGCCCGAAATATTCACTTTAGCCGGTCGGCCAGTCGGTAACCGCCCCTACCCGGCCGGCGTCATGCGCCTCCCTGTGGGCGCCCCATGCGTCCGGCACCTCAATGCGACTCGCTGAAGCTCGTGATGGAGTGCCACTCGAGCACTTCCTGGAGCAACGCGCGTTCCGTGCGGGAAACGACGCGCTCCAGCGTGTTCCAAGTCGGCGAGTGCGAGAGCTGGGTGCGGCCTTCCTCGAGGATGGCGCACATCTCGCGGTAACGCGCAACGCGTCGCTGCAGGTCGTTGATCGAGACGAAGGAAATCAGCGCGGCCGCGATCACGGGCAGCGTGATCGGCAGGAACCCGTAAACGAGCTGCTCACCGCCCTCGCCCAGCAGATGCAGGTGGAAGGTGTGGTCGAGCGCGTAGAGCGCCGTGCAGACGATCGCGAGCATCGTGGCGATCGCGAAGCCCGTGCGCAGCCGCTTGAGCTGCGGCAACGCCTTGCGCTCCTGCTTACGGTAGTAGGCCAGCTGGTCGTCGATGCGGCATTGCAGGTAGGTGGCGCGGAACTCCTCGAGCCCAACCTGACGCGCGAAAGTCGAGCGGCTGTGCAGGATGTGGAGCGTGCGGGTCAGCTCCCGCATGCCGGTGAGGTCGATGTCGTTGAACAGCGGAGTCGCCCGCGGCAATCCCCACGTGCACAACGCCGAGCGGCAGAACTCCGCCGCGAGGCGGCAACGCACCCAGTTGTGGTGCGTGTGGTGGTGACGCAGGATCGCCGCCACGAAGAGCGCACCGAGCAGACACATCAGCTTGATCCACGGGAGACCGATCCAGTGCACTCCGAACGCGAGGCCACCCGCCGCCACCAACGTAGCCACGACGTGGAGCAGGACGGTGCCGACGATGAGAAGCCGGAATTGCGGGGAGCCCAGCATCGCGGCGCGGTCGCACTTGAACTGGAACGCCAGCACCTCCGCCGGCGCGCCGAACGGATTCGTCGCCCAGCCGTCGGCCACCGACGGCAGGTTGTTCAACGCGGCGAAGTGCGCATCGTCCGTCTTCAAACGGGCAAAATTCTCCCGCCGCACTTCGAGCGTGTTCGCATCGATCAACACCAGCGGCCGGCCGAGATCGCGCGCATAGGCCACGACGTCCGCCGTGCCACCCTTGCCGCGCGCCGGCTGTCCGTCCCACACCGCGAGGAGCACATCCGCGCCGTTCACCGTCTCGATGCCGCAATCGAGGTAGGCGTCCTCGCGCGTGCCGTTCTCGGTGATGACCCGGATGTGTTCGGCCACACCCAACAGCTCTTCCACTTTCGCCCACTCGGGCGGCGAAAAATCCTTCGCGAACTCCGCCCGCGGCAACGGCAGGATCGCGTGCCACGAGCAGCCGATCTGGCGCGCCTGGTCCACGAAGAGCTGGTCGCAGCCGGCCGCCACCGATGACAGCACGATCCACTCGCCCGCTCCCTCGTTGCGCAGCGACCGCAGCACCTCGCCGATGACCCGCGCGACGCCCGCGGGATTCGGGACCTGCCGATGCCCGGAAAATCCGAGCACATGAAATAACGGCAGCTGGGACGGAGCACTCATGCGGGGAGGAACGCGATAGCACGGCGGAGCGCGCAGCTCTGTCAACGGCTAAGCCGCTGCGATGCACACGCTTTCCGTGAAATCCTGCTGGCGTGCCACCCCGCACCTTGCCATTCCATACCCCGCTCAATGCCTCGGCCCGCGCCCCCACACACAGGCTCCGGACACGGGACACTCTCCCACGCACGCGTGCAGCTTTTCCTGCTCGCAAGGGCGGAGCCTGCGACAAACCGCCCCGTTGCCCACCGATGAGCGACGCGAACAAGGCCATTTTTCTCTCTTACGCCTCGCAGGACGCCGAAGCGGCGAAGCGGATTTGTGACGCGCTCCGCGCCTCCGGAATCGAAGTCTGGTTCGACGTCGAGGGCGGGCTTGAGACCGGCGACGAATGGGACGCAAAAATCCGCCGGCAGATCAAAGAGTGCGTGCTGTTCCTCCCGCTGATCTCCGCCAATACGCAGGCGCGCGAGGAAGGCTACTTCCGCATCGAGTGGGATCTCGCCACCGAACGCGCCCGCGGCATCGCCAGCGGCGTGCCGTTCATTCTGCCCATCGTGATTGACGACACCCGCGAGCCCAACGCGCTCGTGCCGGACCGATTCCGCAGTGTGCAATGGACGCGTGCGCCCGGGGGCGAGTTGCCCGCGGCGACGCAGGCTAAGTTCGCCAAACTCTGGTCGCACCGGGCCGGAGTGGCCAGGCATCAGGCCGCTGTTGCCAGTGCCGTAAGCGACACGCCGACCATCCCCGCGGCACCGACTCCACCAAGGAAAACCGGGCTCTGGCTCGCGGTCGGCGCGGCCATCGTGGCGGTGGGTGCAGTCGCGCTCGTCCTTACTCGACACGAAGACAAGTCCGCTGCGGCCAGTAAGCCGCCTGCGACTCCGTCCGTCGCACCGGTAAGCGAGACCAAAACCTCCGCCGCGCGCGACTGGCCCCGCTCGCCGGAACTGAAACGCGTCATCACGCTCCTCGATGGCATCGAGGTCATCCCGGAAGATTTCCGCCTCGCGGAGGAAATTGCCCAACGCGAACTGGACAAAAATCCCGGAGATGCCGAAGCGCTGACCGTCATGGCCCGCGTCCATTCCATGTGGCTGCTGCGGGGTTGGGATCGCAGCTCGGCCCGCTACCAAAAAGCCAAATCCACCGCGGAGCGCGCCCTCCAACTCGCCCCGGATGAACCCGAGGCGCTCATCGCACTCGCCATTCATCTCTACGCCCGCGGAGCCGAGGCGCAACGGGCCGTCGATCTCGCGCAGCGAGCCGTCGACCTCCGCCCGGACGAGCCACGCTTCCATCGCATCCGCGACAACTGCCTCTGGATCCTGTATCTGCCGACCGGCAGTGTGTTCCTCGACAACGCCGGGGATGTCTCGACCCCCGGCCTGCTGAAGGCGCTCGCCGCCGCCCAGCACACCGTCGAGCTCTTCCCGAAGGACGCCATCGTCCGCTACGAACTCAGCCGCCACTACCGCGACATCGGCATGTGGAAGGAATTCGAGCGCACCACTGAAGAAACCCTCGCGTTGGGCAAGATTGCCAACGCGCTGGTCTGGAAAGGTCGCGCCCGGTTCGGCCTGCACGGCGATCTCGAAGGGATGAAGGCCGTCCTCGACCAGGTCCCGGCCCGTGTCCGCAGCATCGAGCGCACGGTATTCGGTTACTTTCTCTATTCGGCCTTCACCGGTCACACTGCCGAGGGACTTGAGGCGCTGAACAGCTTCACCGATTCGTGGATGATCGACTTCGACTACCGCGGCCCCAAGGCCTTGCTGACCGGTGCGCTGCAGGAACTGGATGGGAAGAAGCAGCTCGCCCGCGTCCAATACGAAGTCGCCCTCACCGAACTGCTCCGCGGCCGCGCCCGCAACCCGGAGGACAGCCAGAGTTTCCTGAACGAGGCCTGGATCAAACACGCCATGGGCCAGAACGATGAGGCCCGCGCCGCGCTTCGCACCTACAACGAAGCCATCGAACGCCCCTACGCCATCAGTCCGCTCTCCACGTGGTGGTTCCAGGCACTGCCGGCGAACCTCCTCATCGGCGACCGTGAAACTGCCCTCACCTTGATGCGCGAAGCCTGCGCCAGTCGCAGCGACGGCCGCGCGACGATCCGCAAGCGCATCGCCCTCGACCCGCGCCTCGCCGCCTTCCGCACCGACCCCGAGATCGTCGCTCTCCTCGCCGAGCCGAAAACAGAAACCGCAGCTGCGCCGGTGAGCGAGGCCGCCCAACTCGCCGCCCGCGCCCTCGCGATCGCGGAAAAACTGAGCTTCGGCCGCGAGGACCTCGGCACCGCAGACGACCTCGCCCGCCGCGCGACGGAGAAGGAGCCCGATCTGCCCAAAGCGTGGGGCGCCCGCGCCTGGGTGCAGGCCGCTTGGATCATGCGCAACTGGGATCTCAGCGAGAAACGCCGGCAGGATACGCAGAGCTTCGCCAACCGCGCCCTGTCCCTCGACCCGAATCAGCCCGAGGCCCTCTATGCGCTCTCCTACGTTTTTCGCTCCCAAGGCGCATTCGATCAGGCCGAGAGCGCCTTGCGCAAAGCGCTCGCCACCGCTCCGGACAATGCCCGGATCGCCCGGACGCTCTGCAACGTCATCGCGCGGCTGGGTCGACGCGACGAAGCCCTGCAAAAACTGACTGAACTGTCCAAGCGCTTCCCGCGCGACCCGCTCGTCCGCTACGAGCTGGCCCAGATGTATGTGAATTACGGTTTTGTTAATTTCCAAGCCACGGACATCGAAACCGCGACCCGCTGGCTCGATGAGGCCGTCGCCCTGCAGCCTTTCGCCAACGGACTGACGATGAGCGCTTGTATCGCGGCGGCGTGGCGCGACGACTATGCAAAGTGTCGCGCGAAACTCGCCCAGCTCGCGGAGCTTCCGCTGGCCGAGCGCACCGATGACCGCACCATCGCCCTCGTCATGTGGACCAATTTGCTCGACGGCCGCTACGACGAGGTGATCTCCACCGCAGCCCTTACCGCGCATACCACCTTCGAGGATTCGGTGCTGGTGTATGCGCACAAGCAGTGGCTCCTGGCCCTCGCCCGTGAACGTCAGGGGAAGCCCAACCTCGCCCGCGTCGAGTGGCAGAACGCCGAGCCTCTCCTGCGCCAGCAAGCGGCGGAAGCTCCCGGCAACCCGTTCCGTCAAGCCGGACTCGCCATCACTTTGGCCCGGGTGGGTAAACGTGAGGAGGCTCTCGCACTCATGGAAAAGATCGAACCCGCTTGGCGCGAGGAGCTGACCCGCTCACGCCCCATGGTCCTCGCCCAATTCTACGCCTCCCTCGGTGACGCGCCCAAGGCCGTGGAGTATCTGCGACTGATCGTAGACCGCAGTGTCTACTCCACCCGCCACATCCTGCGCCGCGATCCATGGTGGGATAAGATTCGCGAGAGCGCGGAGTTCAAAGCGTTCCTGGCCGAGCCGGCCAAAGTTCAATGAGCGATTCCGGCAAAGCCGTTTTCCTCTCCTACGCCTCGCAGGATGCCGAGGCCGTCCAGCGTATCGCCGAGGCGCTGCGCGCCACCGGCATCGAAGTGTGGTTCGATCGCAACGAACTCGTCGGCGGCGACGCGTGGGACCAGAAAATCCGCCGTCAGATCAAGGAGTGCGCGCTGTTCGTGCCGATCATCTCGCCGAACACCAACGCACGCCCTGAGGGCTATTTTCGCCTCGAGTGGAAACTGGCCGTCGACCGCTCGCACCTCATGGCCGACGATGCGCCGTTCCTGTTCCCCATCGCCCTCGACGGGATCACGGACGCGAAGGCGCGCGTGCCGGAGAAATTCAAAGAAGTCCAATGGACCCACCTCCGCCTTGATGAGACGCCATCCGAGCTCGCCGCGCGCCTTGCCCGCCTGCTCGCACCCGAAGCTGCCGCCGCACAGTCGACCGTCCCGGCTGCCCCCCCGGGCGCGAAACCTGCGCCCCCCAATCGCTGGCAGTGGTGGATGATCTTTCCGATTCTTGGTTCGGTGATCGGCCTGCTTTTCGCCGCGGGGCCTCTGCTGCGCATGTTCCGGGGTGCGCCGCCCAAGCCTGTCACCACCGTGTCCGCTTCCCCCGCGACGAAGACCGCCACGCCCGCCGCTTCCGAAGCGCGACGGCTGGCCGACCAGGCGTTCGCCCTGAGCGTGGATAAATACGATTCGACTCTCGACGACTACACCACCGCCGATGCGTTGATGAAGCGCGCCATGACCGCCGATGGGGACGACGGCGAGGTCCTCGCCCGCTCCGCGCAGCTGCAATTCATGTTTCGCAACCGCGGATTCGATTTCGCGCCCGAACGCATCACAACCGGTCGCACCCAGGCGGAGCGAGCCGTCCGTCTCGCGCCCGAATCCGTCGAAGCCCACCTCGCGCTCGGCCTCGCGCATCGTTACACGGGCAACGCCGCCGCGGCGCTCGAGGCCTACCGTCGTGCCGTCCAACTAGAGCCGGATCACGCCCGCGCCTTGATTTGGCTGGGAAGCCGTTTGGTCGAACAGAACGACGGCGAGGAAGGGCGCAAACTGCTCGAACGCGCCCGGCACAGCACCGAGTGGGCGCCCCTCGTCGACTATTACCTCTTCCTCGTCAGCTTCGGAAATCGCAAGTTTGCCGACGCGGAAACCTACATCCGACGCTCTTTTGCCGCGAGACCATCCGTCAACTCCGCCGGCGGCATCGCGCTGCTCCACCTCACGTGGACGGGCGACCTGGAGGCCGCGGTGCGCGACCTGAGCGCCGTCCCGGCCGCGATGTTGAACGCCCCGCGTGTGGTCTGGATGACGGCCCAGGTGCATCTCAATCGCCGTGCGCCGGAGGATGCCTTGCGGGCACTCGACCGGCTCCCCGACCTCTTCATCCGCGACAGCTGGTTCACCGGGCCCAAGGCGCTGCTGATCGGCCGCGCTCATGCCCTCGCTGGCCGCGCGACAGCTGCAAAGCTCGCTTGGGAGGGCGGCCTCCGATTCGTGGACGATGCTCTGAAAAACGATCCTGCCGAACCGGCGATCCACCGGGCCCGCGGGGAATTGCTCGCCGCGCTCGGCCGCTCCGACGAGGCACTGGCCGAGGCCCGGACGTTCGAGGAACTGAGTCACGGCACGCTGCGCGGCTGGAACGTCTCCGCGGCTGGCATCTACGCCACACTCGGCCGTGCCGACCTGGCCGTCCCAAGGCTCGCCGCCATCATAGATGCCGACACGGGCGGCTGGCCGTTGACGCGCACGCTGCTGCGACAGGACCCGCGCTGGGACCCCATCCGCGACGATCCGGCGTTCATCGCGCTGCTCACCGAGCCTCACGCCGCTGCTGATCCTACCCCGATCCTCCCCGTGAAACCCGCCATCGACGACAAATCCGTCGCCGTGCTGGCGTTCGCGAATCTCTCCGACGACAAGGCCAACGAGTATTTCTCCGACGGCATCAGCGAGGAACTGCTCAACGTCCTTGCCAAAGTGCCGGGTTTGAAGGTCACCGCGCGCACGTCGTCGTTCTTCTTCAAGGGCAAGGAGACCCCGATTCCTGAGATCGCGCAGAAACTCGGCGTCGCCTACGTCGTCGAGGGCAGCGTCCGCAAGGCCGGCGACAAGGTCCGCATCACCGCGCAGCTCATCAAGGCCGCCGACGGTTTCCACGTGTGGAGCGACACCTTCACGCGCGATCTGAAGGACATCTTCGCCGTGCAGGACGAGATCGCCGGGCTTATCGCCCAGAATCTTCGGGCGAAGATGGCGGCATCGGGCGAGCGCATCGCGGTAGCGCCGGATGTCTACGCCCTCATCTTGCAGGCCCGCCACGCCGCAGCAGTGCAGACCAACGAGGGCGCTCGGCAGGCCATCGCCTTCTACCAACAGGCCGTGGCCCGCGCCCCCAAGTCCGCCGACGCGTGGGCGGAAATGGCGTTGAACTACGTGCAGCTCGCGCGCTTCGGCGGCTTGGCGACGCCGGAGGGAATGCGCGAGGCCCGCCTCGCTGCGCAACGGGCGCTGGCTGTCGATCCCGAGAATCTGTCCGGCATCCTGGCCCTCGCCTGGGTGCAACGCACCAACGACCGCGATTGGCGCGGCGCCATCGCGTCCTTCCGCCGCGCCCTCGCCGTCGCCCCCGAGAACGTCGCCGCCATGAGTGATGCCGCGATCTGCTTCCTGAATGTCGGATTGGCCGCCGAGGCCGAGTCGCTGGCCGCCCGCGCCGCCGAGCGTGATCCGCTGAATCCTCGCGCCCAGTGGTCGCTCGGCGCGATTTTCCTCTGGTCAGGCCGCGCCGAACAGGCGGTTGAATCCTACCGGAAAGCGGTCGCCTTGGCTCCCTTGGGCGATGAATACCATTCGCACCTCGCCCGGGCATTGGCGATTGCCGGCCGGATTGCCGAGGCGAAGCAGGAGTCGGCGCGTGAGCCGAACGAACGCTACCGGTTGGTGGCCGAGGCGACCATTCACTATCTGGCGGGCGAACGGGCCGAAGGCGATCGAGCGGTCCAGGCGATCAGCGACAAATTCGGCGATCAAATGGCCGGCTACCTCGCCAACATCTGCGCCCTCGCCGGCCGGGTGGACGACGCCTTCCAGTGGCTGGAACGAGGCTACGAGGCCCGCGACGCATCCATCGCCTGGGCCAAGACCAATACGAGCTACGAAAGCATCCGCCGCGACCCGCGCTGGGAGGTATTCCTCCGCAAGATGGGCTTGGCGGACGATCAGTTGAAGTGAACGAGCCGCCGGCTCACCGCGCGGCGAAACTCACCTCGCCGCGCACGAGCCCCTCGGACTCCACGCGGAGTGTGATCGTCCCGCCGGGACCGGCTTTCGGCCGCACAATGGCGAGCGCCAGACCGTTGAAGGCGTTGCGCTCGGGACTGGCGAAGACGCGCTGATCGGTCGGGTCGCCGTTGTCGGTCGCGACGAGATCGGCCGCGCCTGCGACGGAGAATTTCAAGAGCGGCTTCGCGCGCGGGACGACGAGACCGTCCTTGTCGACGACGGCGACGCTCACGTAAGCGAGATCGCTGCCGTCCGCGCGCAGTTCCGCGCGATCGACCGTCACGCGCAACGCGGCCGGCGCGCCGGTCGTGCGCTGCACCGCTTCGGCCCAGGGCTGGCCGTTCTTGTAGGTCACGACCTTCAGCTCGCCGGGCTGATACTTCACGTCATCCCAGCGGAACCGGTATTCGAGCGGGCCGCGCTTTTTCCGGCCCAGCGACTGACCGTTGAGGAAGAGCTCCGCTTCATCGCCGGAAGAGTAGACGTGCACCGGCGTCACCTGACCGACGCGCTCCGGCCAATTCCAATGCGGCAGGATGTGCGCCATCGGCAGCTCCGGCCGCCAACGCGCCTGATAGAGATAGAACCGGTCCTTCGGAAAGCCCGCCAAGTCCACGATGCCGAAGTAGCTGCTGCGCGACGGCACGCGGATCTTGCCAAGCGCGGCGAGCTCCTGGGCTGCTTTCTCGCGCGCGACGGGATCGGCGAAGTTGAGGAGATTCGTCGCGTCGCTGTCGAACGGGGTCGGCTCGCCGAGATAGTCGAAGCCCGTCCACACGAACTCGCCGAGCACGTAGGGATTCTCGTCGAGGGCCTTCCACTCGACGTCGGGCGGCCACGCCCACCACGGCGCGTAGAGATCGTAGCTGCTGACGTGGAAATTCGCCGCGCCGTCGCTCTTCTTGTCCGAGACGGGAAAGAAATACTCGCCGCGCGAACTGATCGTCGACGCGGTTTCGGAGCCCATCATCACGACCTGCGGGTGCCGCGCGTGGAGCTTCGCGTATTCGGCCGGCTTGTAGTTGAAACCGAGCACGTCGACCACCGTCTCGAAACCGTTGTAGGCGGACGGCGGTTTGTCGCTGCCGACGACGACGGCGCGCGTGCGATCCTCCTCGCGCACGATGGCGGCGAGGTGCGCGGCGAGCTTCCAGCCCTCGGCGTCGCCGAGTTCGGGCAACTCGTTGCCGATGCTCCACTGAATCACGCTCGGGTGGTTGCGATCGCGGCGCACCAGCGCGCGCAAGTCGCGTTCGTGCCAGTCGTCGAAAAGCCGGCTGTAATCGTCGGCCTTCTTGCCGACGCGCCACGCATCGGACAACTCGACCATCACGAGCATGCCCATGCGGTCCGCCAACTCGAGCAGCTCGGGTGCCGGCGGATTGTGACTGGTGCGGATCGCGTTCGCGCCGAAGGACTGGAGAATCTCGATCTGCCGCTCGAGCGCGCGGGTGTTGATCGCGGTGCCAAGAGCCCCGAGATCGTGGTGGAGGCACACGCCACGAATCGGCACGCGTTCGCCGTTGAGCTTGAAGCCCTCCGTCGCGCTGACCGCGAGCGTCCGCATGCCGAACGGCGTCCGCACCGTGTCCACCACGAGGCCGCCGCGCTCGACGCGCGTCTCGGCCACGTAACGATTGCGCTCGCGCAAGCTCCAGAGCTTCGGCGCGGCGACGCGCAATGTGTGCGCGACGTGCGCCTGCCGGCCGGCGCCGACGCTCGCCGTCTGCGCCTCGGAAACCGCCACCGGTTCCCCGAGCGGTTGGCCGTTCGCGTCGGCGGCGAAGATCCGCACGCTGGCTTGCACGGCGGCGGTCGCAGCGCCCTGGTTGTCGAGCGTGATGCCGACATTCACGAGCGCGTGGTCGGCGGCGATTTCGGGCGTCGTGACCGTGACGCCCCAATGCGCCACCGCCACCTCGGCAGTCTTCGTGAGCCACACATTGCGATAGAGACCCGCACCCGGATACCAACGCGACGACTCGCGCGGCGGACTCAGGCGGACGGCGATGACGTTATCCGCACCGGGCTGCACAAACGGCGTGAGGTCGACGCGCCACGACGAGTAGCCGTAGGCCCAGCCGCCGGCGATCTGTCCGTTGCACCAAACGAGCGCGTAGGACATCGCGCCGTCGAATTCGAGATAGACGCGGCGGCCGGCATCCGCGGCAGGCAGAGCGAATTTCTTCCGATACCAACCGGTGCCCGCCCACGGCAACTTGCCGGTCGAGCCGGGCAATTCCTGCACGAAACCGTTTTCGATGCCCCAGTCGTGTGGCACGTCGAGCGTGCGCCAGGCGGAGTCGTCGAACTCCGGTTTAGGAAAATTCAGCCACCAACCCGAACGCGGCGGCGGCAGCGCGGCGCGCGGCGGCGCGTAATTCAGGAGATGCTCGCCGGTCGGCAGCATCCACGCCTTCATTCGCTCGTAGGCAAGCGACTCGCCCGCATCCGGATCGTCGCCGTGGAAGAATTTCCATCCGGCATTGAACGAGACGCGCTCGCGTCCCTCCTCCGCTCGCAACACGACGCCGGCCGCAACCAACGCCACCAACAGGAACACGCGATTCATGCAGGCGCGACACTACCCCGCGCGGCCCGGAGCGCCATCCCGCAATTGCCCGCCGCGCCGCCTACGCCGCCGGCTGGAGCGCGCTCGGGTTCCAGCTGGCCCGGAAAATGGGATGTCCCTCGCACTCGCCGACACGCACCGGATTGTAGCGCTTGATCAGGCCGGCGCCGCAGGCACTCCACGCAGTTTGCAGCAGGCATTTGGGATGAAACCCATCCATTTCCGTCAGCGCGCGCTGCAACAGCCGTGTGCCAAGCCCCTGGCCGCGAAACTGCGCGCGCACGGCGACGCTCGTCATGTAGACTGCCGCGCAATCCCCGGGCGACGCGGCGAGGTGCGCGAGCGTCATGCCGCCGTCGCGTTCGCCCCGCAGCAAACGCGCCTCACCGGCGACATTGAGCGGCACCAGCCAGCAGAAGCCGGCGAGCGCGCCCGATTCCTCCTGCGCAAGCGACAGACCGCGCGGCGCGACGCCGAGCAAGGTGAGGTCCGATTCGAGGGTGCCGAAATCCGCATCGTCGTGCGACGGGAAGTGCTCCGTCTCGATAGCGCGCACGTCGCGCACGGTGGAGAAGGCATCGCGGCCCGATTCGCCAAACGGGCGGATCGAGATTTGCGGGAGAGTGAGAGAAGGAAATGGGATCACGCTTGGGATTTTGGCGGCCACCGCCCTGCTCCCCACCGGATAAATGCCGCGAGCCCGCGCTATCATCGGCACTTCGACACACCCCAGAATCGCTGCTGAGTGCGCCAGTCTCGTGACAGCAGGCACTTGCAAAATGTCATAGTGCGGAACCGGCCGTCCGCGCGCCGTTTTGCCGCACCGCAACGCGATACGACGCTCGTCCTGGCTAGGTGCCGGCCTGCGTTTCGACCCAGCGCACGGCATGCCGGACCAGGGCGGTGCCGTCGTTGATTCCGAGCTTGCCCTTGATGTTGGCGCGATGGACGTCGACGGTCTTGGTGCTGAGGTGGAGCTGCGCCGCGATCTCGTGCGTGCTCTTGCCCTGGCCGATCAACTGGAAGACCTCGAACTCGCGATCGGTGAGCTTCGCGATCGGGGAACTGGATTGGCGCGGCTGTCCGCCATGGAGATTCTCCAACAGTCGCGCCGAGAGCCGCTGGCTGACGTAAATCTCTCCGCGCAACACCTGGCGCAGCGCCGCCAGCAACGCCTCGCCGCCGGCCTCCTTCATGATGTAGCCGCGCGCGCCGGCGCGCAGCATGCGCTCGGCGTAGACGAGTTCGTCGTGCATCGAAATCACGAGCACGGGCAGACCTGGGTGGAGCGCGTGGAGATCCTTGATGAACTCCGCGCCGCTGCGCCCGGGCATCGTGATGTCGCTCAAAACCAGATCGGGCCGCGCGCGAGGCATTGCCTGCAATGCCTCGGCCGGATTGCCCGCCTCACCGGCGACCATCATGTCGGTCTGCCGGTCGATCAACGCGCCCAAACCGGCGCGCATGAACGGATGGTCGTCGACGACCAGGATGCGTTTGCGCTCGGTCGCCGATGCGGTGGCGGGCGGAACCGGCGGCGATGATTTCTTGCGGGGCGTTTTCATCACTTGCCCGGCCAGAGGCACGAAATGCAGGTGCCGCCCGCGCGACCACGTTTCACCGTGAGCTCCGCGCCGATCAAGCTCGCACGATGCCGCATGAGACCGAGGCCCGTGCCGTGTTTCTCGGCACCTTCGCGCAAGCCGACGCCATCGTCGGCGATTTCCAGCGCGAGCCGCTGCGTGCGCCGGACGAGGCTCACGCGGATGGTCTTGGCGTGCGCGTGGCGCACCGCGTTGTTCACGGCTTCCTGAGCGATGCGGTAAAGATGACCGGCCACGCGCACATCGTCCACTTCGACGGGCTTCTCGGTCAGGAATGCGCAATAGACCCGACCCAACGCATTTGTCCGCTCGGCCAGTGCCACCAGTCCATGGTGCAACGCTTCCGGACCCTGGCCGATCGGCACGAGGCCGCGCGCCAGAAATCGCGTCTGCGCGATCGCCTCGCGCAGCATGCCGCTCATCTGGTCGAGGCGCGTCGAAACCATCGGGTGCGTGAACGCCGTGTCTTCCTTCAAGGCCGTGCACATGAGTTCCAATGCCGTGAGCAGCTGCCCCAGCCCGTCGTGCAGATCGGCGCCGATCGAGAGTCGCTCGCGTTCGCTCGCGGCCAGGACCTCCGCTTCGAGACGCACATGCTCGGCCCGGGCCGCCGCAAGGGCGCGGTCGCGCGCGACGGAGTCGAGCGCACGGCGCGCCACGGCCGGCAGCAAATCGAGCAGCGTGGTGTCCTTCATCACGTAGTCGAGGGCGCCATGTTTCATCACCTCCACGGCAGCGCGTTCGTCGCCCTGACCGGTCACGACCACGAAGGGCACGCCGAATCCGGTGGCGCTGTATTTGTTGAGCAGGCCGATGCCCTCGGCATCGCGCAGTTTCAAGTCGAGCAACACCAGATCGTGCGGCCCGGACTGGAGCTTAGCGAATGCCTGATAGCAGCTCGTGGCGGTATCGACCTCGTGGCCTTCGGCGCGGAGGGCTTCGGCCATGAGGATGAGCAGACCCTCGTCGTCGTCGACGACGAGGATGCGCGCGGGCGCGGAACCTTGGGAACCGGGACTCACTTGCTCGCTACAGGCGGAACGAGCAGGAGCATCACGAACATGCCCAACCGACGGATCGCCTCGGTGAACTTGTCGTAATCGACGGGCTTTTGGATGTAGACGCTGCAGCCGAGTTGGTGGCAGCGCTCGACCTCGCGGGAATCGTCGGTGGTCGTGAGCATGATCACCGGCAGCTTGCGCAGTTCGGTGTCGGCCTTCAGGCGGCGCAGCACCTCGATGCCGTCGACCTTGGGCATGCGGATGTCGAGCAGCACGAGGTAGGTGCCGTCGTGGCCGCGCACGACGTTGCCGTCGCGATCAAAAAAATAATCGAGGATCGCCTGCCCGTCGCGGAAATGCTCGATGCGGTTTTTCAAGCCGGCCATCTCGAGATTTTCGCGGATGAGGATGGCGTGGCCTTCGTCGTCTTCGACGATGAGAATGGTAGGAGAATGATTCATGGCGTGGTCCGGCGGGGCGTGGGTTAGGTCGCCGGCAATGAAACGTGGAACATGGAACCCTTGTTCACCGCGCTCTCAACCCAAATTCTGCCGCCCTGCCGTTCGAGCACGCGCTGCGCGATCGAGAGGCCGAGCCCCTCGCCCGCCGTGTCCGCGGGATTCAGCCGGTGGAAGATCTCGAAGATCTTCGCCTGATGCTCCCGCGCGATGCCCTGGCCGTTGTCTGCGACCGTGTAGGTCGCGACGCCATCGACGATGCGACCGGAGACCTCGATCAGCAGCGGGCGGTCGGCGGCGCGGTATTTCAGGGCGTTGTCGAGGAGGTTGGCGAAGACCTGATTCGTCTGCACGCTGTCGCCGAGGCAGTGCGGCAGGACGCCGACTCGCACCTGGGCCTTTGCCTCGTCGAGCTGGAACTTCATCGCCGCCGTGATCTCCGTGAGCATCGCGTTCATGTCGAGCGGACGGATGTTCAGCGCCACGCGGCCGAGGCGCGAATAATGCAGCAGGCCCGCGAGCAGCGCCTCCATCTTCGCCACGCCCGCGCTGATGAATTTCAGCGCCTGCGGGATGGAGACATCGATGGGCTTCTTCAAGTGTTCGAGCGCGATCCGGCCGTCGGTGGACTCCGCCGCCGCCGCGCGAATCTGATCGCAGGCGCGCGTGAGCTGGCGGCTGAACCCCTGCACATTCACGAGCGGCGAACGCAGGTCGTGCGAGACGGTGTAGACGATGGCCTCGAGCTCCTTGTTCTTCTGCGCCAAGTCGGTGGCGATGCGCTGCAACTCGAGCTCGTCCGCCTTGCGCTGCGTGATGTCGGTGCGGATCGCGATGTATTGGTAGGGTTTCCCGTTTGCGTTGAGGAACGGGAAGATCGTCGTGTCGACCCAGTAGAGCGAACCGTCCTTGGCGCGGTTGCGCAGCTCGCCGTGCCAGACGTGGCCGCGAGCGATGGTCGACCAGAGATTCTTGAAGAACTCCTTCGAATGGTGGCCCGAGTTGATCAGGCGATGGTCCTGACCGATCAGCTCCTCGCGTGCGTATTTCGAAATCGCGCAGAACTTGTCGTTCACGTAGGTGATGCGGCCCGACGGGTCGGTGATCGCGACGATCGAGTGCTCGTCGAGCGCCGCCTTCATGTCGCGCAGCTCGCGCGCGGCATTCACGAGTTCCTCGGGGGATGAAGTCTGATCGGCGGCGAGACGCGCGATCAATTCCTCCCGACTAAGCGTGGAAAAGTCAGGTGTGGACACGGCGCCAAGTTGCTGCGCGCGCCCGGCGCTGGCAAGCGGAACGCCGCCGCGATCTAGGGAAAATCTTTAGCCAGTCTTGGCCTGGCTGCCAATTACGCGTCTGCGCACCTTCTGCTATTTTCAACGCATGCAAGCGATCCACGCCGCTCCCGCCCTGCCCTTCGTGCCCGCCCTGTCCGCCCGCGACTCCGGTCGCAGCGTTGTCCAACATCTCGAACGCGCCGCCATCTTCCAGGAATACAAGGACGCCTTCGAAGCCACCACCGGCCTGCCCCTCGCGCTCCGCGCCACCGGCACGTTCAATTCCCCGCTGCACGATTCGAAGCGCGTGAATCCGTTCTGCCAGCTCATGGCCGGCCGCAACAAGACCTGCGCCAATTGCCTGCTCGTCCAGCAAAAGGCCGAGGAGGAAGCGCGCAGCGAGGCGAAGACCTTCCAGTGCTTCGCCGGCCTCAGCGAGGCCGCCGTTCCGGTCCGCGTCGGCGAACAGGTGCTCGGCCATCTCCAAACCGGCCAGGTGCTCCTCCACTCGCCCAGCGCCGCCGGCTTCAAGGCTGTCTCGCGCCAGATCAGCCCTGAGACCTCCACCAAGGACACCGCCGCGATCAAGGACGCCTACTTCGGCACCCGCGTCCTCACCAAGTCGCAGTTCGACTCGATCGTCCGCCTCCTCACCGTTTTCTCCCAGCACCTCTCCTCGATCAGCAATCAAGTCATGGTGCAGGAATCCACCGCCGAGTCGCCCGTCGTGGCCAAGGCGCGCGCCTACATCGCCGAGCACTTCAACGGCGAGATCTCCGTCGGCGAAGTCGCCCGCGCGGTCAACATGAGCACGTTCTACTTCTGCAAGGTCTTCAAGGGCGGCACCGGACTCACCTTCACCGATTACCTCGCCCGCCTGCGCGTCGAGTCCGTGAAGCAGCAGATGCTCAACCCGCACATCCGCGTCAGCGAGGCGGCCTTCGCCGCCGGCTTTCAGTCACTCTCCCAGTTCAACCGCGTGTTCCGCCGCATCGCCGGCGAGAGCCCGAGCGACTACCGCGACCGCGTCGTCGGCAGCACGCCGCACCACGACGAGCACAGCACCCGCGCCGCCTGATTTCCCCTCCGCAGGGCACAGGAAAATCTCCCAGGCAATCGCCGCACGACGCGCGATTGCCCTTTCTATTTTTCCCACCGCTCAGGCGCGCAACGCCTGCCCGCGCACGAGCTCCTGGAACAACCCCGGCCGCGCCACGAGTTCGTCGAACGTCCCCTCCTGCGCCACGCGGCCACCATCGACCACGAGGATGCGGTCGCAGTTCTTCACCGTCGCCAGCCGGTGCGCGATAAAGATCACCGTGCGTCCGCGCAGGCTCTTCTCGACCACGTCCTGCACCAGCGCCTCGCTGAGCGTGTCGAGCGCGCTCGTCGCCTCGTCGAGCACGAAGCACTGCGGATCGGCCAGCAGCGCCCGCGCGATCGCCAGACGCTGCCGCTGCCCGCCCGACAATGTCGAACCGCCCTCGCCGATCTTCGCGTCGAGACCGCCCGGCATCGCCGCGATGAACTCCCACGCGTTGGCGAGTTCGCACGCGCGCCGGATCGCCGCGTCATCGGCGTTCGGCCGAGCCACGCGGATGTTGTCGCGCACCGTCGTGCGGAAAATGAACGGATCCTGCGGCACGACGCCGAACTGCCGGCGCAACTCCGCCGCCGCGAACCGCCGCAGGTCCACGCCCCCGAGCTTCACCGCGCCTGCGGTCGGGTCGTAGAGCCGCAGCAGCAATTGCGCGATCGTGGTCTTGCCCGCCCCGGACGGGCCGACCAATGCCACGCGCTGGCCCGGCGCAATCCGCAGCGACAGATCGCGCACGACCGGACTGTCGCCCTCGTAGGCGAAGCTCACGCCATCGAATTCGATTTCCGCCCGCGCCGGGATGCCGTGCGTCGGCTCCGCCGGGTCCGGCGTCGTGCTGGGCGTTTCCAACACCACGCCGATGCGCGCCAGCGATGCCGCAGCGCCGCCCCAGAACGTGAAGGCCTGGAAAATCGCCTGCAGCGGCCACTGGAGCGAGACGAACGACGTGAAGCACGCCGCCACGACGCCGAGCGAAACGTGTCCATCGAGGTAGCGCCACGTGCACACGCCCATCAGCGCCGCGTAGCACACGTAACCGAAGGTCTCCTGCTTCATCCACTCGACGTGACTGCTCACGTCGCGCTCATAGGACTTGCGGCTGATCATCGCCGCCTGCGCCGCGAAATCCTCCTCCACCCGATCCTCCATCGCGTAGAGTTTCACCGCCTTGTTGCCGCGCAACAGATCCGCCACGCGTCCGCTCACATCGCCTTCCGCACTCTGAAAATCCGCACTGATCCGCTGCATCTTCGTCCGCGCCCGCAGCATGAACCACACGCTCAACAACGCCGCCGCCAGCACCACCAGCGCGACCACCCAGTCCCATTGCCAGAACAACAGCAGCAGCGAAATCAGGTTCACGATCGAGCCGGGCACCGCCATCGACGTGTGTTGGAAAAACTGCATCACCGACGCCAGCGGCGAGCCGAAGAGATAGCTGAACAACTCGCCCGACGAATGCTGGCCGTGGAACCGCAGGCACAGCTGGTTCACATGGCGGAAGAACTGGCTGCGCAGCGAAAAGACGATCCGCTCGCGCACCCGCGTGATCAGCCGGTAGCCGAGGTGCCAGCACACCATCCGCAACACCACCGTCGCGATCAGATAGCCGGCCGCCAGCCACCCCACGCGCCGCCACAACACATCCGCCGCTCCGCGCTGTTCCAGCGCATCCAAAAACCACTTCAGGTAGACATTCTGCAACGTCAGGCCGTAGCCGTGAATGCCGAGCAGCACGATCGCGCCGATCGCCGCCCACTTGTGTTCGACGAGCACCGGCCAGACGTGCTGGCGGAACGCCCGGTTCGCCCGGTCGGGGGCCGCCACGTCGCTCGTCCGCTCCGTCTCGCTCATGCGGGCACTCAAAGCCGAACGCGCCGCTTAAGCGAGCACGGTCAATGTCGCCGTGCGCTCGCCGACGAAAATCTGAATTTCGCCGCCCTCGAGCACGCTTCGCCCCTCCGCATCCGGAAACGCGAAATCCCGTCGCGGATCGATCTCCCAGCGGAAGACGCGCGCTTCGCCCGGCGCCAGCTCCGCGGATTCGAAATGCTTCAGGTCGCGCAACGGCCGGGTGATGCTCGCCGCCGGATCGCGGATGAACCACAACACATGTTCGCGGCCCGCGCGCGCACCGGCGTTGGTCACCGGCACTTCCGCGGCGATCGTCTGGCCTTCGCGCACGCTCGCGCGCGACAACCGGATCTCGCCGTAGTGAAACGCGGTGTAGCTGAGCCCGTGCCCGAACGCGTAGTGCGGCGATGTCGGCACGTCCTGATAAAAGCCCTCCGGGTCACGCCGCGCACGCGGACGCATGTTGTGGTAAAGCGGAATTTGCCCCGTCGTCCGCGGCCAGGTGACCGCCAGCCGCCCGGAAGGATTCGCCTCGCCCAGCAACACGCGCGCGATCGCCGCACCGGCGCGCGAGCCCGGCTGCCACGCCGCCAGAATCGCGCCGACGCCCGGCTCGAGGCGGTGCAGTTCCACCGGCCGCCCCGTCACGAGCACGAGCGCCGTGGGTTTGCCGAGCGCAGCGATTTCCAGCCCGAGTTCTTCCTGCCAGCCGGGCAGGCGAATCGAGGAACGCGAGGCGTTTTCGCCGCTCATCGACCATTGTTCGCCGAGACACAGCACTACGAAGTCCGCGGCGCGCGCCGCCGCCAGCGCCTCGACAAAGCCCTCGCGTCCACCGCCCTCGATGGCGCAACCCGCCACGACGGCGAGCTCCGTGCCAGCGGGAAGTCGCGCCCGCATTTCATCGGCGATGCTCGGTGTCTCGTCGCCTCGCCCCTGCTGAGCCCACGAGCCGAGCAACGCGGCGCGTTCCAGCGCGAGCGGTCCGATCAGTGCCACGCGTCGCGCCGCTACCGGCAGCGGCAACGTGCCGCCGTCGTTCTTCAACAGGACGAGCGAGCGCAACGCGACCTCCTCACACAGGGCCAACTGCAGCGCAGTCGGGGCCGAGCCGGTGAGCGCGGTTGATTCGACAAAGGGCTGCTCGAAAAGTCCGAGCGCGAATTTCACCCGCAGCACGCGACGCGCAGCCTCGTCCACCACGGCCAGCGGCACTTGGCCGCCGCGAACGAGCGACGCGAGGTGCCGCCGGTAGAATCCGTCGGCCATGTTGAGATCCACGCCCGCTGTGAGCGCCAGCGCCGCCGCGTCCGCTTCCGTCGCGGCGTAGCCCTGGTTCATCAGCTGCAGGACCGCGTTCCAATCCGAGACGACGAGGCCCGCAAACTTCCACCGCGCGCGCAGAATCTCCGTCAGCGTCTGCCGGTGCGCGGAGGTCGGCACGCCATTCAGATCGTTGAACGCGCTCATCACCGAGAGCGCGCCGGCGCGCACACCCGCCTCGAACGGCGGCAGATGGCGCTCCCACAGCGCCTGTGGCGAGATCTCGGTCGCGCTGTAATCGCGCCCTCCCTCGGAGGCACCGTAGCCGACGTAGTGCTTCAAGCACGCGGCGATCGGCACCGGCGCCTCCTGATAGCCGCGCACGGAGGCCTCGGCGAAGCGGCTCGAGGCGAACGGCGATTCGCCGAACGTCTCGGCCACGCGTCCCCAGCGCGGATCGGTGCAGTGATCGACCATCGGGGCGAACGTCCAATCCACACCGTGCGCGCGCGCCATCTCCGCGGTCGCCTCGCACGCGCGTCGGACCAACTCCGGATCCCACGTGCAAGCCTGCGCAAGCGGGATCGGCGTGATCGCACGGTAGCCGTGGATGACGTCGCAGCCGAAAATCGCCGGGATGCCGAGACGCGATTGCTCGACGCACATCCGTTGGAGCGCGTTGCGGGTCGTGAGATCGGCCGTGAGTCCGTTGAGGATGAAGGAGCCGTAGGTCGGACGAAACTCGTCGGGCCGTTCCGCGAGGTTGTTCGGATTGGCGTCGCCGATGCCGCACTGGTGCAACTGGTCGATCTTCTCGTCGAGCGTCATCCGCGCGAGCAGATCCTCGACGCGGGTGGCGACGGGCAGTGACGAATCGCGGAACGGCACGGCGGCGCTCATTACTTCACGAAGGGCGTCAGAAGCTTTGTCCAGACGGCGTAACCGCCGGGCGCCATGTGCAACCGATCGTGGCTGTAGAGCGATTCGTCGGGTCGGCCGTCCGCGGTCAGCATCGCGGTGTTGGTTTCCACGTAAATGCGGCGCGGGTCGGCGGCACAGAACTTCGCGATCTCAGTGTTCGCCGCGGCCATCTTGCCGCGCATTTCCCAGCGCGACGGCGCAAACTGCAGCGAGACGAACAGAATCTTCGCCGCCGGACGCACGGCATGGACCTTGGCACAGAAGACCTCGAAGTCCTGCGCGACCTGGCCGGGCGTCTTGCCGGCCGCGATGTCGTTCGTGCCGGCGTAGAACACGATCAGCCGCGGATGATGCGGCAGGATCAACCGGTCGAAATGCACGATCGAGTCCGCAATGTGCGAGCCGCCGAAGCCGCGATTCACGACCGGGATGCCCGGGAAGTCCTCTTTCAGCGATTTCCACATCCGGATCGAGGAACTGCCGACGAAGAGCACGCAATCCGGCGCGCTCGGCGCCGCAGCGTCCTGCGCGGCGAACGCAGCCATGTCTTTCGACCAGTCGGCGGACGCGACCGGATCGGCCGCGAACGCCATGAACGGCGTGATTAGAACCAGTGCCGCGGCGACCGCCGCGAGGCGAAGGAGGGGGTGGAGCGATTTCATGGAGTGGAAGATTTCTGGCGCGCCGGGACGACGTATTCCTGCCAGAGCGCGTCGGCGACGTAACCGGCGGCGGTGGCGAAGGCGCGGCCCGCTTTGTCCATCTTGGCGGTGCGGGGATCGACGCCCTCGGTGACGATGCCGCCGTCCCACGCGCTCGCGCGCAGGATTTTCAACGCGTGCTCGCGGCTGCGTTTCAGACGGAGATGATCCGCCACGCTCCACGACGTCGTGAAGGCCACGCGGTAGCTGCCGGGCAGGCCGAACGGCTCGGTGGAATAAGAATACGGATAGGCGGCGGAGTGCAGCCAATCGTAGGTCCGGACAAACGTCGGATCGTCCTCGGGCACGAAACCGACGAGCGGCAGCTTCATCTGCGAGCCCGGCGGCACTTCCGTGAAGACGTGCGCGCGACCGTCCGTCGCGCTGGCAAAGATCGGCTCGAGTCCGCCCGGCGGCACGGCCACGCAATGGCGCAAAATCGCACTCTTCAGCGCGTCGGCCCGCTGCGCGGCGTCGGCCGCGGCATCGACTTCGCCGAGCGCGGCATGAAGCGCGGACAGCTCGCGCCACGCCTGCCAGCTGAGCGCGTTGGCGTAAGTGATGAACGGAAGTTTCTGAAACTCGTCCTGCGAATCCTGCAACGACGAGTAGAGTCCCGTCGCCGCATCGAAGCGGCCGAGCAGTCGCGCGCGAAGCGCCGCCAGCGCGGCGCGGTGCCCGGCGACGAAGGCGAGATCGCCCGTCTGCCGCCAATAGCGCCCGAGCGCGACCAGCGGCGCCACGGCCTCGTCGAGCTGGAAGCCATCCTCGAGCACCATGCCGTCGATGTAGCGGCTGTGCGTGCCGGTGTTCCGCAGTTGGGTCGTGAGCGCGTAGTCGAGCGCTTCACGCGCGAGCGCGAGATCGATGTCGAGCAGGCCGGGGAACGACCACAGCATCGCATCGCGGTCCCAATACGCCGCCGATACGTAGTAGCGCGGGCTGCGCGAGGTGATGCCGACGAGTTGCTCGGTGTCGAGTGTTCGACCCCAGGCGTAGAGTGCGGTGAACAGGAGATTCCGGTTCATCAGCATATCGAGATCGGCCTGGCCGGTCGTGCCCGTGCGGGCCCGGCACCACGCCGCCGCCTTGGCCAGCACGCCGTCGACGCCATCGCGCTCGGTGTTTTCGCGCAACACGCGCGCCGCGTGCACGGCGCTGTTTTCCTCGAGACCCACGCTGAGAAAGAAGACCGCCTCGACGGTCGCGCCGGGTGCCACGGTGAAGATCCGCACCGCGTCGATGCCGGGGGCGCCTTTCCCCGCGCCGGGGTTGGGCTGCACGCGCGCGCCCGGGGCGTTCAGCGCCCAGGCGAAAATCGTGTCGTGGGTGATGAAACTGAACATCGACGTGTCGCCGGTGGTGAACTCGCGCGCGCCGCGGAGCGCCACGGGCGCGTAGGTGACGCGGTTCAACGCGCCCCACGAAGTGCGCACGCCAAGGTGCACGGCGACCGGCTGGGCCCGCCGATTCACCAGGGTCAACCGAATCATCGCCGCGCGCGCGCCGGGCGGCACGCAGTAGGTGAGCGTGCGCTCGAGGCCGTCGGTCGCGAGTCGCGCCGTCGGAATCCAATATTCCGCCAGTTCCCACTGCGGGGCGCGAAACGGAAGCGGTTGGCCATCGATCTCGAAATACGGCTGCACCGCCGGTGCTCCGCCCTCGCCCACGACTTCCAACAGGCCGCGGTCGCGCATCGAAAGCACGTTGAAGCTGTCGAGCGCCCCGTCCGCCGCGCGAATCGTCGGCAGGGAAATCAGCTCGTTGCCCGTCGGCAGGACGTCGTCCGGCGCCAACTGCACCGCGAATCGCCGCAGCTCGTCCGCGCCGGCGCAGCCGAGGCCGAGGGTCAGGGCGACCCACGCGACGGCCATGGCGCGACGGAGCGGCATCGTCATTCGAGCTTGAAGCTCGCCGTAAGCGTTGCCGTCGAATCGGCGCCGACGAAGACGTCGAAGTCGCCCGGTTCGGCGCCGTAGGTCATGTCGCGACGCCAGAACGAGAGATCGGCCGATGTGAGCTGGAACGACACGTCGCGCGCCTCACCGGCCGCGAGCTCGATTTTCTGGAAGCCCTTCAGCTCACGCACGGGCCGCGTGACGGAGCCGACGCGGTCGCGCACGTAGAGTTGCACGACTTCCTCGCCGGCGCGCTGGCCGGTGTTGCGCACGCGCGCGGTGACGGTGATCGTGCCGTTCGCCGGCAGGGCCGGCGTGCTGAGGCGGAGCTGGTCGTAGGCAAAGCTCGTGTAGCTCAAGCCGTAGCCGAAGGGATACTGCGGCGTGTTGGGTGAATCGATGTAGTGCGAGAAATACGGATCCTTCGGGTCCTTCGGCTCGGGACGACCGGAATTCTTGTGCGCATAGAAGAGTGGGATTTGCCCCACCGAACGCGGCCAGCTGAGCGGCAGCTTGCCGGACGGATTGTAGGCGCCCGTGAGCACGTCGGCGATCGCGGGACCGCCCATCGTGCCCGGGTGCCAGGGAACGAGAATGGCGTCGGCGAGCCCCTCGATTTTGTCCAACAGCTGCGGCCGGCCCGCCATCACGAGGAGCACGACCGGCTTGCCGGCGTGGTGCAGCTCCTCGAGCAGGGCGATCTGCTGGCCGGAAAAGTCGAGTGACGTGCGGCTGGTGCACTCGCCCGATTGGAAAACATCCTCGCCCAGCGCGACGATGACGACGTCGGAAGCATCGGCGGCGGCGCGCGCGGCCGCGAAGCCGCTGCGGTCGTCGCTGCGCGTGTCGCAACCCAGCGCGTAGCGGAGATTGTCGCCGTAGAGTTTTTGCAGCGCGGTGCGCACGGTGACGGTGTCCTTCCGGTCGACTTGGGCGTGCCAGGTGCCGACTTGATCGAGCGGGGCGTCGGCGAGCGGACCGACGAGCGCGATCTTCAGACCGGACGTCTTCAGCGGGAGCACGTCGCCCTGGTTCTTCAGCAACACACACGAGCGGCGCGCGAGATCGCGCGCGGCCTGGAGGTGGTCCGGGTGCAGCAAGAGCTTTTCCTGCCGGGCCGGATCGGAGAAGCGATAAGGGTCCTCGAAGAGCCCGAGGCGGAACTTCGCGGCGAGAATCGCGCTCACCGCCTGATCGAGGCGCGCCATCGAGACCTTGCCCTCGCGCACGAGGTCGGCGACGTGCGGACCGAAGGCGCCGTTCTCCATGTCCATATCGAGGCCGGCGTTGAAGGACTTCAGCGCGGCGTCGCGCACGTCGGTGACGTTGCCGTGGGCGCGCATCTCGGTGACGCTGGCCCAGTCGGAGACGACGAAGCCCTTGAAACCCCACTCGCGGCGCAGCACCTGATCGAGCAGGAACGGGTTCGCGGAGCACGGCGTGCCGTCGAGGTCGTTGAAGGCCGCCATAAAGGCGGCGACGCCTTCGTCTTTGGCGGCGCGGAAGGGCGGCAGGTAAACTTCGCGCAGCTGGCGCTCGGTCACGTCGGTCGTGAAGTAGTCGCGGCCCGCCTGCGCGGCGCCGTAGGCGGCGAAGTGTTTCGCGCAGGCGAGCACGCGGTCGGTGCCGGCGAAAGTGCCGTCGCCCTGGAAACCGCGCACCCGCGCGCGCGCGACGGCGGAGCCGAGGAACGTATCCTCTCCTGCGCTCTCGGCGATGCGGCCCCAGCGCGGATCGCGCGCGATGTCGACCATCGGTGCGAACGTCCAGTGGATGCCAGCGGCGGCGGCCTCGGTGGCGGCGATGTGCTCGGCCTGCTCGATGCGCGCCATGTCCCACGACGACGCCGAAGCGAGCGGGATGGGGAAAATCGTCCGGTAGCCGTGGATGACATCGAGCGCAAAGAGCAGCGGGATGCGGAGACGTGAATGCTCGACAGCGATCTGCTGCCATTTGCGCGTCTGCTCGGCGCCCACGACGTTCAGCATGCTGCCGACCTCGCCTTTCTCGAGCTGCGGCGTGAGCGAGGAATCCGATGCGGGGCCCGTCATGTCCTCGCGCGAGGAATACTGGACGAGCTGGCCGACCTTTTCCTCGAGCGTCATGCGCGACAACAGATCGCGCACGCGGTCATCGACGGACGGTGCCGGGGCCGCGCGCAGCGCGACGAAGAGCGAGCCGAGAAGCAGAACGGAGACAGAACGGAGGAAACGCATCGTGAACGGTGGGACGGATGGTAGGGCCTCACCTCGTGTGAGGCCTGTTCCCGGCCCGGTCGCGAGGCTCGACACAAGGTCGAGCCCTACAACCGGAGGAGAGGCGCGCACGCGCGGTGTGGTTGGGCGAAACTCAGTAAGCAATCGACAGTTTCGCCGGGAGGCTGTCGATGCGGATTTCGTTTTGGTGCATCAGTTTTCCGTCACCGTGCACGACGCGAATCGGACGCGAGAGCGGGGAGCGCACGATAATGCCGCCGGGCGGAACCTTCACGCCGTCGGCGATGGTGACTTCCACGGTAGGCACCGAGCCATCTGCGGCGCGCTGGCTCTTCACGGTGTAGCTGATCTTGCCGTAGTAGGTCGGCATCGAGACGACCTCGATGCCGGCCGGATCGGTTACCCATGCGTCGGACACGCCAGCCGCGAGGACCAGCGCGTCGTCCTGCTCGCGCTCGTAGACGAACATGCCCCGCACGGAGCGGATGAAGTCCGAGCCGCACCAGGTGTGCGGCATGTCGCCGATCGTGCGCGGGGTCTTCGGGTCGCGGAAGACGACCTCGGCCCAGTGATTCCAGCCCGCGGGACGGCGCAGCGACATGAAGTAATCGAGGCAGGCCTGCGCGCGGTCCTTCTGCCCAAGGTAGACGAAGGAGCCGATGACGCGATTCTCGTAGGGCGTGAGGTCGAGCCAATCCATCTTGCCGTCGCGGCGGGCGACGAAGCGCTCGAAGTATTTCTCGAATGTGCGACTGAGCGCCGGCTCGGGGAGCAGGCCGACTTCGTTGCCCGGTTGCACGAGCACGGTGGTCGAGGTGGCGTCGAAGTCGCCGAGTTCCGCGCAACCCGGGATGTAATCCACCTTCGTGTTCTGCATCGCGAGGCGGATGGAGTTGTAGAAATCCTTGCGGAAGTCGTCGCGCTCCGCGGCGAACTCCTTCGCGGCGGCGGTCTCGCCCAGGATTTCGGCGATGGCCGCGGCGTCCTTCAGGCCGCGCAGCGTGAAGGCATCGTCCCAGTAGGAATGCATCGGCTTGGCGCTGTATCCCTCATGGCTGATCGATTCGGGCATCAGGCCGTAGAGCGCGCGCTGTTCGGGCGTGCCGCTGATGAAGGGCTCGACCTTGCGCGTCGCGCGCAGTTCCTGGATGTAGCGGACAGTGCGCACGACATGTGGCCACTTGGCGCGCAGCCATTCCTTGTCGTGCGTGAAATGGTAGACCTGCATGAACAGGTAGATGAGCTGACCGTGGCTGTCGTTCTCCGGCGTCGGGTCAGCACCGAGGCGGTCGACGACGCACGGCACCTTGCCGCTCGGGAACTGGAAGGGAGCATACCAGTCGGCGAACGCCTTCACGGCGTCGTTGAGTCCGAGCTCGAGCAGGGCCGTCGACGTGAGCGAGCCATCGCGAATCCACGAACGCTGGTAATTGCGCGAGCCGGGTTGGAAGCGGACGCCGTCCTGATTGATGAAGATGTAGGCGAGGTTCGACTTGATGGTGTCGATCACCGGTTGCGCCGAGGCGGGCAGGCGGACTTGGAACAGATCGAGACGCGACTCCCACATGGCGCGCGCGGCTTTCTGCGCGGCATCGACGTAGCGCGCGGCTTCGTCGGCGGTGACGTTGGCCGGGATCGGCTGCGTCGGCTGGTGGAACGGAGACGCGAGGCGCACCTCCTGACTCGCACCGTTGGCGAGATCGAAGTCGTAAGCCAGCGCGCCGGAGGCGAACCCGGCGGCGTCTTCGGCGGCGGTGGCCGCGGGCAAACGGCCTTGCGCGAGGTGTTCGACGATTTCGCCGGACTCGAACGGCGTCGCGCCGAACGCGGTCGGACGATCGAGCGGAATGACGCGGCGATTGCCGACCTGCACGACGCCGTCGACGAGCGCGACGCGTTCCACGCGCGCCCAGCCGGCGGCGCGGAAGATGTTTTGCCACGGCGGATCGACCATGAACGGCCGCACCGCGAGGAAGAGTTTTCCTTTCACGGGCACCCCGGAATTCGTGAGCTGGTAACGCGTGAGCAGCACGCTGTCCGCGCCGGCCGGCCCGGCGGCGAAAGTCGTGATGCGCAGCGTGAGATCGCCGCGTTTCCACTCGACGGTGGGGATCGGGAGGTAGCCGGCTTCGAGCGACTGCGAGAGCTGCACGTCATTCCAGGTCACGAGCTGACCATCGACATAGAGGAACGGCTCGACGGTGAATGAGCCGCGCGCGAGTTCGATCTGGCCGGTTTCGCCGATGAGCGCGTTGTCGCCGTCGGCCGGACTGCCGGCGGTCGTCCAGTAGCACTGTTCGCCAATGTAGAATTTCGGGAAGAAGCCGCGACGCTCGCGGCGCGCGATGGCTTCGAAGAAGGTGTTCTCGTTCTGGCCGAATTGCGGCGGCTGCACTTCGAGGCGCGCGAGATCAACGCCCTTGGCGACTTCCTCCGGCGGCAATTCGAGGCGAAGCAGGTTGCCCTGCTGCTCGGGCAGGTAGACGTAGTCGCGACCGCCGTTGCCGCGCGTGACGGAGGCGACGGTGCGCCACTCGCGTCCGTCCGCGGAGAGTTGCACGGCGTAACTCGCCGCAGCCTTGCCCGGCGCCCAATCGAGAATCAGTCCGCCGAGCTCGCGCTCGTGGGCGAAGTCGATCGTGAGCGCCGCCTCCCCTTCCCCGGGCGCGACGGACCAGTGCTCGACGACGGTGCCGTGGGCATTCGCGGTCGGAGCGCCCGACGTCGCCTGCACGGTGGCCACAGCGGCGTTGGCGGCGGCGTCATCGATCGCAGTGAATCGAAGATTGGAAATGTAGATGCGGCCCACGCCGCCGGTGGCGGTGGCGACGGTGAACTCGATAGCGCGGATGCGCTTCGGCTCGGGGATGCGATGCGGGCCCCAGCCGAACGAGAGGTGGCGCTTGCGCACGTGCTGCATCTCGAACTGCGTCGGGAACGTGTAGGAGAGCCGCTTGGCCATCCAGACGTTGTCGTATTCGTCGATGAGCTTCACCTCGAAGTTGTTCACCTGGCATTCGCCGCGGAGGTCGAAGGTGAACTGGTAGTTCGCCGGCAGTTCGATATCCACCGCGCGGCGGGCGGTGGCGTAGCCGTAGGCGTGGCTGAGGTCGAAATCGAGCGCGACGGCGCCGCCGGTCTTGCCGGCGGCGTGGCCGATCTTCGCCTGCGCGCCTTCGGAGGTGACGGCGGTCCAGCCGGCGACGGTCGCGAAATCGTCGAGCTGGCGCGATTGCGCGCAGCCGAGGGCGGCGGACGCGAGCGCAGCGGCGGCGAGGCGAACGAGCGGACGGAGTGAAACGGAGTTCGTATTCATCGCTGGAAAAGTGGGGCCAAGTGCGCCGGCCCCGGCGGCTGTTTTGCTCAGGCGGCGCCGGCGGGCTCCGCGGAGGCTTTGCGCTGTTTCAGCAGCGCCTTGATTTCGTAAGCGCGCGTCTCGGTCAGCGGGTAGTTCGCGAGGAGCCAGACGCTCACGAGGCAGATCGCGGCCGGCAGGCCGATTTCCCAGGCGCGGAGCTGGAACAGCGTGGTGTCGCTCTGCGTCTTGGCGCCCTCGACGAAACCGGTGAAGCGTTGCAGGTAGCCGCTGATGATCGTCGCGATCGAGACCGCGACCTTCCACCACCAGTTGTAGACGGCGAAGTAGATGCCCTCGCGGCGGATGCCGGTGGCGAGTTCCTCCTCGTCGCACACGTCCGCGATCATCGCATTCACGAGCGAAAACGCGAAAGCCATACCCAGCGAAAGGCACACCGTCGGAATCGTCGTCCAATACGGGTGCGCCGGGTTGTAGCAGACGATTTTCGAGAGATTGCCCCCGATGATCAGCCCGAAGGCCACGAGCACCGTGAAACGTTTGCCGTAGTGCTTCGAGAGCCAGGTCATCGGAAACGCACCGCCGATGGCGACGGTGGCCCAGAGCGTGCCGTTCAGCGCCATCACTTCGGAAGCGGCGTCGGTGTTGCCGCCGAAGAGAAAGAAAATCTGGATGTAATTGTTGAAGCCCATCACCAGCTGGAACGCGACGATCAGCAGCACGAACGCACCCACGAGCCGGAGGAACGTGCGGTTGCGGTAGGTCGCCTTGAAGCTCTGCCAGATCGGCACGCGCTCCTGCTGACTCGCCTGGTGCATCTTGCCCTCCCGGCAGACGAACGCGCACCACATCGCCGCGCCCGTGAGCATGACACTCAAGCCGAGGCAGACCCATTTCACGCCGTTGACGGCATCGCCGCCGAACATGGGGCGGTTGGCGAGATAGTAAACCCACGGCAGCGCCAGGGCGCCGATGTTGCCGATGATGGTGCTGTAGGCGAAGAGGCTCGTCTTCTCGTGGTAGTCGTCGGTCATCTCGAGCCCGAGCGCGCCGTGCGGGATGGCATAGATCGGCACCACGGTGTAGAAGAAAAGCGACGTCACGAGGAAGTAGCCGAACATCCACTCCTTGCTCCAATCGCGCGGCACGGTCCACAGCGCCCAGAACGCGATGCCGATCAGCACGCCGCCGACGACGAGGAACGGAATGCGCCGGCCCCAACGCGAGCGGCAGTTGTCGGACATGTTGCCGAGGAACGGATCGATGATCGCATCCCACAGCCGCGGGAACGCCTGCGCATAACCGATCCAGATCGCGCTCACGCCCAGACCGACGACGTAGACGAGGTTGGTGAGCTGGACGACGGAATTGACGGCGACGATGGTCACCACGGCCCCCATGCCGTAGGCGACCTTTTGCGAGAACGGAATGCGGTCGGCCGCGGCGGTGGTGTGGTGGGGTGTCATCAGTTCAGCGGTTAGAGTTCGATCTCCACGAGATTGCCGTCGGGTTTCAACAGGGAGGAAATCGCGCGTGCAGGCACTCGCAAGCCGCCGGTGCGGTAGGGATTCGCCTCGGGCGCGCCAGCGAGGTCGCGACCGTTCACGCGCACGCGCTGCGGCGTGTGCGTGGCGGACTTCACCGCGAAGGCGAGGCGCACGGGGCGGCCGCAGAGATGCGTCTCGGCGGTCAACCCGTCGAGGCTGCGCGGCAGCACCGGATCGAACACGACGTCGCCGAACGATTCGCGCAAACCGAGCAGGCAGGCGCGGATCTTGTGCAGGTAGAGTCCGGGACCGCTGGAGTAGAGCCGCCAGCCGCCGCGCACCGGCACGCGTCCGGCGCGCAATTCCGGCCAGCGCGCGGCCGCTTCCACGCGGTCGGCGAAGTCGGCATCGGAGCTGGAGAAATAGACGTTGCTCTGACGCGGGACCGCGCGCGGCACGACTTGGTCGAGCCCGACCGGATTCACGACCTGCAGCGCCTCCCACAGGCGCTCGGCGTCGCCGATCTTGGCCATCGCTTCGGCGTAGCGGATGTGCGCGTGCACGTATTGCAGGCCAATTTCGCGGCCGACGTTCGCGGCGGTCTCGCCGCGCTTGAACAATTTTTCCAAGCCGCCGTGGTAGGTCGCGGGCTCGCTCATGAGCCGGACGCCGTCGGTGAATTTCAGATCGCGCTCGACGATGGAGAGGTGGCGCTTCGCCTCCTCCGGCGTGAACAGCTCCGCGATCACGGAACGGGTCATCGGCAGCAGCCGATAGCGGATGCCGGTGATCTTGTCGCTCGGGTGCAACAGCGGACGCTTCGAGCCGTCGGCCTCGTTGACGAGGAAACCCGCCACCGTGCCGCCCGGCATCAGCTGGGCGCTGAAATCCCGGCGCATGCGCGCGAGCAGCGACTCGAGGACGCCGGTCCGGGCGGTTTCGCCCGCTCGCTGGCTCACCGCGGCGAGCTGGCGGAAAGTCTGGTAGGCCAGCGCCACCGTCCACGCACTGACCATGCGCGTGCGCATCGTCGGATCGGCGGGTTGCAGGGTGTCGTCCCAATCGCCGTCGCCGTAATTCACGAGCGCCGTGCCGGGCACGAGGCGGCTCTCGACATGCGCGACCACGCGATCGCAGTGCACCCAGAGGGATTCCCGCGTGCCCGTCGGGCGGAAGGACTTCGCGTCGGTGTAGTCGATGTTTTGGCCGAGGAAGCCGAGATCGTTGGTCGCCTCGACGTAGTCGCACAGCGCCTTCACCGGCCAGAAGCACACGTCACCGTGGCTGTGCGCCTGCTGGATGAAGTGAAACGGCGGAAACATGAACCACTGCGGCCAGGCGCCTTCGACGCCCTCCGCCTTGGCCGCCGCGCCGAGGTATTGCTGGGCAAAAACGGTCTCGAGCACGCGCCGCGCGACATCGAACTCGCCGGCCGCGAGCAGCCACTCGATCGAACCCTGCGTGACATCGCGCACGCCCCACGCCGCGCCGCCGTATTGCTCGAGGCCGTGCGGCGTCGAGAAATGGATCGAGGCGTTATGCGTGAACCACGGCAGCACGTCGTCGACGCGCGCCACGCCGCCATCGCGCGCGCGCCCCAGCCGCACCGGAGCGAGCGGCGGGCGCGCCGCGGGGCGCTCCGCGGCGAACTCCTCGCGTGCGGCCGCCACGGCGGTTTCGAGCGCGGGCAAGCCGGCATGCGTGCCGACCAAGGCGAGCGAAAGGCGACTCGTCGCGACGGAGCGCAGCGCGGCGTAAGGGCCGCCGCGGGACTGGCGGTCGGCGTAGAGCAGTTCGTCGCCGCCCAGCTCGGCCAACTGCGCCGGCTCGATCGCCGCGAGGGCGAAACAGGTGTTGGGCAGATGTTGGGCGAGAAAACCGGAGGCGGACGGCACGGCGGCCATCCAGCCTTGCGCGGCGTTGACCTCCAAGGTGCCACCGGCGTCGAATTCGTTGGCCCCGAGCGCGAGCGAATGCGTGACGAGGAACTCGCACGGCGCACCCGACGTCACTTGCAGCGTGAGAAAACTCGCCGCCAGCTCGCCGGAGCAGGTGAGCACGGCCTCGATCGTGGCGTCGGCCAGACGATAAATCCAACGGACGCCGCCGGGCTCCATCACGAACGCCGAGGGCACGCCCAGCTGGCGCCACTCCCCTGCCCGGCGCACGAACACGCGCTGGCCGCTCGCGCGCGCGAGGTTGAGCGGGTGGCGCACGACGGAAAGCAGCCGCGTGATGCTCGGGTTGCCGAGATAGACTTGCGCGCCGAAAATGCCGGCGGCGTAGGCGGTGATGCCGAACTGGCCGTCGTCGATCCAGAGCGACGAGCCGTTGCGCACGATGTGTCCGTGCGGCCGCGCGACGAGCGCCTCCTTGGCGCGGAGGACGACGTGCGTATCCGTGCCGCAGAAAAACGAGAGGAGGTTGCGCTGCGCGTCGAATTCCTCGTGGCGACGCGCGGCGGGGAACCAGGCGACGAGATCGGTCGCCGTGGCGTTCTCACCGTGCACCCACGGCGCAGTGAAGACGGAGCTTGGTGCGGTGCAGAACGACGCCGTGCGCGGCGCGTTGGCCCAATCAGCCGGCAGCACCTCGGCGAGGCGCGCCACATCGGCGATGGACGAAGCAGTCGGGTGATCTTCGGCGAAGCGGGCGACGAAAGTCGCCGTGGCGGCGCCGCCCGGTGCGAGTGCGAGCGGGCGGGTTTGCAGGCCGGCGAGCGCGCACTCGTATTGGAGGCGGCGCGACGGCAGCGAGGGCTCGCGCATCGCGAGCGGTTCGCCGGTCAGGCGGAAATCGGCGCCGAGGAACTGATAGGCGTCCGTGCAGAAAGCGGCAGCGCCTTCGGCGCAGGCGAACGCGGCCCACGGATGGCGGCCGCCGGCGGCAGGTTGGTTTTGGCGGGCGAGGAGGACGTGGCCGAGGGTGGCGTCGGTGACGGGGAGCAGGTCGAGGTATTGCGAGGTGTAGGCCTCGTTGTTGCGCACGGCGCCCTCGTCGGCGAGGCCGAGGTCCTGCGCGTGGAAAATCTCGCACGTGAGCGACGCGCCCGACGTGTTGCGGAGTTGCACGCGCCACGCCCAGGCGGCGTGCTGCGGATGCAGCGTCAGGGTCGTGACGCATTCGAGGCCGGCGCACGGCGTGGTGCGCCACGCGGGACCGGCGGCGGTGAAATCGACCTCACGTCCGACCAGTGGCGCCCATCCGGCGACTTTGCCCGCGGCGTCTTTCCAGCGCACGAGAAGGCGGAAGAGACCTTCCTCGGCGGGGCCGGGCAGCACTTGGTTGAGCAGGGTCTCGCGGTGGCGCAGGGCGAACAGCGTGCCGCTGGGCAGCAGTTGCGCGCGGAGTCCGCTGGCGGAAGTCAGCTCGATGAGCCCGAAATCGGCGGCGGCGGAGAGCGAGAGTGCGTGAGGAGAAACGGAACCCATGACGGGTGACGGATTGCGAGCGCGTTGGCGCGACGTTGGCGAGGCGGAATTCCGGGGGTCGTCCCGCAACAGGGCGGGACGACCGAACGGAAACCGGAGGCGGCAGCAGGTGCTGCGCCTCCGGGGACAACTGGCGACTTAGAACTCGAAGCGCGCGGCGAGACGGAACGTGCGCGGCGCCTGGAGGATGTAGCCGTCCTTGATGTGGCGGCCGGAGGTGTCGGTGTAGCCCCAGTGGTAGCTGGTGACCCACGGATCCTGGTCGTCGAGGACGTTGTCGATGTAGAGCGCGAGGTGCAGCGGCACCGAGGCGACCTTGGTGTGATACTGCAGCGTCAGCGTCGTCGAGAGACGGGAGTCGCCGTAGTATTCGACGCCGTCGAAGACGCCGGCATAGGGCTTGGCGGCATAGCTGGCGCCGCCGCCGATTTCGAGGCCCTTCAGCATCTCGTCGGTGAACGTGTAGTTCGCGAAGAACGCGACGGTATACTTGAGCTGGCCGTCCTGCTTGGCACCGGGCTTGGCCTGATCGAGAGCGTTCTGCACGCTGGCGATCTCGGTGCGCAGGTTGTTGCGCGCGGTGGCGTCGAGCGCGGCGTTGTTCACGACCGCATTCCAGGCCGCCGAGTTCGAGGCGAAGTAGGCGCGGCTGTCCGGGTAGTAGTCGACCTTGGACGTGTCCTGCGTGCCCCAGCTCGCCTGGAGGCGGAGGTTCTTGGTCGGGTTGGCCGTGATTTCGAACTCGTAGCCCTTCACGTCGAGCGACGTGGTGTCGGAGAAGGCGAGACCGCCCTTGCCCGACTCGGAGGGGAGGCCCTGCGCGATGTTGTATTTCTGCCAGACGCCGCGGAAGCCGATCGGGTTCTCGACGAGGTGGCCCTTCGACTGCGTGTCGTAGCGGATGAGGGTCGCGTAGTATTTGTTGTCGTTGGTCGACCAACGCAGACCGTATTCGAGGCCCTTGCCTTCTTCGGGCTTCGGGCGGGCGCCGCTGAGGAGCGGTTGCGAACCGGCGTGCGGGGGCTGGATGTTCTTCGACCAGTTGGCGACGAGACCGAGGCCGCCCTTGAGGAAGTAGACGGCGCCCGCGGAGTAGGTGTTGCCGCTCTGCGACTCGTTGACGATGTTGTCGGTCAGGTTCGGGCCGCGGCGGAGCTCGCGGAGGTTTTCGTCGTAGGAATCGCGGCGCGCGCCGAGAGTGACGGTGAGTGCGTCGTCCAGGAGGCGCGATTGCGACATGACGGCGACGTCGGTGAGCTTGAAGGTGTCGTCGAAGTCGAACCAGTAGCCGTCGGCCTTGGGCATGTAGGCGACCGCACGGCCGTTGACGACTTCCGGAATGGCCATGACCTGGTTCGGCGTATCGAGGTAGATACGGCCCCAGATCATGTTCTGCACCCAGTCAGCCGGATTGGTGATGGTGGTGCCGTTGCCGACCTGGCCGAGGTATTGGCGGGCGGATTGCTTGAGGTCCTTCTGCGACGCGGCGACGGAGAACAGTTGCTTCCACGACTGGCCGAAGAGGGACGAGTCGAAATGGTAGTTCAACTGCGCACGGCCTTCGGTGACGTTGCGGGTCTGCGTCTGCTTGCTGAGGAAGAAGTCGGCGAACGCCTTGCCGTAGTTCGGATTGGCGGAGCCGTCCGGGAGCTGCTTGTTGATGTCGATCGCGGCGCCGCCGGTGCCTTCATAATCCTTCGCGGTCTGCGTGTCGTAGTAACGATAGAAGGCCGCGGTGAAGTCGAAGTTCTGGTTGATCTTCTGGTCGTAGGTGACGGTGATGTCGCGATACTTGATGTCGCTGACGCCGTTGCCGTAGGTCCAGTCGTAGCTGGGGCGCAACGGGATCTTGGCCGTGCTCTGGTAAGTCGCTTCCCACGGGAGCTTGATCTGGGAGGGATACCAACCGGCTTTGGGCTGGTAGTTGAGCGCCTGGCCGATGTCGGAGAGGCTATTGGAGGAGGCGTAGCCGCCGGCCCAGCCCATGAGCTGCTTGCCGACCGGAAGACTCGGAACGTAGACCCAGAAGGGGCTCAGCCAATCGCCCCACGCGCCGGCGTTTTGGATCGGCTGGGTGCGAGCGGTGCCGACCGGAGCGGCGCCCCAGGTGTTGGAGGCCGTCGTGCCGTCCCAACCGGAGATCTTGTCGCCGATGCCGGACGAGATGAGCGAGCGGCGGACGTTGGCGTATTCGCCTTCGACGCGGACTTGGGCGTCGTCGGTGATCTTCCACAGAGCCGCGAGATCGACCGCCTTGGTGCGGTTGACGTCGCCTTCGCGCCAGCCCTGGTTGTTGTCCTTCACCGCGTTCAGGCGGAGCGCGACGGTGTCGTTCACCTTGCGGTTGATGTCGACCTCGTAGCGGTTCGAGCCGTTGTTATCGACGGTGACGGTCGCCTTGGTGAGGTTCTTGTCGAGGCGCGGGACCTTCGTGTAGGTGCTCAACTGGCCGCCGACGGTGCCGAGGCCGAAGATGATGGAGTTCGGGCCGCGGAGGAATTCGATGCGCTCGACGTTGTAGGCGTCCTGGTTCTGGTAGAACGAGAAGTAGTTTCTCGTCGGTCCGGGACCGCCTTGCTCGCCGGCGCCGGCGCCACGGTAGTTGAAGGCCCAATCGTGGAACGCGGAACCGCCGAAGCCTTTGCCGGCGTTGAGGTCCTCGGGCACGACATTCGGCGTCCACTTGAGCGCCTCGCGGACATTCTGGATGCCGATGTCGTCGATGGCCGTCCGGGTGATGGACGACATCGAGGACGGCGTGAACTTGATCGGCGTGTTGGTGCGGCCACCGGCCAACGAATCGACGGCCACATAGCCGACGTCCTTGTCGGTGTTCACGACGAACGGCGTCAACGTGTAGACGTCGTCTTTCGCCGGCGGAGTGTTCTCGGGCGCAGCAGCATTCTGCGCCCGCAGGGCGGGCTGGGCGCCCAACGTCAGCGCGACGGCCAACGGGATCAGGCGGGGGATCGGGGTTTTCATTTCGGGTGTGGTTGCACGGGTTGGGATTTTGATCTGAGGATCAGAACAAAAGTCATTGGAGGGTCAGGACACCGAGGCGCACGTGGCTCTCGTCCTCGCGCACGTAGGACCAGATGAGCTTGATCGTGGGCTCCCATTCCTTGGTGCCTTCGGCGACCACGGCGGGCGAGACGCCCATCTCGAGGCCGGGCTTCGGCGTCACGCCGAGCGCGCTCCACGGAATCGAGCCGTCGACGATGTAGCCGTCGGCCGTCGGGGTGATTTTGCCGCTGCTCGCGGCGTGGTGGAAAAATTCGACCGCGTCGGTGGTGTTCTTCAACTCCCAGTGGTGGGCGCGGATGAAACCGAACTGGTAATCGCCGGCGCCGAGCCAGAGCAGTCCGTCGTGCGCGGGGTCGACGAAAAGTTCGACGAGGCGGTTGCGCTCGACCGGCAGCAGATAACCGGCCGGCGAGTCGACCACGATGGCGTGGAAATGCAGCGCTTCGGCGTCCCAGGTGAACGCGAACTTCAGCGAAACCGGCGGATCGCCCGCGCGCACGTCGGCGAGCGAGTCCTTGTATTCCATGCCCGCGACCGTGTGCCACTGCCACTGCTCGCGCGGCGCCGCGGCGGAAACCGCGATCGCGCGCCGCGGCTCGGGCAGCACCCGCGGACCGGCCAGCTCACGCTGGGCGACGACGGAGGTCTTCGCACCGAAGGCGGCTTCGACGAACTCCGGGATGCCCGCACGCGCCTTCTGCGCGATCTCGTCGCGAGCGAACCACGCGCGCACGCAGTCGTTGGAAAGCAGATTGGCGGCCGCGATCACGAGCGCCGCCTGCGCGTTGGCGGGATCATCCGAGGCCCGACCGAGCGCGCCAGCGAACCGATGCAGCACTTCGCCGGGAAACTGGTCGATCAGCAGCGCGAGCATCATCGCGTCCGGCAACTGGGCCGAATGCGCATCGAGTGTCGCGTAGGCCAGCTGCGACGCCGAAGCGCCGCTGAGCACCGCGCGCTCGTCCAGCCACAAGCCCGGCAGCACGGCGCCGGCGGGGTCGGCGGGCGCGAGCACATGCACCGCGCCGCGCGGTTGCGTCGTGCGATCGAGTCCGCTCCACGCCGTCGCGCCGTCACGTCCCTGCCCCACGCCGATGAACGCGCCGAGGCGGGAAATCGCGGCGAGTTTTTCGCCAGTGGGCTTCGTCGGCCAGGACAGCGCGGCGAGCTTCTGCGTCGCCTCGACGGCGACGGCGGGCAGCCCCTGCCGGACAGTGATCAGGGCGGCGGCGAGCAAACTGGTCCCCGCGTAGTCCGCCGGCGCCATGCTCGCGGCGACCAAGCGGCGCACGCGGTCGACGGCCTCAACTCCATCGAGCAAACCCAGCCGATGGGCGGCCAGCGTGGCGGTCAGCTGCAAACCCGCGTCCGCTCCGCCCGACTGGATCTGCTGCCATGCGGCGGCAGCGTGCGCGCGAACGAGATCCTGTTCTCCCTGCGAGAGCTCGCGGCGGGTGGAATAGAGTCCGGCCTTGGCCATGCCGAGCTGCACCTCGGGCGCACGCATGAACAGGCGATGGATGAGACCGCTGCGGAGATTTTCCGCCTGAATCATCGAGATGCCCTGATCGATGCCGATTACGTCCGGGTTGACCCAACCGGTCTCCGGATTGAAGGCATCGACGAACCCGTAGCGTTTCCAGATGCGATCGCCGTAGGCGAGACGCAGGTGGCGGAGCACCGCCAGCGTCTCGCGCGGCGCGAAAATCAGGGAGCCCGCCGCGGCGCAGGGCACGATCGTGCCATCGAGCGAATTGAACCGCAAAGTCCGCGGCGGACCACCCCAAGCCTTGTAGCCGGTGGCGGAGTCCGAGGCGGTCAGGCCCCAGAGATTCGCGCCCCAGCTCGGAAATTCCTTCTTCAAATCGATGCTGAACTGCCGCTGCGCCAGCGTGGCGAGTTGGGAGTTCTTGAAGTAATCCATCGCCGCGTCGCGCCGCTCGCGCAGGTCGAGATAACCCTGCGGGAACTGGTGCACGAACAACGGTGGCTCCTGCACGTAGACGAAATCGCCGTAACGCCCGATCGGCTTGCGCTCCCACGCCCGCCAATACGCCGCCGGCAGCGGCCGGGGCGACACGCCGAGCGCGAGGAAGCTCATCAACACGTGTTCCGAGTAGCGGTCCCAGCGGTAGCGCGAGAAACCGGTCTCGTCGTGCCAGCTGAGCGAGACTTGGCTGCCCTCATTCAGGAACCAGTTCCAATCGACATCGCCGAGCAGGCGGTTGACGAGCGCGGTGATCTCCGGATCGGCAAAATACTCCCGGGCGACGATCGCCCCCGCATAGATCAGCGCGGAATCGATGGACGACAGCTCGCACTTCCAGGCGCGCGCGCCGGTGTCCATCTCCATGAAGTGATAGAAGAATCCTTTTTGCCGCGGAGCCTCGTTCGCGAGGAAGCGCAACTTGGCGCGGACGCGTTCGGCCGCCGCCGCGCGCTGGACCCAGCCGCGCTCGGTCGCGATCACCCAGGCGCTGAGCGAAAAGCCCGAAGCGGCGATGCTGGCCTTGCCCATGCTCTCGGAGCCATCGGCGCGCGCGCGGTCGCGCACGAGACCGGTGCGCGGATGCGCCTGCTCCTGAAAGAAACGGAACGCCGTGCGCTCGATGTCGTCGAGCAACGCGTCGTCCTCCGACGAAAGACCCGCCGCGCGAACCGGTGCGGTGAAGAGAGACAACGCAGGCAGCACGAAGCAGAGCGCGCGGCGCAGCGCCGGCCAGACGGCGAAACGGGAACAAAACAGCATTGGTGTGGGTGCGATAACAGGGCGCCGCAGGCGCGCCGGGGATGGCGCACGGTTGAATGACAACGTTTGCAGTGCAAGGCTAAAAGCGCCGCAATTCTTGTCATTCCACTCGGCCGTCGCGGGAAAACCGCCGGTCCGCGATCCGTCCGGCTTATTTCCGCTCGGTGCGCAACGGCCGCGTCGATTCGCGGATCATCATCGGCGCAGGCATCTCATCGAGCACGACGCGCGTGCTGTGCCCGGGCGCGTTTGCGGCTTCCACGATCAGACCCACGGCGCGCTCGGCCATGTCGGCCAACGGCTGGCGCACGGTGGTGAGCGCCGGCTGGCACGCGGTGGCCCAGATGCCGTCGTCGAACCCGACGACCGAAAGGTCTTCCGGACATTTCAGCCCGGCGACATGCGCCGCGTTGATCGCGCCGAAGGCGATCTCGTCGTTGGCGCAGCACACTGCGGTCGGCCGCTCGACGCATTGCAGGAACTTGCCGATACCCGCACGCCCGGTCTCGGCGCTGAAATTCCCCTCGAAAATCCACTCCGCGCGGGGCTTCGCGCCGGCTTTTTCGAGCATCTCCATGTAGCCGCGGCGGCGCTCATCGGCGTCGCGCGAGCCCGGCGGTCCGAGCAAGAGCCCGATCTTTCGATGCCCGAGTTGAAGCAGCAGGCTCGCGACGGAGCGCGCGCCCGCGAGATTGTCCACTCCGACCACCGGCACGCCCAGATCCGTGGCGCGCACGCCGGGCGGCAAGGCGGATTTGGTCAACACGAACGGCCGGCGGTAGCCCTTCAACTCCTGCACATCCGCCTGCGACAGCGGCTCGGCCAGATAGATGAGGCCCGAGGAGTTCAGCGCGACGTGCTGCATCGCCTCGCGGAAGCTGCCACCCTCTTTTCGCCGCAACGTGCAGATGTGCACGCCCCACCCGCGCGCGGCGGCGGCGTGCAGCGTGCCCGCCAGGAAACGCCCGTAGTATTCCGAGAAGAAAATGTTTTCATCCAGCGGCACCACGACCGTCAGCGTCATGTTCACGCCCTTGCGGAGCATGCGCGCGCCGAGATTCGGGAGGAAGTGCTGCCGCTCCGCCAGATCGAGGATCTCCTTGCGCCGGTCCTCGCGCACGAGGTGCGCCGTCTCGGGGCGCAGAGCGCGGGAGACGGTGGAAGGCGAGACGCCGAGCTTGGCGGCGATCTGGACGATACCGGTCTTATCGAGCCGTTGAGCGCGGCGGGCGGGCATGTGCGAACATCGTGCAGTTCCCCTCGCCGCCGGCAAGCAAACGTGTGCAAAGAGGTTGCGCGCGGCTTCGCCGCCGACCTAGCGTGCGGCCATGATCGCTGCCGTTGCCCGTTTCGCCCGCGCCGCGCTGCTGCCGGGCCTGCTCGGCATCGCCGCATCCGCGGCCGAGCTTCGCCCCCCACCCGCCTGGCTCGAACAAGCCGTGTTCTACCAAATCTATCCGCAGACCTATGCGGACTCCGACGGCGACGGCATCGGCGATCTCCGCGGCATCATTCAAAAACTCCCCTACCTCCACGACCTCGGCGTCACCGGCATCTGGCTGAACCCGTGCTTCGTCTCGCCTTTCCGCGACGCCGGCTACGACGTCGCCGATTTCTACCGCGTCGCTCCGCGTTACGGCACGAACGACGATCTGCATGCGCTCTTCGCCGAGGCGAAGCGGCTCGGCATTCATGTGATGCTCGATCTGGTCGCCGCGCACACCTCGGACCAGCACCCGTGGTTCCGCGAATCCCAGCGCGCCGCGAAAAACAAATACACCGACTGGTATATCTGGACCGCCGGCGTCGGGCAGCTCTTCGCCCCGAACCAGCAAGTCGTCGTCGGCACTGCCGAGCGCAGCGCCAACTACATCGCGAGTTTCTACTCCTGCCAGCCCGCGCTGAACTACGGCTATGCGAAACCCGACCCGACGCAGCCCTGGCAGCAACGCATCGATGCCCCCGGTCCGCTCGCCGTGCGCGCCGAGTTGAAGAACATCATGCGCTTCTGGTTCGACATGGGCGCGAGCGGCTTCCGCGTCGATATGGCCGGCTCGCTCGTGAAGAACGATCCCGATGGCACCGCTACCGCCGCGCTCTGGCGCGAATTCCGCGAGTGGATGGACCGCGAGTATCCCGACAAGGCGATGGTCTCCGAATGGTCCGAGCCGCACATCGCGATCCCGCAGGGTTTTCACATGGACTTCCTCCTCCAATGGACGAAACCCGGCTACGCGTCCGTCATCCGCGAGAATGGCGGGCAGCCCGCCATCTTCGATCGGCGCGGCACCACGCCCTTCCGAAAATTCCTCACCGAGTTCGAGCCGCTCCTCGCCGCCACACGCGGCAAAGGCTACATGGCGCTGCACACCGGCAATCACGACACGACGCCACGTTTCGGCAACGGCCGCGATGCGCGCGATCTCGTCGTCGCCCATGCGTTCCTGCTCACGATGCCCGGTGTGCCGTTCATTTACTACGGCGACGAGATCGGCATGCGTTCGCCGCCGTTCACAGTGAACAAGGAAGGCGGCTACGAGCGCACGCCGGCGCGCACGCCGATGCAGTGGGACGCCTCGCCGGGCGCCGGTTTCTCGACCGCCGCGCCGGAGCGATTCTACCTCGCCATCGATCCGTCACCCGACCGGCCCAACGTCGCCGCACAACTCACCGACGCCACCTCGCCACTGCGCGCCGTGCAGCGTTTCATTGCTTTGCGCCGCGCCCACCCCGCGCTCGCCGCGAGCGGCGATTTCCGCGCGCTGCTCGCGGACATCGGACAACCCATCGTCTACCTGCGCGCCAACGCATCCGAGCGCGTGCTCGTGGCGCTGAATCCGACGGATCGAGCCGTGACCGGCGAGTTGCCGACCGAAATTGACGTCCGCGGCGCCACCGTGCTCGACGGCGAAGCACACACTCTCCACCCGGCCGGCTCGCGCAGTCGTATCGAGCTACCGGCAGTAAGCTACACGATCATTCGCCTCGCACAGTGAGCGCCGGTCCAATCTGGCACCTGAGAGGTGACAGATTTCGAGCGCGCGCGTGCACGGCCGCGCTCACTTCACCGGCTCCGGATCGGGTTTGAAGCCGATCCGGTCGAGCGCGGGCGCGATCTCGGGGTTCGCCATGAATTTGTTCCAGATCAGACCGGTGCGGTGATTCTCGATCATGACGACGATCGGCGCCTGGTTCAGCGCCATGTAATCCTCGTCGAACCAATTCCAGGTCTCATTGAAGCCGTCGTGGAATCCGTATGTGCCCCACACGCGGTCGCCGAGATCGCGATAAAAGTGCTTCAACGCGGCCATCGATTCCTCGGGCGTGTAGGGCATCGAGGAGAGCGACGCCATGACGTTGATGGTGCCGTTGTCATCGCGCGGCTCGGGACGTCCGCCGCCGTTGTTCACGCCGGCGGAGCGGCCCCAGCAGTCCGGGCCGTAGCCGGCAAATCCCCGCGGGTTCGCCATGCAGTAGGCGCGGGCGATTTGCGCGATGGCGCGGTTGTTTTTGAAGTAGTTCGTGTAGGCATCGCGTTTGCCGCGCGGGTCGAACGCCATGTAGGAGAAATGCGTGAAGAACAACTCGGCGCCCGGCCCCTCGCCCACCTCGAGCTTGATGCCGTAGTAGGAATTGCCGTTCACGAAATGGTCGCCCTGCGTCGTGCGGCTCCAGCCGCGGCGATACCGCACCGCCAGCTCGGATTGGCCGGCCCAACCCGTGTGATACAGACTCGCCGGCACCGAATGCGTCGGGGACGCGATCGCGAGCAGATAGATGATCATCGACTCGTTCCACCCGATGAGCGGGTGATCGATGTGGAAACCGTGGTCCGGCGACCAATGCCACCAGAGGAAATCGCTGTTCGGCTCCTTGCGGAACCACGCCCACTCCACCTCGCGCCAGAAACGCGTCACAGTATCGCGAATCGCGCTCTCTGCCGGCGTATCGCGATCGAAATACTGACGCGCCGTCAGCAGGCCCTGGATCATGAAGGCCGTCTCGACGAGATCCGCGCCGTTGTCGTAGAGACCGAAATACGGAATCACCTTGCCGTCGCGCGCATCGAGGAAATGCGCCCACGCACCGTGAAAGCGCGGCGAGCTGTCGAGAAAGCGCAGAATCTTCTGCAGCCGCTCGGTCGCCTGGTCGCGCGTGATCCACTGGCGCTCCGTCGCGACCACCAGCGCCATCACGCCGAATCCGTTGCCGCCGAGCGCCATCAGCTCCTGTTTCCCGGGCAGGATCTCCGGCGCGAGACCGGAGTTCGCATGGCCGGCCTCCCAGTAGTAGCGGAAACAAGCGAGCTGCACCATCTCGAGGAGCTCGTCATCGGTCATCGGGCGCGTCATCGCCACCGCCGAGGCGTCGCTCAACGGCGACTCGCGATCCTCGAGATCGAGCGCGGTGACCTTGTAGCACGCCTGCTTTCCCGGCGCGCCCGCCCAGTCCATGAAGCGCGTCCACGCGTTCCGTTGCGTGCCGACCGGGACGAAGGTCTTGCCGCCGTCCACCGAACGGTAAATGCGATACGCGATGACGTTCTCCGCCCGACTGGGTTGCCACGAAACGTCGAAGTGCCTCTCGTAAGCGGTCACCTGCACCGCCCGCGGCGCGTCGGGTGCGGGCGCGGCGGCGGCTTTGCTGTCCATGATCACGAAATCGTCGAGGTAGAGCGTATGCTCCGCGCCGTCATCGAGACCTTGCGTGAAAATCACCGCCACCGCGTCCTCCATTTTGAATGCGGCGTCCGATGTGTCGCGAAAGATCGCCTGACTGCCGTTCAGCTTCAGCCGCACGCGCACCCACTGCTTCGCCGGCAGACGCGCGTCGCCGCTCACCAGCGTCTCCGGCGATGCGCCATAGTTGTTCGCGTCCTGCATCGTGATACGCGGCGAATTCTCCGGCGTGATTTCGGTGTCCGACCAACACCAGAACGCCAGCGTGTCGCCCACCATCTTCAGCTTCCGCCAATCGCGGCCCGGATCCTTGATCACCGCATGCCAGGCTCCGCCGCTGGCGGATTTCCAGTGCAGCTTCAGCGCGTTCGGGGGACTGACGAACCGCTCGGTGGTCGTCGGCAAGCGCTCGCCCACCCGCTCGATGAAACTCGGCGCCACCATGCCCGTCTCGGTGTTGTAGTAGCCGCCGCTCGCGGGGCTGTTGTCGTAGATCACGTGCAGATCGTAGTCCGGCAGCGCCGCCGCCACGCTTCCGACCGCTCCGCACACTGCCAGCCACCCCGCGAAGGCCGCCCGCTGCAAACGTTGGCATTTCATGGCGCGAACAAAGCACCGCGAGACGCGAGCGCGAGCCTGAATCCGTTTCCGCCGCGAAATTCCCGCGCGCGAAACCGGTGTCGCGCACCTCAGAGTGCCGCGCGCACCGCCGCGGCCACTTGCGCCACATCCGCGAGCGTCAGCCCCGGATGCAGCGGCAGCGAAATAACCTCCGCGCATGCGCGGTCGGTCTCCGGCAGCGAAACATCCTGCGCATAACCGGGCTGCCGGTAGATCGGCAGCGGATAGAGCACGCCGCAGAAAATCCCCTGCGCCTCGAGCGCCGTGCGCAGCGCGTCGCGGCGCGGCGTGCGCACGACAAACTGATGCCATACATGCTCGCGCCCCGGCGCGACGAACGGTAACTGCACCGCGGCGCCCACGAGGGATTCGACGTAGCACGCCGCCAGCCGGGAGCGCAGGGCGTTTTCCGTCGCGAGACGCGGCAGCCGCGCACGCAGGATCGCCGCCTGCAGCTCATCGAGCCGGCTGTTGCGTCCATGCTCGTCGCTCACATAGCGCATGCGCCAGCCGTATTGCCGGAGGAGACGCACGCGCTCGAGCGCAGCGGCATCGCCACCGACCACCGCGCCGCCATCGCCGAGCGCGCCGAGATTCTTCGTCGGATAAAAGCTGAACGCCGCGAGATCGCCCCACGTGCCCGCGCGGCGCCCGTTGACCGCGGCACCGTGCGCCTGCGCGCAATCCTCGATCACCTTCGCGCCATGCTCCCGCGCCAGCGCGAGGATCGCCGGCATGTCGCACGCCTGGCCGTAGAGATGCACCGGCACGATCGCCTTGATGGTGCGCGCCGTATCCGCACGCAGCGTCGCGGCGAGCGCCGCCGGGGCCATCAGCATCGTGCCCGCCTCGATTTCGACGTAGATCGGCTCGGCTCCTGCGGCGACGATCGCCGCCGCCGTCGCAGTCACGGTGTTCGCCACCGTCGCGACGCGATCGCCCGGACCGACTCCCAGCGCGCGCAAGGCGAGCTCGATGGCGTCGGTGCCATTGGCCACGCCCGCACATCCGCCCGCCCCGAGCCAAGCCGCAAACTCCGTCTCGAACGCCGCCAGTTCGCGTCCGTGAATGTAGGTGCCGCTGTCGAGCACGCGCGCGACCGCGGCGTCGATTTCGACCTTGGTGGCTAGATAACCAGCCTTCGGGTCGGCGGAGTAGAGGCGGCGAGGCACGTCGGGCATAGTGGAACTCAAAGCTGAATTTCCCGCAGCCAGCCCGCATGCTCGCGGTGCCACGCCACAGTGCGACGGAAACCTTCCTCAACGGAAACTTGCGGTTTCCAACCGAAGAGACGGCCCGCCTTCGCGATGTCCGCCCAAGTCTCCTGCATGTCGGCAGCATGCGGCGGCTTGCCGTCGAAGGTCCCTTTCCGCCCGAGCGCTGACTCGATGAACCCGATGATCGTGTGCAGATTCACGGGATTGTTGCCACCGCCGAGGTTGACGATCTCGTAGCCCACCGGCCTCACGGCGAGTATCGTGCCGCGCGCGATATCGTCGACGAAGGTGAAATCGCGCGCCTGCGTGCCGTCGCCGAAAAGCTCGATGGGCTGGCCGCGCGCGATCCACTCGATGAAGCGAAACGGCGCCATGTCCGGACGACCCGCAGGCCCGAACACCGTGAAGTAGCGCACCACAGTCGTGTCGATTCCGTAGAGCTTGTGGTAGGTGTAGGCCATCACCTCCGCCGCCTTCTTGGTCGCCGCGTAAGGCGAGAGAGGCGTGTTGACCGGCTGATCCTCCGTGAAGGGCATCGGACAACCTGCGTAGAGCGACGAAGTCGAGGCGAGCACCTGCTTTTTCACGCCATGTCGCCGCATTGCCTCCATGACGTTGAGCGTGCCGTGCGCGTTGGTGGAAAGATAGACGTGAGGATTCACGAGACTGTAACGCACACCGGCGCGCGCGGCCAAATTGAAGACCGCATCGAACTCGAACTCTGCGAACAACGCTTCCAGCGCGGGCAAATCCTCGAGATCAAGCGCGCGAAATACAAAATGCCCCTTCTGCACCGCGCGTCCCGCGTAGCGCGACCGCCGTTTTGGCCCCGGCACGAATCCCTCCGCCTCGCCGAGGAGCCGCGCGAGCCGGTAGTCCTTGAGGCGCGGATCGTAGTAGTCGTTCAGATTGTCCACCCCGACGACGGTGTGCCCCTCCGCGAGGAGCTGCTCGCAGACCTGGGAGGCGATGAAACCCGCCGCGCCGGTGACCAAGTGAATCATCGCGCGGAGCTTGGGCACCGCTGCAACCGACTACAAGCCCGCGTCGTCCGCGATGCGCACAGCCGCGACAGTTACCCTGTCGCGCCACGCCTACGCCATGCAATCGGACGATGGCAACGGCTGCGCGGCAGCGACGATCTGGCGGCCCGAGTCTTAACGGCGCCGCGCCGCGAGGTATCTCTGCACCTCTGCCAGCGATCGCGTGTTGAGCACCTGCTCGCGCGTCAGCCAGCCCTTGCGCGCGGCGGCGACGCCGGCCTTAAACCACTGCAACTGATCGGTCGAGTGCGCGTCGGGATTGATGCTCGTCAGCAGTCCGCGCTCCGCCGCGCGACGCCACAGCCGCCAATCCATGTCGAGGCGCCACGGACTGGCGTTCAGCTCGATGATCACACCGTTGGCGATCGCCGCGTCGATGATCTTCTCGGCGTCGACGTCGTAACCCGGCCGCTCGAGCAGGATGCGACCAGTGAGGTGGCCGAGCATCGTCACATGCGGGTTCTCGATCGCGCGAATGATGCGCGCGGTCATGTCTTCGCGACTCTGCTTGAACGACGAGTGCACCGACACCACGACGTAATCCAGCGTCGCCAGCACATCATCGGCAAAATCCAGCCGCCCGTCGGGCAGGATATCGACCTCGCTGCCAGCGAAGACGTGGGTCGTGAATTTCTTCGCCGCATTGAGCTTCCGGATCGCCGCGACCTGCGCCGCGAGCCGTGCCTCGTCGAGCCCGCGCGCCTGAAAACTCGCCTTCGAGTGATCGGCGATGCCGAGATAATCCCAACCGAGCTCCTGCGCCGCACGGACCATTTCCTCGAGCGTGTTGTGACCGTCCGACTCCGTCGTGTGGTTGTGAAACACGCCGCGCAGGTCGATCTCCTCGAGCAAGCGCGGCAGCGGCCCGGCCTCCGCGGCTTCGATTTCGCCGAGACCTTCGCGCAGTTCCGGCGGAATGAAATTCAATCCCAGCGCGCGAAACAGCTGCTCCTCCGTCTTGATCTCAGTTTTCCGCCCGCGGTCCTCCGCCTTCTGTTTCGCCGTCCCCTCGCCTTCCGCCGGCACGAGCCCCCACTCGCTCATGCTCAGTCCGCGCTGCAACGCGCGACCGCGCATCTGGACATTGTGGTCCTTGGACCCGGTGAAATGGTGCAGCGCGAACACGAACTGCTCCGGCGGCACGAGCCGCAAATCCGCCTGGATGCCCGAATGCAGCCGCACGCTGGCCTTCGTCTCGCCGTGCGCCGTGACCTCCTTCACCACCGGCAATTTCACGAACCAATCCGCCACCGGCAGCGGCTCACGCGTCGCGACCAGAAAATCCAGGTCGCCCACCGTCTCCAGTCGGCGCCGCAAGCTTCCCGCGTGCTCCGCCTGCTCCACCTGCGGCAGCGCGCGCAAGCCCGCGAGGATGGGCTCGGCGACTTCCCACGCCTCGAGCCAGACGTGGCGCTTGCCGTAGGCGGCACGGTTCGCGATCCCCTCGAGAATCTTCGCCTGCGTCTTCTCGCCGAAGCCCGCCAGCGCCGCGACCTGGCCGGCCTTGCAACCCGCTTCGAGCTTCGCGATCGAGTCGATGCCGAGCTGCTCGTGCAGCGCCTTGATCTTCTTCGGACCGACGCCGGGAATCTCCAGCAACTCCACCAAACCCGGCGGCAACGATGCCTTCAATTTTTCGTAGAACTCCAGTTTCCCCGTCGCGTGCAACTCGCCGACCTTCTGCGCCAACGCGTCGCCGATGCCCTTGACCTCGTCGAGCGTCCCGGCGGCGACGCGGGCGGCGATCTCCTCCTCGCTCAGCGACTCGATCACGCGCGCCCCGCCCACGTAGGCGCGAATCTTGAACGGATTCTCGCCCTTCAGCTCCAGCAGCGTGGCGATGTCGTTGAGGACGGCGGCAATCTCGGCTTTCTTCATCGTGGAAAATCGGCCGCGCAACTTACGCGCTCCCGCGCGTCGCGCCAGTGCGAAGCTGTGCCTCTGCCAACTGCCGCAACTGCGCGCGATTCAGCTTCCCCGCTTCGGTCAGCGGCCAGTGCGCGAGCGCAAGATATTCCTTGGGCCGTTGCGGCGCCGGCAGCTCGTGTTGCACCGTCGCGCGCACCCGCGCGAGATCGAATTCCGCGTCCGCCGCATAGACCGCCACGACGCGCTCGCCCCACTCGCGATCCGGCATGCCGATGACCGCCAGCCGTGCGCAGCCCGTGGCGGATTTCAGCACCGCCTCCACCGCGAGCGGCTGCACCTTCTCACCGCCGGAAATGATCACCGCATCGCGCCGCCCAAGCACATGCAGGTGGCGCGCCGCGTCGAGCCGGCCGAGGTCCGCCGTCTCGAACATCTTCCGCTCGTGCCGCCAGTCCGGATAGTAGCCGCGGAAGAGCGAGCGCCCGCTCACGCAGATCGCTCCGCCCTCGCCCAGCACGACGCGCGCATGCGGTAGCACGGCGCCCGAGCTGCGCGCCCCGTGCGCGAACTCCTCCGGTCGCAGCGCCGCGACCATCGCCGCCGTCTCCGTCATGCCGTAGCTCAGCGACAACGGCACACGCGCCTCCGCCGCGCGATCGAGCAAATCCGGCCACGCCGGCGCTCCTCCGAGGAAAACGATCCGGAATCCCCGCAGCCACTCGACCGTCGCAGGCTCGCGCAACAGCCGTTCGAGTTGCGTCGGCACGAGCGACAGCACCCAGCCGTCCGCGCGCTCTGGCAACACGGGCCGCCGTCCGGCTTCGATGTCTTTCCAACTCCCTGGAACGAACTCGCCGCCCGTGATCACGCAGCGCATCCACGCCATGAAACCGCTCACATGGAACAGCGGCAGCAGCCCGAGGGCATTCACGCGCGCGAGTCCGAAGTGCTGCGTGAATCCCTTCACGGCCGCCGCGATCGTGAAACTGTCGTGTCGCGCAAATTTCAATCGGCCCGACGAGCCGCCGGTCGGAATCATCAGCCAGCCGAGACCGAGTTGTGCCTTCGTATTTTCCGTCGGCACATGGGGCAACTGTGCGAACTCCGCGCGGTCGGCCGCGTTCCAAGACGGATCGCCGAGGAAGACCTCGCCACGGCCGGCGGCAGCGCGCGCGAATTCAGCGCGAAAAACCTCTCGATCCGCCGTCGCGATCAACGTGCGAGGAGCATCGTCGTGCGGCACCGTTTCCAACAAGCGCGCTAACTCGCGGCGTTCCATTGCGCCTCCGGGTTGACCTGCGCCCCCCACGACCCGTCGAGCAACGGCCCGATCACCGGTCCATCCCAGACGGGGTCGCCGAAAATCTCGCCGACGCCGAAACCCAGCGGGCGCGTGGTGAGTCTCTCCGCGAACGCCGCCCGCAGGATCTGCGCGCGCGCCAGTGCCGATTCGATCGCGCTCGAGAGCACGAGATCGGGCTTCGTTTCGTCGGCCCACGCCACGAGTTCGTCGAGCGGCCCGGCGAGCGCCGGCTTGATCACGAACACGCCCGGCCAGCCGCGCGCCTGCCATTCGCGCGCCGCGGCGAGCCCGGTCACCGACTCGTCCAGCGCGAGCTTCACCGGGTAATCTTCCGCGAGACCGAGCAGAGCGTCGGGATCCATCACCGGTTGCTCGACGAACTCGACGGGGCGCTCCGCACAAAATTCCAGCCAGCGCGTCGCATCGCGATTCGACCAGCCGCCGTTGGCGTCGAGCCGGAGCTTTGCGTAAGTCGGGAGTCTTGCGAGCAAGTCGTCGAGCAACGGCAGCTCCTCCTCGGGTCGCGCCACGCCGACCTTCCATTTGAAGGCGAGGAAACCCGCCTCGAGTTTCGCGTCGAGCGCCGCCAGCACCGCCTTGCCCGCCGGCAGCAGCGCCGCCACGGGCAACCGCTCGCCGTTCGGCAGCGCCGGCACCTCGTGCGCGAGGAGCGCCGCCAGCGCGAAACGCACGCAAGTCATCCGCTCCGGCACGTCCGAGACCGCGCTCGCCGTCAGCGTGTCGCCGAGCCGCGCGCAAGCCTCCCGCGCTTCCTCCAGGGTCTCCGTGCCGAAATCCGGCAGCGGAGCGACCTCGCCATAACGCACTACGCCCTCCGTCCCCTCGGCCCGCAGTAAAATGCCTTCACGCTCGCTCCACAGCCCGTGCGCCGTGCGCAGCGGAGTGCGCAGCGGACGACGATAGACCCGATGACTGAACCGCAGGGACATCCGCACCAAGGAAGACGGCGAAGACGCACTTGGCAAAGTTTCTCGTTGAGGTTCCGGCAGGCCGGAGTATTTCGCTAACGGCAACACCATGACGAAGTCTGTTGCCGAAGAATCCGAGTTCTACCTGCCGGCCGAGCGATTTTTCGCCGCCAATGCCCCGAGCGCGCTGACCTACGACGACGTGTCGCTCGCCACGCTGTTCAGCGACATCCTGCCCAAGGACGCCGACACCTCGACTTCCATCGCCGACGGACTGCGCCTGCAGATCCCGATCATCTCGTCCGATATGGACACCGTCACCGAGTCGCGCATGGCGATCTCGATGGCGCTCAACGGCGGCATCGGCCTCATCCACTACAACCTGCCCGCCAAGGACCAGATCAAGGAGGTCGCCCGCGTGAAGCGCCACGTCCACGGCCTCATCCAGGACCCGATCACCGTCACGCCCGACGCCACGATCGCCGATGTCCTTCAAATGATCGATCAGCGTCGGTTCGATTTCCGCACCTTCCCGGTCGTCGAGGAAAACGGCAAGCTCGCCGGCCTGCTCTCCGGCAACCTCGTCAAGGAGCGTTACAAGTCAAAGAAGGTCGCCGACGTGATGACCCCGCGGAAGCAGCTCGTCACCGTGCAGGAAAAAGCGCTCGGCGCCGACCCGATCAAGGAAGCGGACAAGTTTTTCACGGAGCACGTCGGCATCCACAAGATCCTCGTCGTCGACGCGCAGGACCGGCTCCGCGGCCTCGTCACCAGCTCCGACGTCGAGCGCATCACTTCGGAAGCCAAGTCCCGCCGCAAACCCGCGCGCGACTCGCAATTCCGCCTCGTCGTCGGCGCCGCCGTTTCTCCGATCCGCAAGCCCAACGGCGAGCTCGATCGCGAGAAAGTCATCGCGCACGTCGGCGCGCTCGTGGAGGAAGCGGTCGATTGCGTCGCCGTCTCCACCGCGCACGGCCACACGGCCGGCGTGGGCGACGTCGTGCGCCTGATCCGCGGCGCGTTCCCCGCGTTGCCCATCATCGCCGGCAACGTCACCAGCGGCAGCGGCGTGGAGTTCCTCGCCGATTGCGGTGCCAACGCCATCAAGATCGGCCAGGGCCCCGGCTCCATCTGCACGACGCGCGTCGTCGCCGGCGTCGGCATCCCGCAACTCACCGCGCTCTACGTCGCCGGCCGCGGCGCCGCGAAGAAGGGCGTCAAACTCATCGCCGACGGCGGCATCACGAAGTCCGGCGACATCGTGAAGGCGCTCACGCTCGCCGACTGCGTGATCCTCGGCGGCCTGCTCGCCGGTTGCCGCGAAGCGCCGGGCGAGATCATGGAGATTTCCGGCAAGCTCTATAAGCAATACCGCGGCATGGGCAGCCACGCCGCGATGAAAGCCGGCTCTGCCGCGCGCTACGGCCACGACAAGAACGACACCGTGCGCAAAGTCGCCGCCGAAGGCATCGAGGCGCTCAAGGAAGTTTCCGGCTCCGTCGACGATGTGCTGAACACGCTCATCGGCGGCGTCCAATCCGGTATGGGCTACCTCGGCGCCAAGACGCTCCCCGATCTCCGCGCCAAGGCCCGCTACGTCCGCGTGACACCCGCCGGTCAGAAGGAAGCGGCCCCACACGACGTGATCGAAGTCGCCACCCGCAAGGGCTGACCAACTCCGCGCCCGGCGAACTCTCATACACCCGGCGCAACGAACGCGCCGCGCGCCCGACGTGTCGCGCGGCCGCCTACCGCAGGAATTGCGCCTTGCGCCACACTGCATCGCGCGAGAGATTTTCCGGCGCGCAGTCCGGCGGGGCCAAGCAGGACGAAACGCGTCCTCTCATGAACAGATTCCGGTGCCTGCAGGCACTCCTCTCCTCGTGCCTCTTAGCCGTTGCCGTCGTGACCGCCGCGACTGGACCGGCGTCAGCGAACGCCGACGACGCGGCGCAACTCGCGACGCTCGCTCGCGCGGACGGACGCACCCTCGACGCGAACGCCAATCTGATTCCGGCCCCGCTCGACGGCACCGTGACCACCCAGCGACTCGCGGACGGCAGCGAGATTGCCGTCCCCATCGGCATGCGACTCGTGCCCGCCGACGCAGCCGCCGGCACCGCGCCATTCTTCGCGGGCATCTACGAGGTCACGCAGGCGGAATACAGCGCGTTCCTCGCCGCAAATCCTCGGATCGCCGCGCCGCGCGTGTGGACCAGCCGCGAATGCCCGTCGGCCACCGCCAATTTTCCTGTGACCGGCATCTCGCACGCCGATGCCCTCGCCTACTGCGCGTGGTTGACGGCCCATACCGGACAGAGCGTTTCGCTCCCGACAACAGCCCAAGCTGCGCGTCTAAGGCAAGGAGCACGGCACGAATCATCGGACAGCTCGCCCGTTCGAGCCGTGGGTGCCGACCGCAATGACGTGAATGATTGGGGCTGCTACGACGTGATCGGTAACGCCGACGAACTTACTTTCGACGAACCTACAACCAGCACGTCGGGCACGCGCATCGGGTTCAGGCTCGTGATGACAGTAATCTCGAACCATACGGCCCGCGAAACTCCCCGGTTTTCCGCAGCCCCGCCCCCACCTTGGTTTCTGCAACCCTACTATGGGGCCTATTTCACCGTGCATCCGCAAAGTCAGGTCGTCCAAGCCGGTGCACGCGTAACCCTGACTGCGCGTGCCACAGCACTCATCGACGGCGACCGCGTCCGTTACCAATGGTATTTCAACGGTGTTCCACTTTCCGGGGCGACGGGTGAAAGCTACACGATCGCGAACGTCCAAGCCACAGACGTCGGAGTCTACCACGTCGAAGCCTCACTTCCCACTCCGGCCCCCAGCATCCGGCAGGAATCCGCGCAATCCGATCAACGCGTCGAGCCGCCGCGGGCGCTATCCATATCTCCTCTCCCCTCGCTCAGCGATCCCGCCATCGTCGCCATCGGCACCACCGGAAGTCCGCCTATAATCACACGTCAGCCAACCAACGTCGTCGTGCTCCGTGGTGACACGGCGCTCGTGACCGCCAGCTTTTCCGGCACGCCGCCTTTGGCCACGCGTTGGAAAGTCCGTCAAATCTTCGATTCCACCAGTTACTCGCCGACTGATTTGCCCGACTTCCAGTTCACGTCCGATGACAACACCACCACGGCGTCCTATCGCAATCCCCCCGCGGGAGTCGTGACGCAACTCGAGCTTACGGTGTTTGGCGCCCACGGCAGCATCACCGCCACCGCGGCCGAGATTCGCGTGCAGACAGAAGGTTCTGCTCCCGTGATCACTGCACAACCGCGAAGCCTGACGGTCGCGCGTGGCAGCAACGTCGCTTTTCAAGTCGCCGCGACGGGCGCGCCTACTCCTTCGTTTCAGTGGTTCCGCAACGGAACGGTCCTTGCTGGGGCAGACACAGACACGCTGAACCTTTCCAACGTCCAGGACACCGACGCCGGAAACTACAGCGTCACTGCGACCAACTCGCTCGGTTCCGTCACCAGCACATCCGCAACATTGAGCTTCAGCACGCCTAACCCAGGCGGTGCGGGAGGTGGTGGTGGCGGAGGAGGTGGCGCGCCGAGCTGGTGGTTCATCGCCATCACGACGGTCGCCGCGTTGCTCCAAGCGTCGCTCCGAAAAAGAAGCGACTGAGTAACCTTCAGTCCAGCCTCCACTCGAGCCACCAGCGCGCGGTCGCACCCGGCGCGAGCAGGCCGAATTGCTTCCAGTCCTGCACGGCCTGCGCCAGCGAGTCCGGCGCGCCGTTCGTCGGCTCCAGAGCGACGTGATGAAAGCCGCCGTGCCCGCGATTCAGCCACAGACCAAGCATCGGCGCAGACGCGGTATCCCAGCGCAATTCGAGACGCGCGCCGGTGCGCGCGTTGGCGATGGCCGCGCGGCCTTCGCGCAGCGGCCCGGCGAAACCCTTGATGCAGCCGCGCGGCATGCCCGGCGTCTCCAGTCGGTCCAGTCGGAAACCCGCTTGCGGCTCCGGGTAGCTCCAGCAGTCGCCGCGCGCGATCGGCCGCGTGCCAATGCCGCCGTCCACGCGCAAGGCGTCGACTTCTGCGGGCAGTTCCAGACGGTCTCCCTGCTCGATGGTGAATAGCGGATGCACGCACCACACGTATTCCTCGGGAGCGGAGCCGGTATTGGTCAGCGCATAGTCGAAACGAAATCCCTCCGCCGTCGCCGAGATGATGCGGCGAAAGCGCAGCGGCGTGACGGGCAGATCGACGCTCGCCGCCAAACGCCCGGCCGCGAGCTCCGCCGGATCGAGTTTCCAGCCCTGAAACCACACCTCGCCGTGATCGGGCACGGCGCGTTCACGCCACGTGCACGCCGCCACGCTCGGCACGCACTCGTCGATGCCCGCCTGCGGGCTCGCGCCGAAATCCGAACCCGGTTCGCTGCGCCACAACCAGCTCGCCTCAGGTCGGTGCCAGCACCACTCGCGCCCGCTGCGGTGCCCGCGCAACCCGATGATGCGCCCGCCGAGCTCGGGCACCATCGCGAGTTCTGCGTTCGGCGTGCGCAGTCCCACGACCTCGAAACCCTGCTCGCTGCCGGTGAATACCTCCGCCTGCATCTCTCCCGTCTACCCTGCGCGCCGCCGAGCGTCGAGCACGCGCCGCGGCGGAATTTCGCTCGGTCAGTGACGCGCACGGCGGGGGTTTAGCCTTGCGACGGCGCGCGCGGTCGCGTTTTAGCTGTTCGGCAACTGGGGACTCACTTCCTGGCTGCCCTCCCCAGCATGTCGCTCACGCCGTTTAGCAGCCAATTGATCGCGGACGTCGGCATTTCCTTCGGCGACGAAGGCAAAGGCCGCCTTATCCCGGAGGTCGTGCAGGAGCTGCACGGCACGCCGGCGGCAGTCTCAGTCGTCTTCAAGGTCAACGGAGGTTCCAACTCCGGCCACACCGCCGGCGGCATCAAGTTGAACCTGCTTCCCGCCGGCGTCGTCGAAAAGAGCGTCGCGCATCTCGCCATCGGCGCCGGCGTCGTCGCCGATCCGCGCAAGATCCTCTGGGAAGCCCAGCCGCTCGAGCAAAAGGGCTACGCGATCTTCAGCCGCCTCGTGATCGACGAGCGCGCCATGGTCTCCGATCTCTCGCACCGCCTGCTCGACCTCGCGTGGGAGGATTACCGCGTGAACGTCCTCAAGGAGGAGCCGCGCGGCTCCACCGGCCGCGGCATCACGCCGTCGTATCAGGACGAGACCGGCCAGTGGCAGATCACGTTCGCCGACTTTCTCGGCGGGGAAAATTTCTTCAAACGCAAGATCGCCGCGCGCGCCGACCGCGCGCTCCGCACCATCCAGCACGTCTGCCAGGTCTCGACCGCGACGTGGGACAACTTCTTCGAAAAACTCACCGCCGCCGAGCAGCGTGCCAATGCCGAGGCGGTCGAGATGGGGCTCTTCGCGAAGAGCGATTTCGATTTTTTCCGCTTCCGCGGCAACGCTCCCTTCACGCTCAACGTCGACGAACTCGCGCAAGTGTATTGGGAAACCGGTCAGCGCCTGCGCGCCAACATCGGCGAGGTCCGCGAGCTCGTGCTGCGCGAACTCGCCGCCGGCCGCTCCATCGTGGGCGAATTCGGCCAGGCCTACTGGCTGGACAAGCGCCACGGCTTTTCGCCGAACGTCACGGCCTCGCATACGTTCACGCCGGAATTTTTCGAGAGCGCCGGCGTGCCCGTGCAGCCGATCCACACCTTCGCCGTCGCGAAAGCCTACGACACCAAGGTCGGCACTCACACGTTCCTCACGCAGATGGACGACGCGCTCCCGATTTGCCAGAAACTGAAGCAAATCGAGTTCGGCACCACGACCGGTCGCCAGCGCATGGTCGGCTGGTATGACGCCGTGGAAAAAGGCGACGCGCTCCGCTACGGCGGCTACCAGGATCTGATGATCAACAAAATCGACGCACTCACCGGCGCAGACGAATTGCTCATCTGCACCGCCTATGCCGACGCCGCCGGCAAGCGCTACGCGCACGTGCCGCGCAACGAGGCGCTGCGCCGCACTCTCCGCCCGCTCTACGAAAAGCACGCCGGCTGGACGCAGGACATCTCGGGCGTCCGCCGTTTCGGCGACCTTCCCCGCGCAGCCCAGCTCTACACCGCAGCGATGGTCCGCAGCCTCATCACGGTAGCCTACGGCGATCGCGCGCCGGCGGCGCTGCCGAACCTGCGCTACCTCGGCGTCGGTCCGCAGCCCTCGCAAATTATCAAGGATGTCCCCGCGACCCGCGAGTTGATCGCCCTGAAATAACGAAGCCGCGCTGGCCCGCGCGGCTTCGGTGAAAGAGAATGACGGTGCGAATCGCGCGCTTACTTGCGCGCCTTCACGAGGCCGAGCTCCTTCTTGATATTCTGCACGCTGGGCAGGGAGATATTGAGCGCCTTCGCGATCTCGGCGCCGGTCTTGTCGGCTTGAACCATCGCCTTCACCTTCTGCTTGGTCTCCGGCGTGATCTTGGCGCGCGGCTTGCGCCCCGAAGCAGCGGCGGCTTTCCCCGCCTTGACGCCGCCGGCCTTGGCCGCGGCCCGTAATGCGTCGATGAAAGCGTCCATCGACTTGAAGCCAAACTTGCCCGGCAGGCCGAGCAGCTTGCGATTAAAGCCAGCGAGTTCCTTTTCCAACTTCACCATCTCGCGCTGATATTTCTCCAACTGTTTCAGTTTATCGGTAACCATGGCGGAAGCACTATTCCCACGGATCAACTTGTAGCAAGTGCATATAGAGCGCACTCCGCCTCGACGCGCCGCCTCCGCACAGGGTCAGAAATCCTGCAATCGCCCCTCGCCCGCCCCGTGATCCGGTCGGATGCGCGTCAGCACTTCGCCCAGTAAATAGATGGATCCCGTCACGACGATCACGTCGTCCGTCCCACCCAATACGCAGCTATCCGCATCCGGGAAAACGGATTCCACTGTTGCGCGCCGGAGCCGCCCCGCGAGCATGTCGCCGGCAAACCGCTCAAGCTCCTCGTAGCTGCAAGCCCGGGTTTGGTGCGGCGGGATCAAGTATACTTCCTTTGCGTGGCGCGAAATCACCTCCAACAAGGCGCGCGCGCGAAATTCGCCGAGCGCTCCGGTGACGACGATGGGACGGCGCCCGGTTTCCGCCACCAACCGCGTCAAATTCGCATCCAGCACCGCCGCGCCTTCCGGATTATGCGAGGCGTCGAGGATGAGCGTGCGCCCTCCGATCGTGGTGCGCTCCCAGCGTCCGGTCCACGAGACGTGATCGAGACCGCGCGCGATCGCCGTCTCGTCGATGCGCGGCAAATTCGCCCTCAGCGCCCGAGCCACGAGCGTGGCGGTCGCCGCATTCCAGCGCTGGTAATCGCCCTCCAGATTCGTCCGCGGATAGCGCGCGATGTCCTCATCGAACACCTCGCGCACCGACGCCACCGGCGCACCGCGTTCGCGCGCGATCGCGCGGATGACGGCTTCGGCCGGCTCCGGCAAACGCCCGAGCACGAGCGGCCGGCCCGCCTTCACGATACCCGCCTTTTCGGCCGCGATCTTCACGAGCGAGTCGCCCAGCTGTTCCATGTGGTCGAAGCCGATGGACGTAATCACCGTCACCTCTGGTTCGACCACGTTGGTCGCATCCAATCGGCCGCCGAGTCCCACCTCGATGACGGCGGCGTCCACCCGAGCCCGCGCGAACTGGAGGAATGCCATCGCGGTCATGAACTCGAAGAAACTCGGATAATCGTCCGGACTCGCGGCGCCGAGCCGCTCGGCAACGGGCACGAGCTCGCTGGCATAGCGGACAATCTCGTCCTCGGTGAGAATACGGCGGTTCACCTGCACGCGTTCGCCGAGTTTCACCAGATGCGGCGACGTGTAGAGGCCGGTCTTGTAGCCCGCGCCGCGCAGGATCGATTCCACCATCGCCGAGACCGAGCCCTTGCCGTTGGTGCCCGCGATATGCACGACCGGGTAGCGCCGCTCCGGATGGCCCAATGCCTCGGCCAAGCCGCGCATGCGATCCACGCCGAACTTCACGCCGGCGCTTTTCAGCGCGTATAGGTATTCCGTGGCCGCCGTGTAGTCGGCGAAGCGCATGGACTGCGACGGCATCGCGGGCGGCCCCGAGAATCAGGTCGCGGCGACCGCGACCTCGGGCGCCTTCGCCGCAGCGCTGGCGCGCGTCTTCTTTTTCAGGAAGAGCGCCTGAAGAATGTCGCGCAGCCGATCGCGCATCTCGGTGCGCGACACGATCTGGTCGACGAGGCCGTGTTTGAGGAGGAATTCCGCGGTCTGGAAACCCGGAGGCAGTGTCTGCTTCGTAGTCTCCTTGATCACGCGTGCGCCAGCGAAGCCGATGAGCGCGCCCGGTTCCGCGATGATCAGGTCACCCAAAGTCGCGAAGCTCGCCGTGACGCCACCGGTGGTCGGATGTGTGAGCACCGAGATAAACGGCAGTTTCGCCTCGGCGAGGCGCCCCAGCGCCGCGCTGGTCTTCGCCATTTGCATGAGAGAGTAGATGCCTTCCTGCATGCGCGCGCCGCCCGACGAGCTGACGATGATGCACGGGCACTTCTGCTTCACGGCGCGCTCGATCGCGCGGGTGATCTTCTCGCCGACGGCCGCGCCCATCGCGCCGCCGCAGAAACGGAAATCCATCACCGCGAGCGACACAGGGATGCTGTGGATCTTGGCCGTGCCGCAGATCACCGCCTCAGGCAAGCCGCTCTCCTTTTCGTATTTCTTGATCCGGTCCGGATAGGCGGCGGAGTCGACGAACTTCAGCGGATCGGCCGACTTCACCCCGGCGTCGAACTCGTGGAAAGTGCCCTCGTCCACCAGTCCGGCGATGCGCGCCCGCGAACCGATCGGAAAATGGTAACCGCTCTTCGGCACCACCATCAGGTTCGCCTCGAGTTCCTTGTTGAAGATGATTTCGCCGGAGATCGGACACTTCGTCCACAAGCCCTCCGGGATGTTCTTCTTCTTCTTGGGCGTGGCCAGTTTGGGTTTCGAGAAATGAGCCATGGGCGGAAATCAGCCGTGACCGAACGTGACGACGTCGAGGTTCAACGCACCTGCATCCCGCAAGACTGCGGCGCAGGCGTTGAGCGTGGAACCCGTGGTGAAAACGTCATCGATGAGAAGGTAATGATGGCCGGGGGTTATGACTGCGCCGGGGGCCAAGGCAAAGGCATTTTTCAGGTTCTGCTGGCGCGTCGCGCGGTCGAAGTGCGTCTGCGAAACCGTGTCCACCACGCGCACCAGCAATTCGTCAATCTGCGCTTCGCCATCAACCGCTTGCAGCGCGCATTCGGCGAGCAAACGGCTCTGGTTGTAGCCGCGCTCCCGAAGTTTTCGCGGATGCAACGGCACGGGCACGAGCGTCCGTCCGCGCACGAAATCCGCATAACCCGGCGCACGTCGCATCAGCGCGGCGATGTCCTCGAGCACATGCAGGCCTTGGTGGTATTTCAACGCATGCACGATCGCGCGTCCCGGGCCTTTCAGGAGAATCGCCGTCTTACCCTCGCCGAAATCCGGCACGAGCGCCTCGCAGTGCTCGCACAGGCGATTCACCTCCGCCTCGCCGAAAAAGGGATGCCCGCACGTCGTGCAATGCGGCGGTGCGACCAAGTGCAGCTGCTGCGTGCACTTCGCACACACATGCCGCAACCCATGTCCGTCGTCCGCCTCCACGAGACCCTGGCAAGCCACGCAAGTCGGCGGAAAAATCACGTCACGCGCGCCACGCCAGACCAGATGCAGGGACGAGTTCACGCGCGCGTTACGTATTTCACCTTCACCAAAAACAAGCCCTGCGGCGGCGCCGTCACGACCGTCGGGATGCGACGCCGCGTGCGAATCAATTCGGCGATGTCTTCCGGCGTAAGTTTGCCGATGCCGACATTGATCAGCGCTCCCGTGAGGCTGCGCACCATCTTGTAGAGAAACCCGTCGGCCTCGAACGTGAACGTCAGCTCGCGTCCGCGACGCCGGATCTCCAGCCGCCGCAGGTCGCGGACGGTCGTCTCGTAGGTGCGATCGTTCTCTCCCGAAAACGCCCAGAAATCCTGCTTCCCGCGCAACACCTTCGCCGCCCGTTCCATCGCGGCAAAATCCAATGGACGCTCGAACGACCAGCGGTAATTCGTCGTGAACGGGTCCGCTTCGCCCAGGAAAACGTGATAGCGGTAAACCTTCCCCTTGGCCGAGAAACGCGCATGAAAACTCGCCGGCACCTTCCGCGCGCTCACGATGTGGATGCTCTTCGGCAGCGTCGCCTGCAGCGCGAGCCGCAACTTCTCCGCACCGTGCGGCCAGGCCGCGTCGAAATGAAAAACCTGCCCCAGCGCGTGCACGCCCGCATCGGTGCGACCGCTGCCGTGCAGGCGCAGCTCCGTCTTGAAAATCGCCGCGAGCCGCCGCTCCAGCACGTCCTGGATCGTGTTGCCGCTCTCCTGACTCTGCCAGCCGTCGAACGCGCCGCCATCGTAGGCGACGACGCACTTCCAGCGGAACGGAGTTGCAGCGGGCGAAGACATCGCGACCAAGCTTGCGGGCCGAACCACGCGCCGCAAGCCTCCCGCCCCATTCATGGCGAAAAGCTACCGGCACATCATCTGGGACTGGAACGGCACGTTGCTCGACGATTGCGACTACAGCATCGGCGTGATGAACACCCTGCTGCAGGCGCGCGGCCTGCCGCTGCTCGACCGCACGCGCTACCACGACGTCTTCGATTTCCCGGTGCAACTCTACTACTCGCGGCTCGGTTTCGATGCCGCGAAGGACAGCTTCGAGCGGCTCAGTGTCGAATTCATCACCGGCTACGACGCGCGGCGCCTCGAGTGCGCGCTCCACTCCAGCACGCGCCCGACGCTCGCCGCAATCCAGCGCGCCGGACGCACGCAATCAGTGCTCTCCGCCTACCGCCACGAGACGCTCTGCGAGATCATCGCGCACTTCGAGCTCACCGCCCACTTTCGCGAGTTGGCCGGCCTCGATAACATCTATGCGCACAGCAAACTCGAGCTCGGGCGCCGCCAGCTCGCGCGCCTCGGCGTTCCGGCATCCGAAGTCGTGCTGATTGGCGACACCGTCCACGATGGCGAAGTCGCTCGCGAACTCGGCGTCGATTCCGTGCTCGTCGCCGCCGGCCATCACTCGGCCGCGAAACTGCGCCGCCACCACGACCGCGTCGTCGAGACCCTGGCCGAGCTGAGCGATGTGCCCGGACTCGAATTCCTCCGCTAAAACCTCCGCGCCCGCTCAGACCGGCGGCGCGAGCGGCGGGTTCTTCTGATCGAGAAAGTCCTGCAAAATGATCGCCGCCGCGCGCGAGTCGATCAACCCGCTGTCGCGCACGCCGCGCCGATCCTTTTTCTTGATCGACGACTCAGCCGCGTAACTGGTCAGCGTCTCGTCCACGAGGTGGACCGGCAGCGCGAAGCGCGCCTTCAGCTCGGCGACGAAAGCGTCCACTTCCTTCGCCTTGAAGCCGATCGAGCCGTCCATGTTGTAAGGATATCCAACCACGAGGTCCGTGATGCGTCGCGCCTTGATCGCCGCGCCGAGCTTGGCCCAGCGCGCGTCGCCCGCCGGCTCGATCACCGCCGGCAACGGCGTCGCGACGCCAATCTCGTCGCCGTGGGCGAGTCCGATCCGCTTCGCGCCGTAATCGATGCCGAGGCAACGCATGAGATCAGAGCCCAACCACGAATGGACACGAATGAACACGAATTATCGATCCAGCCCACGCCACAGCCCTGTATTCGTGTCCATTGGTGTTCATTCGTGGTTTCAGCTCAGAGGAACTTCTTCTTCTCGGCGTCAGCCTCGAGTCGCTTGAGGAGCGCCTTGATCTCCTGCGCCTTGTCCTTCGGGCAAACCAGCGTCGCATCGCCGGTGCTGACAACGATCAACTCACTCGCCCCGACGACCGCGGTGAGATGACCGTCGCGCGACACGACGATGTTACCCGAGCCGTCTTCGACGACCGCGAGCCCGCGCAGCACGTTGCCGGCGGCGTCCTTCGGAAAATGATTCGCCACGGCCGGCCAGGCGCCGACGTCGTCCCAATCGAACGTCGCGGGCACGACGACGACATTGGTCGATTTTTCCATCAGTGCGTAGTCGACGGAAATCTTCTTCAGGCTCGGATATCCAGCCGCGAGTGCTGCTGCCCAGCCGCCCTTCGCCGCCGCCTGCTCCATCACGGCAAGGCCGGCGTGCAACTCCGGCGCGTGAGCCTTTAATCCCGCTTCGACGACCGGCACGCGCCAGACGAACATGCCGGCGTTCCAGAAATACCGTCCCGACGAAACGTAGCCCTGCGCGGTCGCGAGGTCGGGTTTCTCGACGAAGCGTTTCACCGCCATGACATCGCGCCCAACCACGCTCTTCCACGGGCCCGCCTGTTCGATGTAGCCGAAGCCCGTCGCGGGCTCGGTCGGCTTGATCCCGAGCGTCACGAGCACGTCGGCGCTCTCCGCCGCCGCGAAGGCGATATTGAGCAAAGCCTGGTATTCGCGCACATCGTGAATGACGTGGTCCGCCGGCAACATCGCAAACGCCGCCTGCGGGTCGCGCTGCTTCACCAGCAGCGCCGCGAGCCCGGTCGCGGCGGCGGTGTCGCGGCCCATCGGCTCGGCGACGAGGTTCTCCGCGGGCAACTGCGGGCACGCCGCGCGCACGCCGTCCAGCTGCGCCTGCGTGGTGATGACGAAGATGTTTTCCTTCGGTGCGACCCCGAGCACGCGATCGACCGTCTGGGTGAGCATCGGGGTCTCGCCGACGATGGGCAGCAAGTGTTTCGGAGTGGAGTGTCGGCTGGCGGGCCAGAAGCGCTCACCGCGGCCACCGGCCATGATCACGACGTAACGGGCGGGCATAGGATTGTCCCAAGATTCCGCGCCATGCGGCTCCGTCAACGGCGAACTGGATTTGCTTTTGCCGCACGATCACGCAGTTTCGCCGCCCCATGTCGTTTCCGCTCGAAACCGATGTCGCCACCGCCGCCCGGCTGTTTGCCGGCGGCACGCTGCTGGTCGACGTTCGTGAACCCAACGAGGTCGCCGCCGTCCATCTCCCTGGCAGCAAGCACATCTCGATTCGCGAGATCCCGGCGCGCGCGGCTGAAATCCCGCAGGATCGCCAGGTGCTGATCCTCTGTCACCACGGCGGCCGCAGCGCGCGCGTGACGCAGTTTCTGCGCGCCTCGGGCTGGGAGAACGTCACCAACGTCGCCGGCGGCATCGACGCCTGGGCCCGGCAGGTCGACCCGACGCTCCGCCGCTACTGAGCCGCCGCCGGGCTTGACTCGCGCCGCGCAATCCGGACAAATCCCCGCTCACTCATCACTCAACACCATGGGCAAACAATACAACAAGGTCATCAAAAAGAAACGCCGCGTCGCTTACATGAAGCGCAAGAACGCCGCCAACAAGGCGAAGGCTAAGAAGAAGTAACCCGGCGCACAACGCCCACCCTTTCGCGCCCGCAGCCGCGGGCGCATTTCATTTATGTCGATCAAAGTCAGCCTCATCTCCCTCGGTTGCGCGAAGAACCTCGTCGATAGCGAGATCATGGTCGGCCACCTGCACCAGGCCGGCATGCAGGTCATCCCCGAGGCGGAGCAGGCCGATGTCGTGATCGTCAACACCTGCTCGTTCATCGACTCGTCCAAAGAGGAATCCATCGGCCACATCCTCGAGGTGAACCAGCAACGCGGCATGCGCAAACGCCGCAAGGAACAGAAACTGATCGTCGCCGGCTGCATGTCGCAGCGCTTCTCGAAGGACCTGAAGGGCGAACTCCACGAAGTCGACGCCTTCATCGGCCTCGATCAAGTCACCAAGGTCGCGCCGATCATCGAGGAGATCTACGCGAAGGAACGCGGCAAGAAGGACCTCCCCGCCGACTACGTCGCCGGCAAGTCGACGTGGATTCCCGACTACGACACGCCGCGCTTCCGGCTCACGCCGAAACATTTTGCCTACGTCAAGATCGCCGAGGGCTGCAACCACCCCTGCACCTTCTGCATCATCCCGCAAATCCGCGGCCGCCACCGCAGCCGCACCGTCGCGAGCGTCGTCGCCGAGGTGCGCCAGCTCGTCAAGGAAGGCGTGAAGGAGATCAACCTGATCTCCCAGGACACGACTTTCTTCGGCATGGACACGTGGGAACAGCGCCCGAATCCGCGCACGCCGGTCGACTCCTCGCGCGGCACCGCACTCACCACTCTCCTGCGCGAACTCAACGCCATCGAGGGCGACTTCTGGATTCGGCTGCTCTACACGCACCCCGCGCATTGGTCCGACGAGCTCATCAAGACCATCGCCGAGTGCCCGAAAGTCGCGCGCTACATCGACATTCCGCTCCAACACATCAGCGACCACATGCTCGGCCTGATGCAGCGCGAGACGAGCGGCGACTACATCCGCGATCTCATCCGCCGCATCCGCGCCGGCATCCCCGGCATCGCCGTGCGCACGACGTTCATCGTCGGCTTCCCCGGCGAAACCGACGCCGACGTCGACGAACTCTGCCAATTCATCCGCGAGACCAAGTTCGAGCGCCTCGGCGTCTTCCGTTACTCGCAGGAGGAAGGCACGCGCGCCGCGAAAATGGCCGAGCAGCTCCCGCCGAAGGTGAAGGAAGCCCGCTGGCACAAAGTCATGGCGCTCCAAAAGGAGATCGCCCGCGAAGTTTCCAAGAGCTACGTCGGCCGCAAACTCCGCGTGCTCGTCGAAGAGCCCGGCGTCGCCCGCGGCGAAGCCGACGCCCCCGACATCGACGGCCGCGTCTACGTCCCGAAGAGCCTGCCCGTCGGCACGTTCGTGGACGTCACGATCAATTCGTTCCACGACTACGACCTCCTCGCCGTCGCCAAGGGCGAGGAGCCCGTCGTCTACAAAGTCGCGAAGCAGGCGCAGTAAAGCATGCGTAGGGCCGCTCTTGTCGCGACGATTGTCTGCCTCGCCTTTGTCGGCTGCGACAAACGGCCGCCGGAGACCATTCGCGCCTACATCGAGCGATCCCCCATCATCGTGCTCGCCGATCCAGTTCCGGCACAAGGCGGCGTGCCGAACTTCGTCGCTCGCGAGATCTGGCTGCACACCGCCGGTTCACCGTTCACACCCGAATTGGGCCGACCTGTGCCACTCCCGCGATCGTGGGCCGAGCACTGGGGCGCGCGCGGGCCTGTCGTGATCACGTATTCCGTCGAAGGACCACTCGCTTGGCCCAATTCGATGCGTCCAGTCGGGACGGACGGCACCATCCAAATCGGGAGCGAGCATTTCACGCCCGAGCAATTCAAACGCGAGGTGCTGAACTCCCTTGCGCAACGCAGTCGTGCGGTGCGATAGGCTCATCTCCCTTCTCGCGGTTCTCCTCCTCGCCGGCTGCACGCCGCGCGATCCGCTCGACTGGAAAATCGACGGCCGCAACGCCAACGAGCTCCAAGGCTGGCTCGATCATACGATCGAAAAGATGCCCGCCCCTCTCGCGGACGAGTTCTCCGTCGCCGTGGTGCGTATCCGCGACACGACCCATGGCTGGACCAAGGCAAACCCCGAAGCCACGACCAACCCGCTTTGTTTGCGCCTCCACGGTCGCACCGTGCGCGACGTGCTCATCGAGGGACTCCAATTACAGGCCGATGACCTCGCCGCCCGAGTGAAAAACGACAAAGCGAATATTCTCCGCCTCATCGAAAGCGACGCCAACACCACGCGCACCCCTGTTGCGGAGGCGCGATACCAGCGCCAACTCGAACGCTTCCGCCACCAAGGCGAACTCAACGAACGCGCCTATGATGCCCTCGAGAAGCGCATCAGCCAGCTCCTCGCGCAGCCCCGAAACTAAAAGCAGTCCGATAGTCGCTTTTTCACCGTAGGCTGCGTGCTGGCACGCGACCATTGCTCCCTCAGGCGCGACCAAGGTTGCTGCCTACCGCTTCAGCAAGGCGCGCTTCCAGATAGTGCTCATCGCGCGGCGCACCCTACCCGCGGGCCTGCTTCACGAAACCAGTGATGATGCCGTCGAACGAGCCGTTGGTGAAAAACACCACCAACTGAGGTTTCGCCGCCTGCGCGCGCGTCGCAGCGGCGAGTTTGTCGAGCAATTCGGCATTGGTCGGTGCCGTGTAGCCGCGCACGCCGTGCGCGGCCAGATGCGCGATGAGCGCGTCGTGATCGAAGCGTTCCTCCGGTTTCAGGAGGTGCGCTCGCGCGACAGGCCCGAGGTAGACGTGGTCGGCGCGCACCAACGCATCCTTGAACGCATCCAGCATCACGCGTCGACGCGACGTGTTGCTGCGCGGCTCGAATGCCGCGTGGATCGCGTGCCCAGGAAAACGCGCCCGAAAACTCGTCAGCGCCTCGCCCACCGCGGTCGGATGGTGGCCGAAATCCTCGATCACCTTCAGCGCCGGCGTATCGAGCAACAGCTGCTGCCGGCGCTTCACGCCGCGATAGCGCGCGAGCGGAGCCAGATCGAGCGCCGCGGCCTTCGTTACGTAATACGTAATGTTCTCCGGCAGTAGTTCGCCGGGCGGGACAGCCGCGAGACTCAGTTGCGCGGCCACGGCGGCCATCGCGGCGTTGCGCGCGTTGTAGAGGCCGGGCTGCGTCCAACGCACGTCGGCCCACTTCGCGCTCTTCCAGCTCAACGTGAAGCTCGCGCCTTCCGCCGTCTCCGTGAAGTTCGTCAGCCGCACGTCGCAATTCTCGCCGAGGCCAACGCGCACGATTCGCGTCCACGGAAAATTGCCGAGCGCGGCGAGGTTGGCATCGTCGCCGTTGACGACGATCCAGCCGTTGCGCGGCACGATGCGCGAGAGGTGGAAGAACGTGCGCTTCACGTCGCTGAGGTCGTCGAAAATATCGGCGTGATCGAATTCGAGATTGTTCATCACCGCGATGTGCGGCGCGTAGTGGATGAACTTCGAGCGCTTGTCGAAGAACGCGCTGTCGTATTCGTCGCCCTCAATCACGAACGGATCCGCCGCGCTACCGAGGTGGCTGCCCATCGGGGGATCCTGCGGCACGCCGCCGATCAGGAAACCCGGATCGCGACCGTTCTCGCGCAGGAGAAACGCGGCGATGGCTGTGGTGGTGGTTTTCCCATGCGTGCCGGCGATGACGATGTTCTTCCGCCCCTTCAGGACGAATTCCGCGAGCAGCGCCGGCAGCGACGTGAACGGTATCGCACGCGTATCGAGCAGCCACTCGACCTCCACGTTGCCGCGGCTCATCGCATTGCCGACGACCACCAGATCGGGTTTCAGTCGCTCGAGTCGCGCAGCATCGTAGCCTTCATGCAACTCGATGCCGGCCTCGGCGAGCACCGCGCTCATCGGCGGGTAGATGCCCGCATCGGCACCCAGCACCTGATGGCCGTTGGCGCGCGCGAGCAGCGCCGCGTTGCCCATCGCCGTGCCGCACACGCCCATGAAGTAGATCCGCATGGGAGTTTTCTTGGCGTCGGCGGGCGGCCGTGGCCACGAAAAACTCGCCACACCGGCCCGCCGCCCAACCAGGGCGGATTCCCATTCCGGAAACCGTGCCGCGCCGCCGCCGCGACACGGCGTCCACGGCGGGCGCTCCGCGTTGGAATCGATTTGTGCCGTCCGCCACCCGCGCTACGTTGCCGCCATGCTTCGCTCATACCTCGTGCTCAGTCTGGCCGCGCTTTTCGCCTCCGCGCCGATCGCCCGCGCCGACACCAACGCGACGCAGGAACGTGCCGACCGTTTCCTCGCGCTCGTCAACGCGTCCTATCAGGCGCTCTACACCGTCGAAAGCAACGCGCAGTGGGACGCCTCGACCGACGTCTCGCCGGTGCATGACGCCGCTTCGGAAGTGGCCGGCAAGGCGCGCGCCGCGTTCATGGGCAATCCCGCCCTGATCAAGGAAACCCGCGCGCTCCTGCTCGCGCGCAAGGACCTCGACGAACTCACCGTGCGCCAGCTCGAGCGCCTACTCCTGCTCTCCGCCGAAGGCCCGATGACGAATCCCGATCTCACGCGCGCGCGCATCGCCGCCGAGACGGCGCAGGCGTCCACGTTGAACGGCTTCGAATTCAAGCTGCACGGAAAACCGATCTCGGTGAACGAAATCGACAACCTCCTCCAAAGCAGCACCGACCTCGCCGAGCGCCAGGCCGTCTGGGAAGCCTCGAAGGAATCCGGCCAGGCGTTGAAGCCCGGCCTCGTCAAGCTCCGCGACCTGCGTAACGGCGTCGCCCGCGAGCTCGGCTTCAACGACTACTTCGCGCTCCAGGTCGCCGGCTACGGCATGTCGACCGACGAGATGGTGAAGCTGAACGAAGATTTCATGCGCGTGCTGCGCCCGCTCTACCTCCAGTTGCACACATGGGTGAAATACAAGCTCGCCGAGAAGTATCACCAACCCGTGCCGAAGCGCATCCCGGCGCACTGGATCAACAACCGCTGGGCGCAGGAATGGGACGGCATGGTCGAGGCCGCGAACCTCGAGCCGTATTTCAAGGACCGCACGCCCGAGTGGGTCGCGAAATCCTCCGAGCAATTCTACGTCGGCCTCGGTTTCCCAAAGCTGCCTGAGAGCTTCTGGAAAAAGTCCGACCTCTACCCCGTCGCCGCCGGCAGCGCGCGCAAGAAGAACACCCACGCCTCCGCCTGGCACGTCGACCTCGAGAACGACCTCCGCTCGCTCCAGAGCATCGAGGCCAATCCGTGGTGGTTCACGACCAATCACCACGAGTTCGGGCACATCTACTATTTCATGGCCTACACGCGCCCCGAGGTTCCGGCGCTGCTCCGCAACGGCGCGAACCCGGCCTTCCATGAAGGCTTCGGCGAACTGACCGCCCTCGCCGCCTCGCAGGTGCCCTACCTGAAATCGCTCGGCGTGCTGCCGGCTGACTTCAAGGCCGACGAAAACGCCTTCCTCCTCAACAACGCCCTCTCCCCCGGCGTGCCGTTCATCTTCTGGGCCTCCGGCGTCATGACGCACTGGGAAGCCGACATCTACGCGCGCAACCTGCCCGAGTCGGAGTGGAACAAACGTTGGTGGCAATACGTCCGCGACTTCCAGGGCGTCGAGCCTCCGACCGAGCGCGGCGAGGAGTGGTGCGACGCCGCGACGAAGACTCACATCAACGACACGCCCGCCTACTACTACAGCTACGCCATCGCGCAGGTCTTCAAGTTCCAGCTCCACGACTACATCGCCAAACACATCCTTCATCAGCCTCCGCAGTCCTGCAATTACGCCGGCAACAAGCAGGTCGGCGACTTCCTCCGCACGATCATGGCCAAGGGCCAGACGGAAGATTGGCGCAAGGTGCTCAAGGACGCCACCGGCGAGGAACTCTCGACCCGCGCGATGGTGGAATACTACGCCCCGCTCCTGCAGTGGCTCGAGGAGCAGAACAAAGGCCGCCAAATCGGCTGGGATTGACCGTTCCGCGCCGCGGCTCGCCTGTCGCCGCACAGCTTACAACCGCCGCTCGGCTCCCGGCCGACGGCGGTTTTCCGTTCCCACTTTCGGGAAAGCCCAATCCCGCCCGCGAAAGACGGCCTCGCCGAATCGACTCAATCAACCGCACTGAAACGTTGATTTCTAGCAACTTGCAACAGCCTCCGGCGCTGGCATGCCGGTTGCAAAAGCAGCGTCATTACCGCCCCTCTCATGCCTTCGCTCCGGCGCCTCATCGCCCTCTCTTTCGCCCTCGGTTCGCTTGCCGCCGCGTCGGCCCAAGACGTCGCCACTCCTGAGCCGTCTCCGGCCCCGATCCGGGAGAAACTGACGCTCGACGACGCCATCCGCCGCGCCGTGGCGAAGAACTACACGATCCAATCCGACGCGCTCGACGTCTCCGTCGCCCGCGCGCGCGTGCTCGAGCAGCTCGGCATCTTCGATCCCCAACTCACGGGCAAATACACCTACGCGGAAAACGAGAACCCGCTGCAGACCTTCAACTCCTCCACCGGCCTGCGCAACTTCACCACCGACAAGACCGACAGCTACGAACTCAACGTCGGCGGCACGCTGCCGTGGGGCCTCACCTACTCGCTCGGCGCCACGCAGACCAACGCCCGCGGCACGTTCAACGGCTACGCCGACGCCTTCGACACCTTCGCCGGCGTCTCGGCGCGCCAGCCGCTGCTGCGCGGCTTCGGCTTCGGCACCACCACCGCCCAGATCCGCATCGCGATGGCCGGCCGCGATATTTCCGAATGGCAATTTCGCCAGTCGGTCATCGACACGATCACCCGCGTCACCTTCGCCTACTACGAGCTGAGCTTCGCGCAATCGAACCTCCGCACCGCCCTGCGCTTCCGCGAAGTCGCCGCGATGCTCCTCGAGGAGAACCAAAAACGCTTCAAGGTCGGCGCGATGTCCGAATACGACGTCACCTCCGCCCGCGCCCGCGTCGCCATGCGCGAGGAGAACATCCTCTCCGCCCAACGCGGCGTCCGCGAAGCCGAGAACGCCCTCAAAGCCCTCATCTCCGACGAACGCAGCACGAAGCTCCTCGATTGGAAAATCGAGATCGAGCCGCTCACCACGCTGCCCGTCGCCCTCGTGAATCCCGCGCTCGATTTCCAGGAAGCCCTCAAGAAGCGCCCCGACTACCAGCAGGCTAAGCTGAACCTCAAGCGCTCCGACATCACCTACAAATACCAGCGCAACCAGCTCCTGCCCCGCGTCGACCTCGTCGGCAGCTACGGCTACAATGGCCTCGACGCCAGCCGCGAGACCGCCCAGCGCCTCGTCCGCAACGAGGACTACCGCTCGTTCAGCTACGGCGTGCAGGTCACGATCCCGTTCACCTTCGCCGCCGAGCGCGGCCGCTACCGCCAGGCGAAATTCGCCCGCCGCCAAGCCGAGATCGACCTCGACTCGATCGAGCAAAGCATCGTCGTCGCCGTCGGCAACGCCGCCGCGAACATCGAGACCACCCGCCAGCGCGTCGCCGCCGCCCGGCAGGCCCGCGAGCTCGCCCAACAGGTCCTCGAAGACGAACAAAAGCGCCTGCGCGCCGGCAGCAGCAGCACGTTCTTCGTCTCCCAGGAGCAGGAAATCGTTGCCAGCACGGAAGTCAGCGAACTCCGCGCCGAAGCCGATTACCGCCGCGCCGTCGCCGAATACGACCGACAGCTCGGCGTGACGCTGGAAAAGCTAAATATCAGCATCGCTGCGCCGAAGTAAGAATCAGGTTTGTTTAGTGTGTGTCCAACAGGCGGCGGCCCCAAAGGCGCCGCCTGTTTAGCTTTCTGGACGCGGAGGCTGAGGCGCGTGCGCATCGGCCCAGCGCATGAACTCTCCATATCGCTCAAGCGCGAGCGGAACAGGTCACGCCCCATCCACTTTCCCGGCTTCAGATCGCCCGCACCTTTACGTTCCGCAGCTCGATGCCTTCGCCGACGACCGCCACGCGGCCGCTGCGCTCGCTGACGAACTTCGCCACGGACGGGTTCGCGCTCGCCGCGATCGCCTTGCGCCAGTCGGGCGTGTCGAGCATGTAGCCCATCACTTTCTCGCCGTTGACCCAGTATTCGACCGAGTTGCCGAACACCACGATCTTGCAGCGATACCACACGTCGAATTGCGGGGAAACCTTGCGATCGGGCGCGCTCAGGCCGTTGCCCCCGAGCACATCGCCGTGCCCGGCCAGCTGCATCACCGGCCCGGATTTCTCCGGCGCCGACTCGTCCTCGAACACCCGGAAATACACCGCGCCATTGCCGCCTTCGGCGATCTTCCAGTCGAACGTCAGCTCGAAATCCGCGAACGCATCGTTCGTCACCAACGCCGCGCCCGCCGCACCGAAGAACGAGCCGTCGCGCGCCTGCCAGTTGGCCGGAAGCTTGTTGGCGCGATAGCCATGCCAGTCGCTCGCATCGAGCAGACGCCAGCCTTGCGACCGCTCGAACGCCGTCACCTTCGGCTGATCGGCCGCCAGCAACGCGACCGGGAAAACCAACGCGGCGAACAGGAGGGACTTGGGGCTCATGGCGCCCACGATGGGGCTCGGCCCCACAGCGTCAATCCCCGGAATAGGGTGAGCCCCCTAGCCAATCTCCCCGCGACGCCCGGACCGCACGCACCCCGTTGCAAACCACACCGCTCTCCGGACGCAGCTCTCACTCTCCCCCCGCGCCAATGTCCGCTTGCGCCGCCGCGCCACCACCGCGAACGTGCCTCCATGCCGCGCATTCCCCTCGAGGACAATTTCACCGACGTGCTGGGCAAGGCCCAACGCGGTCTCCAGCTCTCCGACGCCGAGCTCGTCGCCAAAGCCGGCATCACCGCCAGCGAGTTCGCCGCGCTCAAGAAAGGCGAAATTCGCGACCACCCGCTCCGCGCCGTCGCCCGCGCACTCCAGCTCAACGGCGCCGCGCTCCTCACCCTCGCCCGCAAGGAATGGTATCCGCAACAACCGCTCTTCCCGCGCGGCTTCGCGATGTTCAACACGACGCACGAGGACATGACCGTGAACAGCTACCTCGTGTGGGACACGCGCACCCGCCTCGCCGCCGCCTTCGACACCGGCGCCGACGCCGGCGCGATGATCGACACCCTCGCCAGCGAGAAGCTCAACCTCCGCTACATTTTCCTCACGCACACGCACGAGGACCACATCGCCGCGTTGCCCCAACTCGCCGCCGCCGCGCCCGCCGCCGAGATCTGGTCGAGCGACCGCGAGCCAGTCGACTTCCCCGGCGCGCGCACCTTCGCCGAGAATGCCCATTTCCACCTCGGCGAGCTCGCCGTGAAGACGCTGTTCACCTGGGGCCACTCGCCGGGCCAGACGACATTCTACGTCACCGGCCTTTCGTGGCCGCTCGCAGTCGTCGGCGACTCGCTCTTCGCCGCCTCCGCCGGCGGCAGCCGCGACCACTACGCCGATCAGCTGCGCAACGATCGGGAAAAAATTTTCCGCCTGCCCGCCGACACCGTGCTCGCGTGCGGCCACGGCCCGCTGACCACGCTCAATCAGGAACGCCGATACAATCCGTTCTTCGCCCGATGAGGCGGCGGAATAGTTGCCGGAAAGAGACTTGAGCCGGTCGGGCGAGCCGGTTCCTGTCCGATGTAGGTAGGAACCCTCTGATGCCCCGTCTGCCCCTCCGCCGCGTCTGGTTCGTCGCGTGGTGCCTTTTGTGCGCCGGCGTGCTGGGGTTGACGTGGGCCGACGAACCCGCCCCGCCCGCCAAACGCCGCTGGCGCGCCGGCGTCGAGCTCAACGCCGCACCCTTCACGCTCGCCGACGAGCAAGGCCGGGCCGCCGGCTTCTCGGTCGAGTTGCTCCGCGCCGTCGCCGCGGAGCGCGGGCTCGAGATCGAGTTCGTCCCCCTGCCCTGGAGCGAGATGTTCCCGAAATTCCGCCGCGGCGAAATCGACATCATCTGCAACATCGTCGACACCCCCGAGCGCCGCGACTTCATCGCCTTCAGCAGCACCACGGCCACGCTCCAAGGCGCGCTCTTCCTGCGCAAGGACCACGCGCCGCTCTACGACTACAGCGACATCAACGGCCTCCGCATCGCCGTGCCCCGCGAGTCACGCGCGCACGACTTCCTGAAACGCAGCCCGTGGCGGATCGAGTTCGTATTCGAACCCTCGCTCCTCGACTGCATCACCGCGCTCGACCAAGGCCGCGCCGACGCCGTCTTCTCCACCGACCTCGTCGCCGCCGACATCATGCGGCGCCGCGGCCTCACCAACATCGTGCGCTCGAAGCTCGAATTCCCCGACCTCGACTATCGCGAGCACTTCGGCGTCTCGCCCGCCAACCCCGAACTCCTCGCCGAGCTCAACGAAGGTCTCCTCGCCGCCCAGCGCCACGAACATTACGATCGCCTCTACGAACACTGGATCGGCCCGCTCCGCCCGCGCGCGCTCGGCTGGCGCGACGTGCGCCCCTACGCGATCCCGTTCCTCCTCTCGCTCGCGCTCATCCTGTTCGCCTTCGCCTGGCAACGCCGGATGCTCCTGCAAGTCGCCCGCCAAGCCGAGGCGCTCCGCCTCAGCGAGGAACGCCTCTCCCTCGTGCTCGAAGGCAGCCAGGACGGATTCTGGGACTGGGATGTGCGCACCGGCGAAATTCTCCGCAGCCCGCGCTGGTATTCCATGCTCGGCTACACCGCCGACGAAGTCCCACCCACCCACTCGGGCTTCGCCGAGCTCATCCACCCCGACGATCGCGCGCGCTGCATCGCCTCCGAATCCGGATTCTGGCGCGGACAGGATCACTTCATCCTCGAGCTCCGCCTGCGCACCAAGGACGGCTGTTGGAAATGGATCCTCGACCGCGGCAAAGTCGTCGCCCGCGATCCGCGCACACACGAGCCGCTCCGCCTCGCCGGCACCCACACCGACATCACGCCCCGCAAACTCGCCGAGCAGGAAGCCGAGAGCCTGCAGCGCAAGATGCAGGAAACCCAACGCCTCGAGAGCCTCGGCGTCCTCGCCGGCGGCATCGCGCACGACTTCAACAACCTCCTCACCGTCATCCTCGGCAACGCCTCCCTCGTCGGCCTCGACGAGCGCGCCTCGCCTGCGACCGCCGGCCACGTCGAGAAGATCAAGCACGCCTCCAACCGCGCCGCCGATCTCTGCCGCCAGCTCCTCGCCTACGCCGGCAAAGGCGCGTTCACCATCGAGCAGCTGTCGCTCAACTCCATCGCGCGCGACACCGTGCACCTGCTGGAGCTCTCCGCCCAGCGCCAGGCCGCGCTCGACTTTGCGCTCGCGAAGGATCTCCCGCTCGTCGAGGGCGATCCATCGCAACTGCAGCAGGTCATCATGAACCTCGTGCTGAACGCCTCCGAGGCCATCGCCGAAAAGGGCGGACGCATCCGCGTCGCCACCGCGCGCGCCGAACTCGTGCGCGGCGAACTGGCCGACGCCCTGCCCTCCCCCGACCTCGCCGCCGGCATCTACGCCTGCCTTGAAGTGTCCGACAACGGCTGCGGCATGCCACCCGAGGTGCGCGCGCGCATCTTCGACCCCTTCTTCACGACGAAATTCACCGGACGCGGCCTCGGCCTCGCCGCCGTCCTCGGCATCGTGCGCTCCCACCGCGGCGCGCTCACGGTCCACAGCACACCCGGCCAAGGCTCCACGTTCCGCGTCTATCTCCCCGCCACCGCCTCCGCCGCGCCGCAACCCGAGCCGGCTCCCCGCGGCCGCGGCGCCTCGACCGGAGTGGTCCTCGTCGCCGACGACGACGAGTCGCTCCGCCCGCTCTTCGCCGAAGTGCTGAGCCGCCTCGGCTTCACGCCCGTCATCACCGCCGACGGCAACGAAGCCATCGCCGCCTTCACCGCGGAGCCAGCGCGCTTCACCGCCGCGCTCCTCGACCTCACGATGCCCGGCAAGGACGGCCTGCAAACGCTGCGCGAGCTTCGCCGCCTCCGTGCCGAGCTGCCGTGCGTCCTCGTCAGCGGCTACAGCGAACACGAAGCCCGCGCGCGCGGCGATGTGCGCGAGTTCACCGACTTCCTGCAAAAACCGTTCACGCCCGAAAGCCTGAAGGCCGTGCTCCACCGCGCCACGAGCAAGGCGTGACCGATCCCCCCCGCCCGGCCCGGCCATGACCGAGCCGCTCCGCAGCGCCGGAACTATTGCGATCACCCTCGCCACCGCTCGCGCAACTCGTCCCCTCATCCTCCGACGCGCCGGCGACCAAGAAAAACAATTAGACACCGGCGCGCCGTTCCCGCTACCTTGAACGGGCTCCCTCGCATGCAACAGCAGCGTAAGTCATGGATGATACTCGGCTTGGTCATTGCCCTGATTTCGGCGCTCGCCGCGATCATCCTGCAAGACGACCTGCGAGAAAAACTCGGGACGAATTACTACCTCCTGTCCCTCGCGATCATCGGTTGCGTGCTGCTCGTGTTGAGCGGCTACCTCTGGGACCGCACGATGATCACGCGCCTGCGGGCGCTCGGTTCGCAGGCGAAGGCGCTCCAGCCCGAAACCGCCATCGAAGAGCCGACGAAGGATGATGAGGTCGGCCATGACGAAATCATCGGCCTCGCCCGGCAGATCGAGCGCATGGCGCGCTCGCTCCAGCGCGTCGAGGCGAGCTACCGCGGCATCGTCGAGGATCAGTTCGACCTCATCTGCCGCTACAAGCCCGACGGCACGCTCACCTTCGTCAATGGCGCCTACTGCCGCTTCTACGGTCGCAAGCGCAGCGAGTTGATCGGCCAGCCTTTCGCGGGCATGGCCACGAGCAGCAAAATCCCCTGGAACAGCGACCCCGCCATCCAGACCTACGAGCAGGAGATCAAGGGCGCAGCCAGCACCACTTGGCTGCAGTGGATCGTCCGCGAGATCTACGACAACGACCACCGCATCCTCGAATATCAGGCCGTCGCGCACGACATCACGGCCCGCAAGATGGCTGAGGTCGCCTTGCTCCGCGCCAAGGACGCCGCCGAAGCCGCCAACCGCGCCAAGGGCGAGTTCCTCGCCATCGTCAGCCACGAGATTCGCAATCCCATCAGCGGCGTCATCGGCTTCGCCAATCTCCTCGACGGCGCCAACCTCACCGCCGAACAGCGCGAATACGTCACGCTCATCCGCAACAGCGGCGACTCGCTGCTCTTTCTCATCAACGACATCCTCGACTTCTCCAAGATCGAGGCCGGCAAGATCGAGCTGGAGAACGAGCCGTATTCGCCCCGCACGTGCATCGAGGAAGTCGTGGCGTTCTTCCGCCCCAAAGCCGCCGCCTCGCTCAGCCTCGACACCCGCGTCGCGCCCGACGTCCCCGCCGTCGTCAGCGGCGACGTCTACCGCCTGCGCCAGATCCTGATCAACCTCGTCGGCAACGCGGTGAAATTCACCAAACGCGGCGGCGTCACCATCCAGCTCGAAGCCGTCGCCCCCGACGATCTTTCGGACACCTTGCTGCTCCGCTTCACGATCCACGACACCGGCATCGGCATCTCCGCCGAACAAGCCGCCCGCCTCTTCAAAGCCTATGCCCAGGCCGAGGCCAGCACGGCGCGACGCTACGGCGGCACCGGGCTCGGCCTGATCATCTGCAAACGCCTCACCGAGCTCATGGGCGGCACCATCTGGGTGGAAAGCACGCCGAACGTCGGCTCGAAATTCTTCTTCGTGGTCCGGGTGAAGCAAGCCGTGCCGGCCAGCGTCTGAGCCTCGTTAATCATCCAAACCATTCGGGATCAACGTCCCAAAGTGGAGGTGCGGGGCGGAATCGAACCGCCGAATAGAGCTTTTGCAGAGCTCGGCCTTACCACTTGGCTACCGCACCGGAGCAAAATCGGCCGGCAACTTGGGCCATCTCCCGAGCCTGCGCAAGAACTGAAATTCGGACCCGTCTTTTCGCCAGCGTCCGCCTCCCGCGCGATGACCACAGGGCAATAATCCACACAAGCGCTTGCCTCGGACCATAGATGCCGCGCGGCCACGGTGCGCGGGCCGAATCGCCTCAATTTCGCTCCCCGCGAGCCGATTGGGACGGCATCTCCGAAGCACACGCCCGCGGTGCGCCTCGGCGTTTCCCTCCTGTCCCGATGGCCAACGTCCTACTGGTCGACCCAAACGACGTGGCGAGAAAAGCCATGCAAGGCATTCTCGCCCGCGGAGGCCATCGCTTCGCGGCCGCGAACAGCATCCCGGAAGCGCTCGCGTTTCTGCGCCGCAACGCCCGCGTGGACCTGGTCTTTGCCGAGCTGCGGCTCAAGGGCGACGGCGGACTCGCCCTCGTGCGCCAGCTCAAAGCCGACCGCCTGCTCGGTTCGCTGCCCGTCGTGATCTACACCGAACACCCGGACCGCGACAGCGTGAAGCGCGCCATCGAGCTGCACGTGCAGAATTTCCTGATCAAACCATACCACGACGACGACATCTTCAAGGAGATCGAGAAAGCCGCCGCCACGCCTTGGCGCGCCACGCACTTCGAGGAGGAGAAAGCCTTCTGTCGCCTCGTCGGCATCACGCCCGCCGCATTGGCCGGAAAACTGGCCGCGCTGCGCGACGCCGTGCCGCTCGCCCGCGCCGAGGCGGAGAAAGGCGCGGCGTTGCGCGACCACCACATGGTCGCCGCCGCCGTGCAACCGCTCCGCGAACAAGGCGAAGCCGCCGGTGCGTGGGGCCTCGTGGAAGTGCTGAACCAGCTCACTGACCACACCTCCGCCGGACAATGGCTCGCAGTATCGGCGGACCTCGCGCAGATCGATTTCGCCGCCGAACTCATCGCCCACTGGCTCGACCCGCAGCGGCTCTGCCCCGATTTCATCGCCACCGAGGAACCGGCGCGCGGCAACCCGGCCCTCGAACGCGAGCGCCGGGCCTGGCTCGCCGCCCCGGGTGAAGGTCGCTGCCCGGTCGTGGAATGGGATCAGCTGCTCCGCGAAACCCTCGCGCTCCCCGGCGCACCGGTGATCGATTCCGCGGCGGCCAACTTCCAGATGGTCGCGAACGGCCATCCCTCGTGCATCAACCCGCTGATGGATCTCGTCGCGCGCGATCCGGGCCTGACTGCACAGATGCTCGTCGCCGCCAACCGCGCGCATCCTTCGGCCGAGGAGTTCAACCGCATCGAGGACGCCCGGCTCGCCATCGGCCAGCTCGGAGAAATGCGCCTGCAGGAAGAGGCGCGCCGGCTGGTTGTGATCGACAGCCGCACCTTCAGCCTGGAGCCGGCCCTGAGTTGGGCGAGCTACTGGACCTTCCAGCGCGCTGTCGCCCGCGTCGCACAGCTGCTCTGCAAGGAGCTCGAATTCTACAGCCTCGAAGCCACCGCCCGCACCGCCGGTCAGATGCACGACCTCGGCCTGATGCTGCTGTCGCGCCTCCGTCCCGCCGGGTTTCAAGCCGTGCTCGAACACGCCCGCATCCACCGCCAGCCGCTGCGCGAGGTCGAGAAGCTTTTCCTCGGTGGAACGACGCCGCAGCTCGCCACGGCATTCGCGGAGCAGTTCGGCCTTTCGCGGCGCTTCAAGAACGTCCTGCGCTGGATCGAGCACCCGTCGACGGCGAGCGAGGACCGCCCGCTCGTCGCGATCATTTCGCTGTCGCGTCATCTGTGCCTGCTGAACGAAGTCGGCACCTCCGGCGATCCGCTGCCCGAATCGATGCCGGCCCTCGCAGAGACGGAGGAGTGGACGATTTTGCGCGAAGGCCTGTATCCGAGCTTCAATTTCCAAAAGTTCGAACAGAAGGTGCACGCCCACTGCGAACAGCTGCGCGCGGAGCTCTCCGGGCACGAGTCGGGCACCGTCCGCGAACTAATCTCTGCCAGCAACACGCGCTAACCGCACGCGCTCGGCCGCAGGAGATTGCACGACGGCGAAAAAAACGGAGCAGCCGTGTCCGGCTGCCCCGTGGAAAAATCGGAAAAACGTGCGCGCGCTCAGTTCGTCACGTCGAACGTCGTGCTGTGGTCGCGGATGGGCAGATAGACCTTATACCACTCCAGCTGGGCCGGGCTCTTGGTGTAGTTCTTGAGCGCGTCCTCGTCCTTGAACTCCATCGCGATCACATGCGTGCGCTCGCCCTGCTGTTTGATCGTCTTGGTCCACACCTGCAACACGCCGGGATAGGCCGCCGGGATGGCCTGCGCGCCGTCGAGAGCGGCCTTGATCTGCTCGGGCGTCGTGCCGGCCTTCCAAGTCACCGTAACGACGTGGAGGACGGTCTTCGGAGCGGAGTCGGCCGCGAAAGCGGCCGAGCCGAAAGCACAGGCCGCGCAGAGAACGAGAGCGGAGAGGAGTTTTTTCATAGGGTGCCTTCACCCTGCGCACCTGCCCGCGGTGCGCAAGCCCGCGTCGACGAACCAGACGACCGGACTACGATGCTAGGGTTTCTCGAATGCCGCCGCTTGCGCGAGGATCGCGTCGAGGAAGCCCGGCGGAAGTTTCTCCAGCTGACGGCCCGGCCACTTCGTCGGATCGGCGTTGTAAGGCGCGAGATAGGCGACGGCCTTTTTCAAACTGCCGCTGCCGGGCGCCTCGTAGTTCCAGAGATCGACGCCGACGCGCTGACCGATGCGGGCGACGAGCAGCTGCGCGTCGAGATTGAACCGGCTGTAGCCGAGCGCGTCCTGGCGGCGCAGCTCGTCGGGTTGGCTGCCGTCCGGCTTGATCTGCGCGGCGATGCGCGCCTTGTCCTCCTCGCAAAAACGGCGCGCGTCGTCTTCGCGGCCGAGATAGAGCGCAATGCCCGCCGCCTGCACGAGGAACCACGTGCCGTGGTTGTTCGTCGCGGCGTGCTCCTTCTTGGCCGTCGGCGCCGTCTCGAGCCAGCGATAGTATTCCTCGAACCAAGCCCGCACGGCGCGCTCCTCGACCGCCGTCAATGCCGGCGAGCCGTGCAGCACGGCCAAGGCATCGGCGACCCAGGCCAACCCGCGGCCGTCGAGCACGCCCGAACTGCTGCCACGGTTGTGATCGCGGCCGAGGCGCACCTGCGCGTAGTCGAGCGCCGGCTTCATCCGCGTCTCCGGGGCGAGCAGCCACGCCCGGATCCACTCGCCGGCGCGACGCGCGCAATCCTCGCGTCGATCCTTGGCCCAGCCGAGCGCGAGCACGGGCACGATGTCGCAGAATTTGCCGAGCCGGCCGCGATCGCCGGCGTCGACCTGCTCGCGATTGTGATGACCGTCGCGCTGCACGTAAGGCAGGCCGTCGGGCTTCGACGGATCGGGCCAGTAATAGCGCGCGTAGCTGACGTAGTCGTGCGCGTCGCCCGTCGGCGACGGCTTCGGCTTGTCCACGACCGTGCGGATCGGGGTGGCGAGGGCCTTCTTGATTTCCGCATCGAGCTGGGCCGCGGTGCGCGGCTCGGCATCGACGAGGAACGGTTTCGCAGTTTGCGCGACGGCCAGCAAAGGGGCCGCCAGCGCCAGGGCATAGCGCAGCAGTTTCATTCGGGGAAAAGACGTCGCGCCACCCGACGCGGTCACGCGCTCAGGCGCGAAACGCGGGATCGAGTTCGAGGCGGAAATAGTCGCGGGCGTTGGCGAAGCAGATGTTCTTCACCATGCCGCCGACGAGCTCGCGATCGTCCGGGATCTCGCCGTGCTCGATCATCGTTCCGAGGAGATTGCAGAGCACGCGGCGGAAATACTCGTGGCGCGTGTAGCTGAGGAAGCTGCGCGAGTCCGTGAGCATGCCGACGAAGCGGCTGAGCAGACCGAGGTTCATCAGCGCATTCATCTGCCACTCCATCGCCTCCTTCTGGTCGAGGAACCACCAGCCGGAGCCGAACTGCATCTTGCCGGCGACGGAGCCGTCCTGGAAGTTGCCGATCATCGTCGCGAAGGCGTAGTTGTCGGCCGGGTTGAGGTTGTAGAGGATCGTGCGCGGGAGCTCGCCGGTCGAGTCGAGGGCGTCGAGGTAGCGGCTGAGCGCGCGCGCCTGCGGGAAATCGCCAATGCTGTCGAAGCCGGTGTCGGGCCCGAGCTGTTTGAGCAGCCGGGTGTTGTTGTTGCGCAGCGCGCCGAGGTGCAGCTGCTTGGTCCAGCCTTTGGCGGCGTCCCAGCGGCCGAACTCGAGCATGAGGAACGAGCCGAACTTCGCCCACTCTTCCGGCGTCGCGGCGCGACCGGCGCGCGCGGCGTCGAAAATGGCCTTCGCTTCGGTGGGCGTGCAGGGCTCAGCGAGCGCCTGCTCCATGCCGTGGTCGGAAAGTCGGCCGCCGATGGCGTGGAAATCGTCGTGCCGCTTCTTCAGCGCGGCGAGCAAGTCGTCGAAGGTTTTCACCGGCATGCCCGCGGCGCCGCCGAGGCGTTCGAGCCAGGCGTTGTAGGCGGCCGGTGCATTCACGCCGAGCGCCTTGTCGGGGCGGAAGGTCGGATAGACGCGCGTCTTGAGGCCGAGTTTTTTGATCCGCTCGTGATCGGCGAGCGAATCGGCCGGATCATCGGTCGTGCAGACCACCGCGACTTTGTTGTTCGCGAGAATGTCGTGCACGCGCATGCCGGAGAGCTTGGCGTTGGCGGCCTGCCAGATCGCGTCGGCACTCTTCGGGTTGATGATCTCGTCGATGCCGAAGTAGCGCTTCAGTTCGAGGTGCGACCAGTGGTAGAGCGGATTGCCGAGCGTGTGCGGCACGGCGGCGCACCACGCGTCGAACTTCTCGCGCGGTGTCGCGTCGCCGGTGCAGACACGCTCGACGACGCCATTGGTGCGCATCGCACGCCACTTGTAGTGATCGCCGCCGAGCCAGATCTCGGAGAGATCGGCGAACTGGTAGTTGTCGGCAATCAGCTTCTGCGACAGGTGGCAGTGGTAGTCGAAGATCGGCTCATCCTTGGCGAACGCGTGGTAAAGGTCGCGCGCGGTCGCGGTCTGCAGGAGAAAGTCGTCGTGAATGAACGGTTTCATGGGAAAATTTCCTCAACCACGAATAGACACGAATTAACACGAATAGAGCGCGCCTGCGTCTGATTCGTGTCCATTGGTGTTCATTCGTGGTTTCCTACACTTCAGCGGCTGACGTCGTTGAGCATCGCGTCGAGGGACGTGTAGCTCTCGAGGAGTTTGGCGGCGGCGGCGCAGCGCTCCTGGCTCGCGAGGCCGGTGTTTTCGGCGAGGAAGAGGATGTAGGCGGCGATGCGCTTCGAGAAGAGCAGGCGCGCCTCGGCGCTGACGGCGTAGAAGCGCGCGCGCTGCCGGTAACCCGCGGGCGTGTGATCGCCGAGCGCGGCCTTCTCGGGTTTGCCGCCGGCGGCGAGCACGTAGAGGAAGTTGTATTCGAAGAACGTCATGTGCTCCGCGGACGGCGGCAGCGCGGCGAGCGCGGCGCGGCAAGCGCCGGGCGAGGCAAAAACGTCGACGGATTTGCCGCAGGCCGCGAGGGAGGTAGTGACGAAGACGCGAGCCATCTTCTGTTCCGTCGGATCGGCGCTGAACGCGCCGGCGACGGCCATGTCGACGGTGAACTGATACCAGTCCTGCCAGAGTGCGGCGTCGGCGGCGTTCTTCGACTGCGAGAGCGCGACACCCATTTCGTAGGTGTAGCGGCCGGAGGTCTTGATCTCGAGCTGGCTGCCGGTGACTCGGCCCATGACCTGGTAATTCTCGGCGGATTTGCCGGAGCCCGAATGGAAACCGATCGAGACGCCGAACTGTTTGCACACGTTCCACTGCGCCTCGATGAGATTCGTCAGTGCGGCGTTGTCGGGATACGGCGTGTTCTTCTGGAAACCGAAGGCGGGCGCGACGAAGTTCACCGGCATGCCGAGCACTTCGCAGAGCGCGAGCATGATGGCGGTGGTTTCCGGCGTGGTGAGGCCGGGCAGTTCGTCGATAGAGAGTTCGCGAAGATACTTTCGGCCCACCTCGGTCGTGAAGGCGGCAGCGCGCGCGGCGGCGTATTTCTCGTCGCGACGCTTCATCTTCTGCATCGGCGTCCAGACCGTCTCGAGCAGCGCGGTGAACGCAGCGTCATCGAGCTTCAGGCCGGCGGCGGCGACCCGAGCGCGAGTTTTCGCGACGACGTCGCCGGGAATCTGTGCGACGTCGGCTTTCTGGTTGAGCGCAAGTTCGGGCGAGAGATCGAAGGTGATGTAGCTGGCGAGCAGGCAGCCTTTAACGAGCGCGTCCTCGCGGACGTCGAACTTGCCGCCGATGGGTTGGTGGTCGGCGTTAAAGGACCACGCCACGCGGCGGCGGTGGAAGCCGGTTTTGAGTTTCGAGAGGACGGAGCCGTGGCTCATGCCTTCGACACTCTGGCCTTGGTGACCTTCGGGCACGTTGGTCCCGATAAACGGGAACGGCACGGTGTCGAGGCGGCCCTCGAGCATTGCATCGACGTCGTAAACGAGTTCGCGCGGGATCGAGTTCTGGTTGGCGGTGAGGCCGATCTCGAGCGCGCTCATCGCCCACTCCACCGCCGGCCAGTGCAGCGTCGTGAAACGCGCGCCAATGCCGAGCGTGCTCTGGCCGAGCTTCGCGCCGGCGGTCGGGAAGATCGTCGAGCCGGCGTCATGCTCCTGGATGAGATTCTTGAGCTTCAGGAGATTCGCGAAGGTCGTCGGGAAGAACGTGGCGTCGCCGATTTTCACACCATCGGCCAACGGCGCGGCGGAGCCGGCGAGTTTCCAGGCGCAGTCGCCCAGAGTGTTTTCCCAGAGCGTCCAGGTGCCGGCGGCGGTGGCGAAGGCGCTCTTGGCGTATTCACAAGCCCGACCCGCACGGAGGTCGGCTTGCAGGCCGGACCAATCGAGGCAGAAGTCGGGCGAGACGCACGGGTTCTGAGCGATGCGGAGATCGTTCTTCAGGAGAAACGCGTTGATGGCGGACATGGGAGGGAAGTAGCGAGTAGTGAGTAGCGGGTAGCGAGTAGGACCGAATGGAGTTTGGCGTGGGTGACTTTCGCGAGATGCTCGCTACTCACTACCCGCTACTCGCTACTGTTTTCAGATCGTCATCGCGTGGTAGCCGCCGTCGACGATGAGTTCCTCGCCGGTGATGAACGAGCCGGCACCATCGCTGGCGAGGAGGAGCGTCGCGCCGATGAGTTCGCGGGCCTCGCCGAAGCGCTTCATCGGCGTGTGGCCCATGATGCTCGCGACGCGATCGGGCGTGAGCACCTTGCGGTTTTGCTCGGCCGGGAAAAAGCCGGGCACGAGCACGTTGACGCGCACCTTGGCCGGCGCCCACTCACGCGCGAGGTTGAGCGTGAGGTTGTGCACGGCGCCCTTGGTGGCGGAGTAAGTGAAGACGCGCGACAGCGGCACGACGCCCGACATCGAACCGAGGTTGATGATCGAGCCGCCCTGGCCGCGATCGACGAGGTATTTGCCGAAGACCTGGCAGCCGAGGAAAACGCCCTTGAGGTTCACGCGCACGATGCGGTCGAACTCCTCCTCGGTGATGTCGAAGTAGGGCGTGGCGGAGTTCACGCCCGCGCCGTTGACGACGATGTCGATGCGACCGGAGCGGCCGAGGACGGCATCGCGCAGGCCTTCGAGCTCGGCCTTGCTGGTGGCCTCGGCGGCGTAGAACCACGCCTTGCCGCCGGCGGCGGCGATCTTGTCGAGACGCGCCTGCGCCTTGTCGATGTTGCGGCCGACGAGGACGACTTCGGCGCCGGCGCCGGCGAGACCTTCGGCCATGGCGCCGCAAAGTTCACCAGTGCCGCCGATGACGACGGCGACCTTGCCGTGCAGACCGAAGAGCGAGGAGAGATATTCGTGGGGGTTCATGCGTGAAGAGGAGAGACAGGCAAACGCGGGCGTGGGGCGACGCTCAGGATTTCAGCTTGGCCTTCCAGAGCTTGTAAGCCTTGAGGACGGACTTGGGCTGATCGGAATACCAACCGTAGCCGTTGCGCCGCTCGAGTTCGATCTCGTTGACGTCGTAGTGCACGACGGAATCGCGGCCCATGAAGACCGGGCGATCGGTGCCGAGTTCGTAGAAGCGCGCCCAGGTCGGCGATGCGGCCGGGTCCTTTTCGGCGAAACGCTCCATGCCGCCGGCCACCGGCCGCTCGGTCCAGCGGATGCCGTGCACGGGGACCTTCTCGAACCACGCGACCGCCGCGTCGACGGCGCGGACGATTTCCGACGAGGGCTGCGGCAGGCTCATGAGGAAACTGACAATCGTGGCACTCTCGCGGCTGGCGAGGGACGGCGGCTCGAATTTCCGCGCCCACGTCGGGGCGAGCGTCGTCTCATCGTGCTGCGCGCCCCAAGCCGTGAGGGTTCCGTTCTGCACGACCTGACATTGCAAAATGCACGCGACGCCGCGTGCGACAGAAGCGCGAGCCTTCTCGCGGCGCGCGACGTCGATCCAGGCAAACGGCTCGCTCCCCTCGCCCACTGCCTTCAGCACCTCGAGCACCTTCACCATCGCGTCATCGTTGAACGTGATGTGGGTGTAGTAGCCTTTGCGGAGCGGGAAATACTGCGGCCAGCCGCCGTTCGGGTATTGCGCCGCGAGCAGGTAATCGAGGCCGCGCTCGGCGGCGGCGCGGTAGCGTGGCTCCTGAGTGGCGGCGTAGGCGCGGGCGAGGAACTTGATCTGCGTCGTCGTGGCGCCGTTGTCCATCGTGGCGTCGTCGTGCGCACGCTCCTCGAGCTCGGCCTTTTCGGCCGGCGAGAGCGGCTTGGCCATGTCGATGTTCTTCGGCCAGCCGCCCGACGGATACTGGTAGAGCAGCAGGTTCTCCGCGATCGCGCGGCCTTGCGCGCCGGTGAACCACTGCGCGTCGCGCGGCAGGCGCTCGGACCATTTCACGGACTCGACCGCGCCGAGCGGCGCGACGAGCACGAGACAGAGCGCGAGAGCGCGGAGGTGCATCTTAGGCTTCACCCAAATCAACCTGTTGAAAACGCGGGACGAGCAGGTGCATGAGCACCCAGGCGACGATGTAGGCGGAGCCGCAGATCACGAAGAGGATGCCGTAGCCCAGCTCGGTTTTGCCGATGGCGGTGAAGTGTTCGAGCAGCAAGCCGGCCACACGCGACACGAGCACGCCGCCGATCGCCCCGGCCATGCCGCCAATGCCGGTCACGGAGGCGACGGCGCGTTTCGGGAACATATCGGAGACGGTGGTGAAGATGTTGGCCGACCACGCTTGGTGCGCGGAGCAGGCGATGGCGATGACGCCGACGGCGAGCCAGGTGTTGATCGCGCCCAGCCGCGACGCGAACAGAACGGACAACGGCAGGAGCGCGAAGATGAACATGGCGGTCTTGCGCGCTTTGTTGGCGTCCATGCCGCCCTGCATGAATTTCTTCGGCAGCCAACCGCCGAAGATCGAGCCACCGGTCGCTACCGTATAGATGAACGCCACGGCGAAGGTCCAGGTGATGACACCGGGGATCAGGCTCGAGTCGCCCGTGAAGTCGGGATGCGTCGCCTTGAAGGCGTCGATCTTGCGCGCGTTCTCGCCGGCGAGGAAGGCCGGCAGCCAGAACAGGAAGAACCACCAGATGCCGTCGGTCAGGAACTTGCCGATGGCGAAGGCCCATGTCTGGCGGAAGACGAGCAAGCGGCCCCACGAGACCTTGCTGCCGGTGTTGGCGGCTTGTTCGTCGCGGTCGCTGTGGATGTAGTCATACTCCGCCTGAGACAGCCGGCCGGCCCGCAACTCGTCCGCGGGAGATCCATACATGCGATACCAGAAGACGAGCCAGAGCAGGCCGACGGCGCCGGTGAGGATGAACGCCCATTCCCAGCCCCAAGCGGCGGCGATTTGCGGCACGCAGAGCGGCGCGACGATGGCGCCGACGTTGGCGCCGGAGTTGTAGAGGCCAGTGGCGAAGGCGCGTTCCTTCTTCGGAAACCACTCCGCCATCGTCTTGTTGGCCGCGGGGAAATTGCCGGACTCGGCCAGGCCGAGGGCCGCGCGCCAGAAGCCGAAACTCCATGTGTGATGGCCGAACGCGTGGCCGATGGCCGCGAAGCTCCAACCGATGAGCGAGTAGGCGTAACCGCGCTTCGTGCCGAGCCAGTCGATCAGGCGGCCCGCCATCACCATGCCCACCGCGTAGGCGATCTGGAAACAGATGACGACGTTCGAGTAGTTGAGTTCCTGCACCGCCTTGTCGGCGCCGAACACGCCCTTTTCCCGCAGGATCGGGTTGAGCAGGCCGAGCACATTTCGGTCGAGGTAGTTGATCGTCGTCGCGAAGAAAACGAGCGCGCAGATCGTCCAGCGGTAGCGGCCGATCTGTTCGTTCACTTGATTGAATTTGGACATCGGGGTGTGGGGTTGGGGAACAGCGCTCATTTGGCTTCGGGGCTCGGGACGGAGTTGAGGCCCTTCGGCATCTTCTTCGGGGTGAGGGTGACGTTGGTGAAGGTAACAGTTCCGGCGTGTTCGACCACCTCCGGTTCAGTCAAATCGTTGAACTGGCAGCTTTTCACCCGGATTCCCTCGATCACGCCGTTGGGAATACCGCGGATGTAGAGGGCGCGCGGGCTGGCGGAGCTGATGATATCCTCCAGCTGGACGTTGCGGACGATGGGTTTGAAGTCGCCCTTCGCGCCTTCCTCGTAGCGGAAATCGATCGTCAGCACCGCCTCGCCGACGTGGCCGACACGGATGTTGCGCGCGAAGACGTTCTCGAGCGTGCCGCCGCGCACGGCGTTGTTCTTGAAGCGGAGAGCGCGGTCGAGGTTGGGGCTGTCCATCTCGCAATTCTCCACGAAGATGTTGCGGATGCCGCCGGAGCATTCGGAGCCGAGGACAACACCGCCGTGGCCGTCGAGCATCTTGGAGTTGCGAATGACCATGTTCTCGGTCGGCACGCCGACGCGACGACCATCGCCGTTGCGGCCGGACTTGATCGCGATGCAGTCGTCGCCGGTGTCGAACACGCAATCCTCGACGAGGATGTCGCGCGAGGACTCGGGATCGCAGCCGTCGTTGTTCGGGCCGTGCGAGTGGATCTTCACGCCGCGCACGGTGATGTTCTGCGAGAGCACCGGATGGATTTCCCACATCGGCGAACGGATGATTGTGACGCCCTCGATGAGGATGTTCTTGCACCGGTAGGGCTGGATGAAGTTCGGGCGGAGGTGATCCTCGGGGCCGAAGACGCGCTGTTCGACGGGCACGTTGGTCTCGCCCATTTTCAGCAACTTATCGCGCGCGATACGCTGGCGCGGAGCGACGCCAGGCTCCTTTTTGTTCCAACCCCACCAGTTGTCCCAGTCGGCCTGGCCGTCGAGCGTGCCCTCGCCGGTGACGGCGATGTTCTCCTGCTCCCACGCGTAGATGAAGGGCGAGACGTTCATCAGCTCCACGCCTTCCCAGCGCGTGAAGACGATCGGATATTTCTTCGGATCGGTGAGGAACTTCAGCGTCGCGCCCTTGCTGACGTGGAGGTTGACGTTGCTCTTGAGGTGGATGGCGCCGGTGAACCACTCACCGGCCGGGATCACGACGCGCCCGCCGCCCGCGGCGTTCGCGGCTTCGATGGCCTTCGTGATCGCCTCGCTGCTGTCGGGCGATCCGGCAGCGGTGCCGAAATCCGTGATCGGAAAATCCTTCGCCGGGAACGTCGGCGCCTTGATGCGGGCGAGGACGCGCTCGTAGTCGTCCCAGCCTCGGGCCTGGAAGGAGGCGGGCGCGGCCGAGGATTTCGTCGCGAGCATCTTCTCAACTTCGATGCCGGCCATGATGAACGGGCCGGTGCCCTTGGGGTCGTTGTCGACGATCGGCTCGCTGATGTAGTATTCGAACGAACCGTCGCGCGGCTTGCCGTTGGCCATCGTGTAGCCGAGGCCGGCGCCCTGGCAGATTTGCGTGAGGCGAATTGTGCCGTCGGGGTTCGACTTGATGAGCGTGTCGAGGAGGCCCTGGTAGCCCTTGAGGATCGCGGCCTCGTATTTCTCGCGCGGCAGGTAGCCCTTGTTCACGGCTTTCGCCAGCGCGTAGACAAACATGGAGGAGCCGGAGCCTTCGAGGTAGTTGCCTTGGCGCGTGCCGAGGTTGGTGATCTGCCACCAGACGCCGGTCTTCGGGTCCTGCCAGCGCACGACGCCGTCGGCGAGGTGCTTGAGGATGCCGACGATGTGGTCGATCTCCGGCTGGCTGACCGGCATGTAGTCGAGCGAGTCGACGATCGCCATGGCATACCAGCCGATGGCGCGGCTCCAGAAGTGCGGGGAAAACCCGGTCTTCTTGTCGGCCCAGCTCTGCGCTTTCGCCTCATCCCACGCGTGCCAGAATAGGCCGGTGGCGGGATCGTAGCTGTGCGCGTCCATCAGGACGATCTGCTTCGCGACGTCGTCGAAGAGCGCGGGCTCGTTGAATTCCACGGCGTATTGCGCGAGGAACGGCGACGCCATGTAGAGGCCGTCGAGCCACATCTGGTGCGGATAACGTTTCTTGTGCCAGAAGCCGCCCTCGCTCGTGCGCGGGTGCTTGCGCATCTGGTCGCGCAGCGTCTCGACCGCCTTGACGTAGGCGGGGTTCTTGTCCCCGCGCGCGATGGCGGCAAGGAGCACCTTGCCCGGCGGGATGTTGTCGATGTTGTAGTCTTCCTCCTTGTAGCCGGCGATGACGCCCTCGGCGTTCACGTGCGAGGCGACGGCGCGGGTGCCGAACTGGATGTAGGCGCTGTTGCCGGTGACCTCGCCGAGGCGGACGAGGCCGAGCGCGAGCACGCCGGGCGAATAATCCCAGCGCGCGCGCGGGTTGGAGCCGCCGGCTTCGAGCGCGTTGCCGAGGCGTTTCATCTCGGAGTCAGCGAGGCGCTGCGACCACTGGAGCGGCGTGGCGCCGTTGAATTTCTGGACCTCGTCCGCGGCGAGCGAACGGACTCCGAGAGCCAAAACAGCCGCGAGCGCGAACAGGGGGCGGGTAAACTTCATAACAGCAGAGGTGATGGGGAAAAGAGGGAGTGACTGCGGTGGCGAAAACGCGGGAGCGAGCTTGCTCGCGACGTTTCAGTTCGGGTCGCGAGCAAGCTCGCTCCCACAGAAGACGGGGCGATGCGGGTTCATTTTGCCGCCTCGAGGCGGATCATCTCACGGCCGGCGAGGAGGAAGGCACCGACGCCGTAGGGTTCAGTGGAGTTTTCGTCGAAGGTGACGGGCGTGAAGCCGACCGGCTGGACGTGCGTCAGCCGACCGTCGGGCTTCACACAGGCGAGCAGCGCGGACCAGGCCTTGCGCACGACGGGCTCGTAGTGCGCGCGGTCGAGCAGGCCTTCGTTGATACCCCAGGCGAGACCGTAGCAGAAGAAGCCCGTGCCGCTGCTCTCCTGCATGGGATAGCTGGCGGGATCGAGCAGGCTGGCGCGCCAGTAGCCGTCGGCGTTCTGGAGGGCGGCGATGCGCTCGGACATCTCGCGGAACTGCGACACGAACTTCGCGCGCGCGGGGTGATCGGCGGGCATCGACTGGAGCATGCGGACGAGGCCGCCGAGCACCCAGCCGTTGCCGCGAGCCCAGAAGACCTTGGCGCCGTTCTTCTCCTTTTTCGGGAAGATCGAGCTGTCGCGGAAGTAGAGGTGCTCGCTGCGGTCGTAGAGGTAGTCGGAGGTGACCCACCACTTCGCCACGGCGAACTCGAGATACTTCGCCTCGCCCGTGACCTGCGTGAGCTTGGCCCAGGCCGGCGGCGACATGAAGAGCGCGTCGCACCACGACCAGCGGTCGGTGCGGCCGGGGTTCTGCTTCTCGTCGAAGAGCAGGTTGTCGTCCTTCTGGTGCGCGAGGATGTAGTCGAAGCGCTCGCGCATCGGTCCGATCATGCGGGCGTCCTTGGCCGCGCGGTAGAGATCGGCGTAGGTCTGGCCGACCGCGTGGTCATCGGCGTGGTAGATGCGTTCGCCGAGTTTCCAGCCGTTCCCCTCGCCCATCCTGACCATTGCCTCGCGGAAGCGCGGGCTGGGCGAAACCTCCACCAGCGCCATGGCGCCGGCGTAGAATGCGGCGTTGTGCCAGTCGGTGGATTTCCACTTCGGGGCGGGATGAGCGAGCTGCCAGTCGGCGACTCGCTCCATCACACTGAGGTTTGTTTCATTGGCGACCGCTGTGACGGCCGCGAGGGAAAGGGAGGTGTAACAGAGGAGTCGTTTCAGCATGGCTCAGTTGGCGGTAAGGGTGACGGTGACAGGGGCGCGCGCCCGCGCAGCGGCGTTGGCGACGTAATCTTTCCAGGCTTGGTAGGTGGTGAACTCGCCGGCCTTGGACCAGCCAGCGCCGGCGAAGTAGCGGAGCGACTGGCCGGCGGCGACCTTGGCGAGGATGAGCTGGTTGCGGTCGTCCTCGGCGAAGCCTTGGAACGCGTCCGAGGCTACGAGGATCGCGGTGCCAAGCGCGCCGTTGGTCTTCTGCTCGACCCATTGCGTGATCGAGCCGTCGGCCGGCGTAGGCGTCGTCGCCACCTTGGGCTCCTGGCCCTTGTCGGCCGGCGTCTTGTTCAGGCCGATGCCGACGACGATCTCCTTCGCGCCGGTGATCTGGAAGGTGCTGTCGATCTGGTCGAGGTTGTGGCCGGCATCGACGGTGAAGCGCTTCGCCTCGGAGACCATCACGCCATTCGCCATCCACGTTTCGTAGGTGAGTTCGAAGATCGCGCGAACGGGTCCGTTGGCGATGACCTTCCACGCTTTGTAGTTTCGGCCGACCCACAACGCCTTGCCGTCCCACACGCCGAGGCCGCCGCAGCCGCGCGACGGGCCGACGTTATACATGTCCATGCCCTCGCCCTCGTCCTTGTGGTAGTGGTCGTGACCCTTGTTATACCAGCGGTCGACGATCGGGTAGCTGACGCGCTTGCACCAGATGTCGAGGCCGTTGGTGACGAGCACTTCCTTGCCGGTGCCGTTCGCGGGCTCCGCGAGCGCGGGGCCGTAGGTGCGGTGGCCGATCTTGTCGTTTTCCCAGGCGAAGTCGTCGAGGCGCTCGGGCACATAGCGCGCGAACGCCTTGGACGGAAACACGGGGGCGACCGTGTCGGTCTTCTCGACGGTGAACGTCGCGCTCTTCTCGCCGGCGGCGAAGTCGTGCTGGAAGATCAGCTCGCCGTAGGCGATGCCCTCGCCCTTCGGGTCCTTGGCCTGCGGGGCGACGTTCGTGACCTGGTAAGGCAGCACGTGGCCCTGCGCGTCCTTCACCGCGATGCGCTGGAGGAGCGCGCCGGGGAGGTGCTTGTTCACTTCGGACCAGGGGACGGTGATCGTCTCGGAAGGACGGGCGATGTCCAACGTGTGCGTGACGGTGAGCGTGATTTTCTCAGCCGCCAGCAGCGAGCTCGACAGCAGCGCGAGCCCGGCAAACAGGAGTTGGGGTTTCATAAAACGGGGTCAGCGCGCGAGCCAGCCGCCGTCGACGGCGATGGTGTAACCGTTGACGTAGTCGGAAGCGGAGGACGCGAGGAAGACGACGGCGCCCTTCAGGTCGTCGGGCGTGCCCCAGCGGCCGGCGGGGATGCGGTCGAGGATGGCGGCGGAGCGCTTCTCGTCGGCGCGGAGCGGCGCGGTGTTGTCGGTCGCCATGTAGCCCGGGGCGATGGCGTTGCAGTTGATGCCCTTCGAGGCGAGTTCGTTGGCGATGAGGCGGGTCAGACCCTGCACGGCGCTCTTCGAGGCGGTGTAGGACGGGACGCGGATGCCGCCCTGGAACGAAAGCATCGAGGCGATGTTGATGATCTTGCCCTTCCCGCCGCGCGACACGACGTCGTTGCAGAACGCCTGACTGAGGAAAAACACGGCGTCGATGTTGATGCCCATGACGTCGTCCCAGTCCTTCTCGGAGAACTTCACGAAGTCCTCGCGGCGGATGATGCCGGCGCAGTTCACGAGGATGTCGAGCGCGGGGAACGTCTGCTTCGCGGTCGCGATGACCTGCGGGATGGACGCGCGGTCGCCGAGATTGCCGACGACGGCGACGGCCTTGCTGCCGAGCGCCTGCACCTGCTTGACCGTGTCGTCGGCCGGCAGGATGTCGACGGCGACGATGTTGGCGCCGGCTTCGGCGAGCGCGAGGGCCATGCCTTGGCCGAGGCCGCGGGCGGCACCGGTGACGACGGCGGTCTTGCCGGTGAGTTTGAAGGAGTCGAGGACGGTGCTCATGGGTGTGCGGGTGTGGAAACGAGTGAAGGAAGATCAGCGCAGGGTCGGGATCGGCGCGGGGTCCATGTCGGCGAAGTCCTGGTTCTCGCCGCCCATGCCCCAGATGAAGCCGTAGCTGTCGGTGCCGGCGCCGCTATGGATCGACCACGGCGGGGAGAGGACGGTCTCGTGATCGCGCACGATCAGGTGGCGCGTCTCGTTGGGCTTGCCCATGAAGTGCATGACCGCGGCGCCGGCCGGGACGTTGAAATACATGTAGACCTCCGAGCGGCGCGTGTGCGTGTGCGGTGGCATCGTGTTCCAGATGCTGCCCGGCTGGAGGATCGTGAAGCCCATGACGAGCTGGCAGCTCTTGATGCCACCGGCATGGATGACCTTGTTGAGCCGGCGGTCATTGGCCGTGGCGGCGCCGCCGAGGGCGACGGCGTTGGCGGGATTGTAGGCCGCGAGCGTCGTCGGATACGCGGTGTGCGCCGGATAGCTCAGGAGATAGAAGCGCGCGGGCTTGGCCGCGTCGGCCGAGACAAAGCTGATGGCCTGCGCCCCGCGCCCGACGTAGAGCGTGTCGAGGTTGCCCATTTCGTAGCGCTGGCCGTCGACCGTGACGGTGCCGGCGCCGCCGGTGTTGATGACGCCGAGCTCGCGCCGCTCGCAGAAGAACGCGGAACGCAGCTCGGCCGCGGCCGAGAGACTGAGCACCGCATCGGTGGGCACAGCGGCACCGACGACGGTGCGGTCAGTCTCCCAATAGCGGAGCGTGAGCTTGCCGGGTTGAAACAAGTCCGGGAGCAGAAAGGCCTCGCGCAGGGCGGAGGTCGACATCGTGCCGTAGGTGCGGACGTCAGCAGCAGGGATCAAATCCATGGGATGGCAGGGCGAGAGTTCGGACAGCGGGGTGAACAGCAAAGAAACCGGGGCGAAGGCCGTAGTTCGCTAATGAACGAAGTGTTCATTTATGAATTTCAGGCGCTTTTGCGGCAAGCGCGAATTCCTCGAAACCCCGGAAAGAACACCCCTCATTCGAGGGGTCGACTCGGACCGCAGCGAGGCGTGCGTCGTTCTCATCGTCGACTAGCGCGAGGTGACGGTCGGGTCCCAACCATCGGTTCCGCCGAGGACGGCCCGCGGAGTGTAGGCGGCGGCTTGCTCCGGAGTGAGTTGATGCGCCCAAGGCACGCGTGCGGCGGTCGAGCCGCCCGGGCCGGTGCTGGCGAACTCGGCGTAGAAAGTCGTCCGCTCTGCGTCGGGCTTGTTCCAGTTGTGCCAGCCTTCGGGGCGGACATTGGCGGACATCTCGGTGTGGAGGAAAACGGTTTGGGCGAAGTTGCGCCACGGACGCCCGAGATAGGTTTTCACGCCGTCCGCACCGGTGATCCGGCAATGCGAGAAGACGTAGCCGTGCGCGGTGCCTTGCGGCGTCGAGGCGGCGGTCAGATAACCGTCGCGGAGCGCGTGGATGTGGCAGCGCTCGAACCAAGCCGTGGCCGCACCGAAGATGAAATCGACGTGGCCTTCGATGTAGCAGTCCTCGAAGTAGTGGCGGCCGCGGTTGACGAGGATCGTGTCCTGCCAGCCGAGGAAGCGCACGCGGCGGAACTCGAGCCGGTCGCCGTCCGCGCGCAATGCCAGCGCCTGGCCGACGGGACCGGCGGTGTTGGCGAGGGTGATGTTCTCCCACTGCATGCCATCGCCGTCGATCTGCACGGTCGGCGTGCGGAAGGTGCCGAGCGGTTTGCCGTCGGGGCCGGGCAGATTCGCATGGACATTGAATTCGACGACGGTGGTCGCGGCATCGTCGCCGACGATGCGCATGTGGCCGCGCTCGCGCTGGACGTAGATGCGCTCGTGGTAGGTGCCGGGCTTCACGCGGATAGTCCAGCGGGGCTGCGCCGGGTCGGTGCGCATCGGCGCGGAACTGATGGCGTCCTGCAACGAGGTGTAGTTGCCGCTGCCATCGAGCGCGACGACGGCGTCGGCCTTGCGATCGGCGGCGTGGGCGAGCGACACAGCGAGGACAACCGGTGCGATGGAGAGGAACGGGCGAAGCATGCTAGAACAGGAGTCGGGTGCTGAAGGTGAACTCACGGCCGGCACCGAGCCGGGCGTTGCTGGAGACGAGATCGCGGTCGAAGAGATTGCGGATGCCGGCCTCGACCTCGAAGGTGCGTTTTGGAGTGCGCCACGAATAGCCGCCGCTGGCGTGGAGCAGGCCGTAGCCGGGATATTTCAAAAAAGTCCGGCGCGCGTCCGCGTAGTTCGCGACGTAGTTGCTGAGGTATTGGCCGGTGGTGGCGAAGAACGGCCCGCCCTTCGGTCCGGGGCGACGATAGCGCAGCTGGCTGTAGGCGGTGAGCGCCGGCAGGCGCGAGATGGCGCGACCGATTTCCTGCGGCAAGTCGGGCGACGCGGTCGTGCGGGCCTGCATTGCGACGACGCGCGACGAGAACGCCACGGCGGGATTGATCTGCCAGCGCACCTCGGCGCGGCCGCCGCGATAGCGCTCCTCGCCGGCGGCGACGAGTTGGGGTTGCGTCTGGTTGGCGTCGAACACCGGGTCGTCGTAGAGTGGATTGCGGCGGGAGATATGCTGGTTGTAGAGGACGAAACCGCTGGCGCTGAACTCGACGGCGCCGCGCTTCGAGCGGCCCTTCAAGCCGGCCTCGTAGCCGAGCGTGGTCTCGTTGTCCTGGATGCGGCCGGTGCGCGAGTCGACGCGGGTCGAGGGATCGAACGCCGTGCTGAGGCTCGCGAAGGCGAGGAGGCGGCTGGGTTTCAACTGCCAATTGAGGCCGGCGTGATAACTGATCTGCGAGGCGCGGTCGCCGACGTGCGGAAACAGCGCGCCGGGTTTGCGATCCTCGACGTTGAGCGAGACACCGTCGTAACGCAGCCCCGTGGACACCACGTATCGGCCGCGCTGGAACGCCGCGCGGTCGCTCAATTCGAACGCAGTGTAGCCGGCGTATTCGGTGCGATCGTTCAGGATGCGGCTGAAGACGGCGGGATCGTAGTCGGGGCGATAGTAATCCGGAGCGAGCGGGTTGAATTTCCGCACGGAGAGCGGGAGCGCGTCGCGTGCGGCGGTCGGCAGCGCGCGGTCTTCGCGGCCGTATTCGCCCCAGGTGTGGCTGGAAGAGGCGAGCAGCTTGTGCTCGGCACCGAGCGCGCGGAAGCGGTTGGTAAGTTCGAGCTGCAACGCGTAGGCGTGTTGCGGCTGCTCGATGTGGCGCGGCTCGCGCGTGCCCTCGAAGAGCCCGGTGTCGAGCGAGAGCACCGAGGTGGTGAAGCGATCCTGCACGACGTCGCGCCACCACCCTTCCGCGTTGGCGCGGATGGCGAGCGTCTTGGTCGGCGCGCCGTCGAATTGCACGCCGAGCACAGCGGCGCGGCGGCGGATGGCGGCGTCGGGGCCGTTGGCGTTGAAATATGCGAGCGGCAGATACGGCCCGGCGATGAGTCCGCCGCTGGGCCGATATTCGGGTATGCCCGGCGTGACGCGCGCGCGAATCTCGCGGTAGTCGGCGGAGACAAGCGTGCTGGCCGAGCGACTGTGGCGCCAGGTGACGGAGGTGCTGACGGAGAGCGTTTCCTCACGGGTGAATTGCTCGGGGCCGGTGCGGCGCTGCCAGTCGACAGCGAGGCGTTGCCAGAGTTTTTTCTTCACCAGCGGACCGGTGGTCTCGAGTTGGGCGCGCTGGCGGTCATGCGAGGTGAACTGGGCTTCGACGCGCTGGCGATCCTTGGCCTGCGGGCGGGCGGTCTGCATGTCCTGGATGCCGCCGGGGGCGGCGCGGCCGAGCACGGGAATGAGCGGGCCTTGGATGACGACGGTGCGCGCGGTGTTGAGCGCGTCGTTGATGCCGAGCTGCGCGAATCCGTTGCGCATGACCGGCGTGGGGAAGCCGCGGAGATTGAGGCGTTCTTCGCCGGAGATGCGGTCGGCGGGCGAAGGATTGTTGACGGCAGTGAGGTCGGCGCCGAGGTCGGAGGCCATGCTCTCGTCGAGCTGCGTGTCGACCGGCTTGATCAGGTCGTTGGCGAACGGCTCGTCGCGCATCTGCTCGTCGAGCGAGCCCATGCCGGTGGCGTCGTAGCCCTCGTCCTCGCTGGTGGCGGTGACGGCGAGCGGGTCGAGCTTGAGAACCGGCTCGACGGTCGGCGCCGGCGTGGCGGTCTGCCCGACGCCGAACGGCGCGGCGAGGGTCAGGACGAGGAGAGCGAGAACGGAGCGGGCGGACATCGGACGAAAACTAGCGGAGCGCGGCGTGCGCTCCAAAGTGAAAAGTCCGCCAGGATTTCGGCCTGGCGGACCTCCCCTGCGGCGCGAGGCCACGAAGACCCGCGCCGCACCGTTTTGGCTGAGACCAATCCGGCAATTTTTAGAAGGTGCCCTTGATGCCGAAGGAGTAGTTCACCCCGAACTCTTCCCAGCGGAAGCCGCGCGCGTAGGCGGGGGTGTCCGGGTTGAAGCGTTCGATGACCTGCTCCTTGTTGAGCACGTTGCGACCTGAGACGAAGAACGTGAAGTGCTTGTTCAGTTTGTATTCGGCGCTGAGGTCGAGGTTGTAGCGGGGCGCGTAATATTCATAGAACCCGTTGGCGGTGCCATATTGCGCACCGGTCTGAGCCGCGGCAGCGGTGGCCGACGTGCCCTTCTGACGGCCGCGGAAGTTGAGGTTCGCGGTCAGCACGATCGGCTTCTTGGAGAAGCTGACGCTGAAGTTGCCGGTCTTCGAGATGAAGCCGCGGAAGTCGGGAGTCTTGTCGCCCGAGAGGTGCAGCGCGGTGCCGTTGGCGCGGACGGTGAAGTAGCGGCCCCAGCCCGGCAGCATGGTGAGCGGGCGGATGACGCTGAACTCCCAGCCGCTGACCTCGGCGTCGCCGCCGTTGACCGTCGTGCTGACGGCCCAACCGATGTAGCGCGGGTCGAGACCGAGTTCGCTGGCGAGCGCGGCATCGACTGCTCCGCTGCGGGTTTGCCAGAAGTTGCTGAGCTTTTTCTGGAACGCACCGATGGACATCAGACCGCCCTTTTCCGGATAGTATTCGATCGAGAGATCGTAGTTGTTCGCGGTCCAGGGCTTCAGGGCCGTGTTGCGGATGGTGACGGAACCGACGGCGTTCGGGTCGTTGTTGTCCTCGTCGATCGTGGTCGCGGGAATGATGTTCGCGTAGTCGGGGCGGCCGAAGGTCTTCGCGTAGGCGGCGCGGAGGAGGAGGTTCTCCTTGATCTCGTAGGTGAGGTGGAGGCTCGGGTAGTAGCCGTCGTAGGAACGATTGGCGCGGTAGCCGCGTTCCTGGAGGATGGCGCGGACGGCCTGCACGGAATTGGCGGCGCCGGTGGAGGTGAGCGCGCCGATGTCGGTGCGGAGCACGCGTTGGATGCCTGCGGTGTTGGGATCGCCGTCGACGTAGGCGCCAGTGGACGTGCGCTGCCAGACGACGTCGGGATTGTTCAACACGCCCTGGCCCTTGTCGTTCGTCTTCTCGTAGCGAACGCCGGTGACGAAGCGGAGTTTGCCGTGCATGAGACGACCGTCGACCTGGAGGTAGCCGGCAGTGACGCGCTCGGACATTTTCTCCGAGTTGTTGATGCGGTTGGTCTCGTTGGTGACGGCGTTGGTGGTCCAGTAGGCCGGGTTGTTCGCGTAGCTATCGGCGAGCAGGTAGGGGTTGATCCACTGGATCGGCTTGGAACCGAAGCCGGAGTCGCTGCCCTTGTAGACTTGGTCGAGGAACGCGCCGGCGTTGTCGTCGGCGGTATTGGCGACGCCGTCGGGGCCGACGAACGTGTAGGACTCCGAATAGCGGCGGTTGTCGCGACCTTCTTCGCGGACTTCGGCGCCGGCCTTCACGTTGATCGGAATGGTCCAGGAATCGAAGTGCCGCTCGGCGTTGATGCGGCCGCTCTTCATCGTGGCCTTGCCGTCGATGGGGTCGTTGGAGGCGTTGCCGAGGCGGAAGTTGCTCAGGTTATACGGATCGAGGACATTGCCCGCCGCATCCTTGGCGGTGATGGTCATGCCGCCGGGGAAGGCGATGCCGTCCGCGCGAACGTTGGACACGCCGACGAGGGTCGTGCCGACATTGGCGAAGTGGCCGCGACCGAGCGCGCGATACCAGGTGCGGGATTGGACGCCGCTGAGGCCGGCATCGACATCCCAATCGGCATTGGACCATTTCCAGAAAATGTTTCCGGCGGAGGTGTTGCCGTATTTGTCGCGGAAGGAGCTGCCTTGCGTGACCGAGCCACGACCGGTGGCGGCTTGCACGAAGTCGGGGCCGTAGGAGAGCGGAGTGCCGGTGTTGGAGCTCGGCGTGCCGCTGGTGCCCATGTTGAAGTTCAGGTTACGATTGCCGAAGAACGAGTGGTAATAGTTGTCCTGGTAGGCGATCGAGAGGGTCTGGTTTTTCGTGAGTTTCCAGTCGGCCTTGATGCCGATCGAATCACGGTTGGTGGTCTTCGGACCGTCCTGGATCTGCCACTGTTGCAGGTAAGGATTCGAGGGCGTGGCCGCTGTGATCGTGGTCGCGGAGCCGCCGGCGGGCGTGTAGGTGCCGCCGCCTTGCTGGAAGTTCCAGGTGGGCTGCCAGCGATGTTGCTCGACGTGCTGGTTCGACGACAGGCCCGTGATGACGATGCCGAAGCGGTCGTTGACCGGCAGGGTGTAGTCGAAGTCGAAGTTCGGGAGAACCTTGAAGGTCTTGTCGACGCCGGGTCCCGGGGTCTTGTTGAGGCTCGTGTTCTCCGAGTTCATGTTCAGGTAGACGCGATAGTTGAACTGCGCGCCTTTGCGCTCGAAGGCGTTCTTCGAGACGAGATTCACGGAACCGCCCAAGGAATCGGCCGGCAGGTCGGGCGTCGGCAGCTTCACGATTTCCGTGCGCGACGTGTTGTTGATCGAGACTTGCTCGAACTCGAACACGCGGTTGCTGCTGCCCGAGGCGGAAGAGGTCAGGCGCATGCCGTCCCAGTAGACGTTGGAGAAATTGGACGCGAAGCCGCGCACCGAGACGGTGCGGACGTCGGCGGCGACGTAGTCGACCGTGACGCCGGGGAGGTATTTGAGGAACTCGCCGGGATTGCCTTCGTTGACCGCGCCGAACGCATCGGCCGCCATGACGACCTTAACATTGGGCGAGTAACGCTGCTCGTTTGTCGCGAGCGCGTTGCCTTCATACTCACGGTTCGACTGCACCACAAAGGTGTCGAGCTGCACGACCTTGTCGTCGCCCGCCTTGCCGTAACGGTCGGCGCTGGTGAGATCGAAATCAAGCGTGGTGCTCTGCCCAGCCGTCACGTTCACCGACTCGGACTTCGTATCGAGGCCGGTATAGGTGACGCGCACAGTGACCGGGCCGACCGGCAGGTCGGCCAAGCGGTATTCGCCGAACTCGTTCGTGAACGTCTCGCGCGTCGTGCCTTCGACCGTGACGCGAGCGTTGTTCAGATAGCGGCCGGTGCCGACGTTCAGCACGCGACCGGAAATCTCGCCGGCCGTCTGGGCGAACGAGGGCACAGCGAGCACGGCCATCAAAGCGAGGCCGGCGAGCCAGCGCCCCAGCAGGGCGCCGCATTGGAATCCACGGACAAAGCCGGCAACAACGTGCCGACGAGCAGTCGGGGTGGGTAGCATAGGGTTGGGGGGTGGTAGGGTTTAGCTCGGCGAAAAATGGGGGAGCCGGGGAATTTCGCCGAAGTTCACTAATGAACTTGCTATTCAATGGTGAATGTCGTTCGCTTTGGCAATAAAATTCTCCCCCGCGCGCGCCCCACGCCGCATGCTTCCCTCTCGGTGAAACCCGCCCCCTATCCCACCCGCCCCGCTCCGACCCGGCAAACGCCCCCTGCTTCCGACGCCGAGCGCTACGTCATCCCGAATCTCCGCAACGCCTGCCGCATCCTCAAGCTGCTCGGGCGCTCCACCGACGGCTACAAGGTCGCCGACATCGCGCGGGAACTGAAAATCCCCGTCACGACCACGCTGCGCATCATGAGCACGCTCACGCTCGAGGGCCTCGCGCGCAAGGTCGACACCCGCTTCGAACTCGGCCCGGTCCTCATCCAGCTCGGCAACGCCGCGCTCTCCGGCACCGAAATCCGCGAGCTCGCGCAACCTGTCCTGCTCAAACTCACCCAAGTCACCGACGAGACCGCGCACCTCGCCATCCCTTGCGACGACCGCTCGCTCATCGTCGCCGTGCAGGACAGCCTCCATCCGCTCCGCGCCGCCTCACGCCCCGGCTTCCTCGCCGAACTGCACTGCTCCTCGACGGGCAAAACCTTCCTCTCGTTCCTCCACTACGAGCGGCTCGCCGAACTCTTCCCCGCATCCGTCAAACCCACCAAGCGCACGCCGCGCACGCTGACGACGCTCGCGGAAATCCGCCGCGAGATCGAGGCCACGCGCAAACGCGGCTACAGCCTCGACGACGAGGAGTTCAATCCCGGCGTCCGCTGCCTCGCCGCACCGGTCTACGCCTCCGACGGCAAAGTCGCCGCCGCCATCGGCATCACCGCCGCCACCGTCCGCTTCACCCGCGAACGCATCCCCGAGATGGGCGCGCACGTGCTGGCCGCCGCCCGCGAACTCTCCGCGCACCTCGGCTACCACGGCCAGGAATCCTGACATGCCCGACGCTCCCTTCCGCTCCCTCGCGCCGTCCGGCCAGTCGCTCAGCGACGGCGCCGTGCGCGATCTCGTCGCCCGCGCCTGCCCCGCCGCCCACTACCGCGGCAAACGAGTGTGCCTCATCATCCCCGACGGCACGCGCACCGCGCCCGTCGGCCTGATGTTCAAGACGCTCTTCGCGCAGCTTGCCGGCACCGTGAAGAAATTCGATGTGATGATCGCGCTGGGCACGCACCCGCCGATGACCGACGCCGCCATCAACGAGCGCGTCGAGATATCCGCCGCCGAACGCGCGTCCACCTACCGCGAAGTCGAATTCATCAATCACGAGTGGGACAACCCCGCCGCGCTCCGCGACCTCGGCTGCATTCCTGCCGAGCAAATCCGCGAGCTCTCCGGTGGTCTCTTCGCGATGGACGTCCCTGTCCACGTGAACAAACGCCTCTTCGACTACGACGAGCTCATCATCGTCGGCCCGGTGTTCCCGCACGAAGTCGTCGGCTTCTCCGGCGGCAACAAGTATCTCTTCCCCGGCGTCGCGGGCCCGCAGATCCTGAACTTCTTCCACTGGCTCGGCGCTGTCGTCACGAATCCGATGATCATCGGCAACAAGTGGACGCCCGTCCGTAAAGTCGTCGATCGCGCCGGAGCGATGGTCACCGTGCCGAAATCCTGCTTCGCGATGGTCGTGCAAGGCAAAGGCGAACTCGCCGGCCTCTTCGCTGGCACGCCCGAACAAGCGTGGGACGACGCCAGCGAACTCTCGCGCCAGCTCCACATCACTTACAAGGACCGCCCGTTCCACACCGTGCTCAGCTGCGCCCCCGCGATGTATGACGAGCTCTGGGTCGGCGGGAAGTGCATGTATAAACTCGAGCCGATCGTCGCCGACGGCGGCGAACTCATCATCTACGCGCCGCACATCCACGAAGTCTCCGTCGTGCACGGCAAGATGATCGAGCGCATCGGCTATCACTGCGTGCAGTATTTCCTGAAGCAGTGGGACAAGTTCAAACACGAGCCGTGGGGCACCCTCGCCCACTCGACGCACGTGCACGGCATCGGCACCTACGATGCCCAGACCGGCATCGAGACACCACGTGTGCGCGTGACCCTCGCGACCGGCATACCCGAAGCCACCTGCCGCAAGATCAACCTCGGCTACCGCGACTGGCGCACGATCAAGAAAGAGGACTACGCCAACCGCGAACACGAGGGCGTCTTCCTCGAACCCAAGGCCGGCGAACGTCTCTATCACCTCCGCCAAAAGCCCAAGTGGGCCGGCGGCGAGTGAGTCCTCGGGTCCGCGTTGCGATGCTCACCACCCGCCATCCCGAGCGCCGCCGCCCCGCGAAATTTCGCGCGCCGTCCGCGCACGGCGAGGCGCTTGTGCAGCGCTTGCGTATTACTCGGCATGACACGGTTCCGTCGGGTGTAGACAACGCGCTCTGGTAGAGTTTCGACTGCGAAAAATTTCTTTTCCCCATGAACAAGTCCGAAGTCCTCGCCCGCATCAAACAAGAGAAGGTCATCGCGCTCATCCGCGCCGACGGCCCCGACAGTCTCATCGACTGCGCCCGCGCCCTCGCCGCCGGTGGTCTCACGATCATCGAGCTCACGATGTCCACGCCTGGCGCGCTCGACGTGCTCGCGAAAGCCGCGAAGGAGCTCCCGCACGTGACCTTCGGCATGGGCACCGTCGTCAACGCCGAGACCGTCGCGCAGGCCCAGGCCGCCGGCGCGAAGTTCATCGTCACGCCGTGCGTGCGCCCGGCCGTCATCGCCGCCTGCAAGGAGCGCGGCCTCGCCATCCTCGGCGGCGCGCTCACGCCGACCGAAGCCTACAACACCTACGAACTCGGCGCCGACATCGTGAAGGTCTTCCCCGCGGAATTCTTCGGCCCGGCGTTCATCAAATCCCTCAAAGCCCCCTTCCCCTTCCTCAACATCATGCCCACCGGCGGCGTCACCCCGGAGACCGTCGCCGACTTCCTCAAGGCCGGCGCCTACGCCACCGCCGCCGGCAGCGCCCTCGTGCAACCCGCCGCGCTCAAGGCCAAGGACTGGGCCGCGATCACGCTGCGCGCGAAGGAATTCGTCGCCGCCGCCAACAAGGCCTGACCCGCACCGCACTCCACGCACCCGCGATGCAAACCGCCTTCCGTTGGTATGGTCACTCCGACCGCGTGCCGCTGCTCTGGCTGCGGCAAATGACGCCGCGTCCGCTCGTCGTCACGCACCTCGCGCACATTCCGCCCGGCGAAGTCTGGCCGGTCGAGGACCTGCGCCGACTCCGCGACGAACTCGCCGAACAGGAACTCGCGCTCGGTCCCATCGAGAGCGTTTTCTGGACCGACGACATGAAGCTCGGCCGCGGCGACCGCGACCTGCACATCGAGAATTACATCCAGACGCTCGCCAACATCCGCGCCGCGTTTCCCGACGCCGGCGAGATCATCGTCACGTATAACCTGATGCCGCTCGACTGGGGCCGCACCGAGCTCGCGCATCTCCACCCGAACGGCACGCGCGGCCTCGCCTACGATCACGCCGCGATGGCCCGCATCGATCTCTCGCACGGCCTCTTCCTCCCGGGCTGGGGCCGCCGCTACAGCCGCGAGGAATTCAGCGCGCTGCAAAAAGCCTACGCCGATCTCGGCGTCTCCGGCTTCTGGGAAAACGTCCGTTACGCGCTCAAAGCCATCATCCCCGCCGCCGCCGCGAGTAACATCCGTCTCGCCGCGCACCCGAACGATCCGCCGTGGTCCTACCTCGGCTTGCCCGCGTTCCTCTGCAACGCCGCGGACATCCGCCGCCTCCTCGCGCTCTATCCGCACCGCTCGAACGCGATTTGCTTTTGCACCGGCTCCTACGGCGCAGATCCCGCGAACGACATCGTCGGCATGATCCGCGAGTTCAAGGACTCCATCGCGTGGGCGCATCTGCGCAGCGTAAAAACCACCGCGGAAAAAACCTTCCACGAAGCCGACCACGCCGACCTCACCGCCAACGTCGACCTGCTCGCGGTCATGCGCACGCTCGTCGAAATCGGTTGGGACGGCGTCTTCCGCTCCGATCACGGCCTCGACCTGCTCCACGAAAGCGACTCGGTCACCAACGGCTATCCCGCCATCGATCGCTACGCGGCGAACAAGATGCTCTGGGCCTACCAGCGCGCGCTGAAAAGCGCCCTGCCCGCCCGCGCCGCCGCGTCCGCTTCGTAATTTTTCCCCAAACCCGACATCATCATGTCACTCCCGATCAAACCCGCCAACAGTGTCGCATTTGACCAGATTTCGCTCGGCGAAGTCATGCTCCGCCTCGATCCGGGCGAAGGCCGTATCCGCACGGCCCGCTCCTTCACCGCTTGGGAAGGTGGCGGCGAATACAACACCTCGCGCGGCCTCCGCAAATGCTTCGGCCTGAAAACGGCCGTCTGCACCGCGTTCGTCGACAACGAGGTCGGCCACCTCGTCGAAGACTTCATCATGCAAGGCGGCGTCGCGACCGACTTCATCAAGTGGCGCGAGGACGACGGCATCGGCCGCACCGTCCGGAACGGCCTCAACTTCACCGAGCGCGGCTACGGCATCCGTGGCGCCGTCGGCTGCCCCGATCGCGGCAACACCGCCGCCTCGCAGCTCAAGCCCGGCGACTTCGACTGGGAGCACATCTTCGGCAAGCTCGGCGCGCGCTGGTTCCACACCGGCGGCATCTTCGCCGCGCTGTCGTCCTCGACTGCCGAACTCACCATCGAGGCCGTCAAGGCCGCGAAGAAGCACGGCACGATCGTCAGCTACGATCTCAACTACCGCCCGTCCCTCTGGAAAACCATCGGCGGCCTGAAGAAGGCCCAGGAGGTCAACCGCGAGATCGCGAAGTATGTCGACGTCATGATCGGCAACGAGGAGGACTTCACCGCCTCGCTCGGCTTCGAGGTCAAGGGCGCCGACCACAACATCTCCAAGATCGAGATCGACGCCTTCAAGGACATGATCGGCACCGCCGTGAAGGAGTTCCCGAACTTCAAGGTCGCCGCCACCACGCTCCGCCGCGTCATCACCGCGACGAAGAACGATTGGTCCGCGATCCTCTGGCACGACGGCCAGTTCTACGAGAGCCGCAAGTATCCCGAGCTCGAGATCCTCGACCGCGTCGGCGGCGGCGACTCTTTCGCCTCGGGCCTGCAGTTCGGCTTCATGACCTTCAACGACCCGCAAAAAGCCGTCCAATACGGCGCCGCCCACGGCGCCCTCGCCAGCACCACGCCCGGCGACACCTCGATGGCCACCCGCAAGGAAGTCGAGAAGACCATGGGTGGCGGCGGCGCTCGCGTCGTCCGCTAAACTCGGCTCTGTCATCGCGAGGCCCGCAACGCGGGCTGTGGCGATCCATCTGATTTCTCAGCCCGAGCCTAGCGCTCGGGCTTTTCTTTTGTCCGCGCAAGCACGCTCGCTCGCCTCACGCCGCCGCGCGCACTGCGCCCCATAGTGTCCATCAGGTTTATCAATTAACGCTCCGCGTGCGTGCGCCGCTACAGTGCGGCGCCATGCAATTCCTTTCCGCTCCCGCGCGCCGCCTCCCTCGCCTTCTCTCGCTCGGCACTCTCGCCGCACTCGCGCTCTCGGCCACTGCCGCCAAACGCCCGTATCGCCCCGCCGAGCCGCTGCCCGCCGGCACGTTCATTGATCTCCACTGCCACACCGCTGGCATCGGCGCCGGTGGCAGCGGGTGCTACGTCTCGCCGGAACTCCTCCACAGCTATAAACTCGCGTTCTATCTCCGCTCGTTCGGCGTCACCGCGCGCGAACTCCGCGAGCACGGCGACGCCCTCGTCCTCGATCGTCTCTCCGCCCGCCTCGCCCGCAGCGAGCACCTCGGCCGCGCCGTCGTCCTTGCCCTCGATGGAGTCGTCGACGCCCACGGTCAACTCGACTTCGCGCACACCGAAGTCTATGTGCCCAACGAATTCCTCGCCGAAGAAATCCCCAAGCACCCTAATCTCCTCTGGGGTGCCAGCGTGAATCCCTACCGTCCCGACGCGCTCGCCCGTCTCGAGTGGGCCAAAGCCCACGGCGCCGTCCTGGTGAAATGGTTGCCGTCGATCCAGCACATCGATCCAGCCGACGAACACCTCGTTCCCTTCTACCGCAAGCTCGTCGAACTCCACTTGCCGCTCCTCGTGCACACCGGCGACGAGCATTCCTTCACGCGCGCCGAAAATCACCTCGGCGATCCCGACCGCCTACGCCTGCCGTTACGCGAAGGAGTGACCGTCATCGCCGCGCACGCCGCCACGACCGGCAAAATCGACGGCGAGCGTTGCTTCGACCGCCTTGCCCGTCTCATGTCCGAACACCCGAATCTCTACGCCGACATCTCCTCGCTCACCCAACTCAACAAGCGCGCCTACCTCGCCGAACTGCTCACGCGCCCCGAATTCGCGCATCGCCTCCTTTACGGCACCGACTATCCGCTCGTCGAAATCCGCGCGCTCGTCTCGCCGTGGTATTTCCCGCGTCAACTCACTCTGCGCCAGCGCTGGCAAATCGCCCGCCTCTCCAATCCGTGGGATCGTGATGTCGCGTTGAAACAAGCCCTCGGCTTTCCCGCCGACTGCTGGATCCGTCCCGAGCAGTTGCTCTCCCACGCGGACTGACCGAACACCGACTCGCTTCCCCTCGCCCCGTATCCGCTTTCAGTAGCCGGCGACGCCCTGCTGGCGTCTTACTCCGCATGTCGCCCCGCCGCCCCGCTCTCTTCGTCCTCACCTGCACGCTCGCGCTCACCACCCGCTTCGTTGCCGCTGAAAACGCTCCCGCCGAGCCTCCGCGCGAGTGGATCGATCCCGCCACCGGCCACCGCGTCATCCGCCTCACCGACGAGCCGGGCTCGAACAGTTTTTATTTCAACTTCAACGCCTTCAGCCCCGACGGACGCTGGATGGTCTACACGACCCCGAAAGGCGGCATCTCCGCCCTCGAGCTCGCCACACGCCACGCCAAGAAACTCGTCGACGGCCCCGCGCGCACCATCGTCGTGAGCCACCGCACCTCGACGCTCTTCTACTCCCACCCGGCGTCGGCAGAACACCCTGCTTCCGTCTGGAAATGCGACATCGACACCGGCGAGTCGCGTAAACTCGTCGACCTCCCGCCCCGCGCCACCGTCGTCGCGATCAACGCCGACGACACGCTCGGCGCCGGCACCTACATCGAGGGCGACGCCGACGCCGATGGCGCCTACGACGGCAAGCCGCACACCGGTGGCTCGCGCCTGTCGCCCGTCAACCAAGGCGAGCCCGCCAACAAATCCGAGATGATGACGCGCCGCCTCAACGCGAAGCTCCCGATGACGCTCTTCACCATCGATCTCGCGACCGGCAAGCTCACGAAGCTCCTCGAGCACGATACCAACTGGCTCAACCACCTCCAGTTCTCGCCCACCGATCCCACGCTGCTCCTCTACTGCCACGAAGGCCACTGGCAGCTCGTCGACCGCATTTGGACCATCCGCACCGACGGCACGCAAAAACAGCTGATTCACCGCCGCACCATGCAAATGGAGATCGCCGGCCACGAATGGTGGGGCGCGGACGGCCAGACGATCTACTACCAACTCCACTTCCCGCGCGGCGGCCGCACCTCGTTCATCGCCAGCTACAACGTCGCGACCCGCGAACGCACCTGGCTGCAATACGATGCGGCGACGCAATCCTCCATCCACGACAATTCCTCGCCCGACCAGAAACTCTTCTGCGGCGACGGCGACAACCAGTCGCCCTGGATATTTCTCTTTCGCCCGAAGCTCGTGACCGATCGCGGCACTCTCGGCGAAAACCTCATTCGCGGCGGCTACGTCGAGTCCGAAAAGCTCGTCGACATGTCGAAACACAACTACCGCCTCGAGCCGAACCCCATGTTCACGCCCGATCAGAAGTTCATCATCTTTCGCTCGAACATCCTCGGCCCCGACTACGCCTTCGCCGTCGAGATTGCGCGCGCCGCCGGCCACTGATCCTCAAATGATCGAGCGTCAGCCGCGCTGGGTGCGGTAGGGCGCGACCGCCGGACGCGTCGCCCCACGCGCCATTCTCCTCGACCGCCTCGCGCGCTTAGCCCAGCTTCTTGCGATTCATTTCCCCCATGAGCTGGCACTACGCTGAAGGCAAAGAGCAACGCGGCCCGGTTTCGGAAGGAGAGATTCTCTCCCTAATCGCAAACGGCCGCATCACCCGCGCGACGCTTGTCTGGCGCCAAGGCATGTCCGCATGGCAACCCGCGCAGGACACCGAGTTGTTCGGCGCGCCGCCGCTCCCGGCCGACGCCGCTTCCGCCCCCGCCACGCATCGCTGCATCATCACCGGCAAGCTCTACCCCGCGTCGCAAATCATCCAGACGCCCGACGGCCCCGTGTCGCACGAGGGTAAGGATATCTATTACCAATCCCGCCGCGAAGGCGCGCCGGTGCCCGTGGCCGAGGGCGTGAGCAACGCCCGCGCCGACGGCAAATACGTCGTCGTGCCGGTTGCCAACCCGAAACTGCCCGCGCGCTGCGTGAAGACCAACGCGCCCGTCACCTCCACCGAGTCCAAGCACAAGACGCTCTATTGGTATCCGCCGCTCCTCGCGCTCACGATTCTGCTCAATCTGCTGATCTTTTTCATTCTCTACCTGATTTTCCGGAAAAAGATCGCCATCGACATCCCGATCAGCGCCGCCGGCCGCAAGATCGTGCGCAACCACGCCTTCATCGCTTGGGGCGCGGTGCTGCTCGGCCTCGTCTGCCTCGTCATCGCCATTGCCGAGCCCACGCTTGTCGCGCTCTTCCTGCTGACTGCTCCGCTCATCATCGGCGGCCTGGTCTACGGCGCTTTCAAAGCCACCCTTCTCCGCGCCGCGAAACTCCGCAACGGCGAGGTTTGGCTCGCCGGCGCCTCGCGCGAATTTGTCGAATCGCTGCCGCGCTACTCGTGACGCGTGCGCCGCGCCACGACGCGCGCAACTCAGGCCGAGCCTTGGCCAACTGATGCGCGGCGGCTTCGTGCCATCGGCGTAAGGTGCTCGTTCGACGGCCCGCCGTCGCGGACCGCACCTTTGTCCTTTGGCCCCATGAAGACCAGTCGCCGCGACTTCCTCAAAACCGGCCTGGCGCTCGCCGCGACCGTTTCCGCCGGTCGTTTCACCCGCGCCCTCGCCGCCGACGTCCCCGCCGCGCCGCGCACCATTCTCGCCGCCGTCCGCGACGGCACGCGCACCGCGATGCTCGACCGCGCCCTCGCCGAACTGGGCGGCCTCAGCCAGTTCGTTCGTCCGGGCCAGACCGTGTTGATCAAACCCAACATCGGTTGGGACGTCGCCCCCGACCTCGGCGCCAACACCCATCCCGAGCTCGTCGGGCACCTCGTGAAACTCTGCCGCGACGCCGGCGCGAAGTCCGTCAGCGTCTTCGACCACACCTGCGACCAATGGCAGCGCTGCTACGCCACCAGCGGCATCGAGCCGGCCGTGCGTGACGCCGGCGGCATTGTCGTCACCGGCGACGACCACGCACTCTACCGCCCGGTCGAGATCCCGCGCGGCGTGAAGCTCAAGTCCGCCGAAGTGCACTCCCTCGTCCTCGACAGCGATGTGTTCATCAACGTGCCCGTGCTCAAACACCACAGCGGCTCGCTCATGACCGGTGCCGCGAAGAACCTCATGGGCGTCGTCTGGGATCGCCGGTTCTACCATCGCAACGACCTGCACCAGTGCATCGCGGACTTCCTCACCTTCCGAAAGCCCGACCTCAACATCGTCGACGCCTACCACCCGATGGTGCGCAACGGACCGCGTGGCCGCGCCGCCGATGACGTCGTCGAACTCCGCAGCCTGCTCGCGTCGACCGACATCGTCGCCGTCGACACCGCCGCCGCGCGCCTGCTCAACCAAAATCCCGCCGACATACGCCACATCGGCCTGGCCGCCGCACACGGCGTCGGCACGACGAACCTCGACGCGCTCGACATTCGCCGCGTCAAGCTCGCCTGAGCCGTGCGCCGCTGGCTGAAACCGCTCCGCGTCCTCCTCGCAGTCGTATTTTTCGGCGTCCTCTCCGCCGCGTTCCTCGATTTCCGGGGCCTCATGCCGACGCGGCTCGCACACGCGTTCGCGGCGATGCAACTCGGCCCCGCGACACTCGCCGCCGTCGCCGGCAGTGCGCTCGCCGCCGGCTCGGTCGCGCTGCTGTTGATCGTCACGCTGCTCTTCGGCCGCGTCTATTGTTCCGTCATTTGCCCGCTCGGGATTCTCCAAGACGCTATCGCACGCCTGCGACCACGCCGCCGCACCGCGACGCGCTTTGCTCCGGAAAACAAAACCATCCGCTACGGCTTCCTGACCAGCGCGCTTCTCGCAGTCGCCCTTGGCGCGACCGGCGTGGCCTTCACACTGCTCGATCCCTACAGCCACTTCGGCCGCATCACCGCGACGCTCGGCCGGACCGCACTCGTGATCGGCAACAACACACTCGTTCCCGCCGCGCAGACGCTCGGCTGGCAGGCGCTCTATCGCGTGCCTCCACCGGCCCCGCCGCTGGGACTTGTGCTGTTCGCGACAATCGCCGCCGTCACCGTCGCCGCCCTGGCGCTCTGGCGCGGTCGGATTTACTGCAACACGGTCTGCCCGGTCGGGACAATTCTCGGACTGCTCTCCCGCGTCAGCGCGTTTCGGCTGACCATCGATCCGGCCGCCTGCACCAAATGCGCCGATTGCCTGCGCGCGTGCAAAGCGCAGTGCATCGATCTCCGTGCGGGGCGCGTCGACGCCTCGCGCTGCGTTGCCTGCGCCAACTGTCTCAGCGCATGCCGGCACGGCGGCATCGCATATCGCTTCGCCTGGCGCCGCACGCAGCGTGCGCCCGATCCCCAGCGACGCGCGCTCGTCGCCGGCGCACTGGCCGTCCCTCCGTTGGCCGCCCTGCAAGCCGTCGCCGCCGCGCCGCGTCGCGCACCCGTCGCGCCCCCCGGCGCGCACAGCGCCACCCGCCTGCTTGACCGTTGCACCGGTTGCCAGTTGTGCGTGACCGCCTGCCCCACGCAGGTGCTGCAACCCGCAGTGTTCGACTACGGCTGGCTCGGATTCGCCAAGCCGCACCTCGATTTCGAGCGCGCCTTTTGCAACTTCGATTGCCATCGCTGCGGCGACGTCTGCCCAACCGGGGCGATTCTGCCGCTCGCACTCGCCGACAAGCGCCTCACGAGCGTCGGCACGGCGCAGTTCGAACGCTCCCGCTGCATCGTCGAAACCGACGGCACCGATTGCGCCGCCTGCTCCGAACACTGCCCGACCAAGGCGGTGAACACCGTGCCTTTCCGCGACAACCTCCGTCTCCCCGCGGTGAACGAATCGCTGTGCATCGGCTGCGGCGCCTGCGAATTCGCCTGTCCCGTGCGTCCGCAGCGCGCGATCACCGTCACGGCGCGCGCGACGCACACGCGCGCCGCCCAGGCGGTCGAGGCCAGGCCGCAGTTGCCGAAGCCGACGGGCGATTTTCCGTTCTGACGCTCCGCCGCCGCACGGGCAAAGCGACCTTGTCGTTTCCCGGCGCGCCGATTTTCCTCCTCCCATGCTGCGCGTCGTCCCCTTCGTCCTGCTGCTCGTCACCATGCTCTCCGCGACCGAACATCCCGTCATCCCACTTTGGCCCGAAGGCATTCCCGGCGCCAAGCCGCACGCTAAGCCCTTCGTCGTCGACGCCACTGGCCGCGTCTCGGAAGTCCATGAGCCCAGGCTCACCGTGTGGCCGGCCGCGCCCGGTAAAGCCAACGGCACCGCCGTCGTCATCTGTCCGGGCGGCGGCTACGCCATCCTGTCCGAGCAGCGCGAGGGCGTCCGCTACGCCGAGTGGCTCAACGAACTCGGCGTCACCTGCTTCATCGTCCGCTCCCGCCTGAAAGAATACGGGCACCCCGCGCCGTTGCGCGACGTTCTCCGCGCGATGCGCATCGTGCGCTCGCGCGCCGCGGAGTTCGCTGTCGATCCACACCGCATCGGCATCATCGGCTCCTCCGCCGGCGGCCATCTCGCCTCGAGCGCGTCGACGCTCTACGACCATGCCGACGGCAAAACCGGCGCCGCACTCGACACTGTGAGCGCCCGCCCGGACTTCGCATTGCTGCTTTACCCCGTGATCCTGATGGACGGACCGCACATCCACGTCGGTTCGCGCAACAACCTCATCGGAGAGCACGCCGCGCCCGAGTTGGTCGCGCTCATGTCGGCGGACCGGCAGGTGAACAAGGAAACGCCGCCGACCTTCATCATCCACGCGGAGGACGACCATTCCGTGCCGGTCGAGAACGCGCTCGCCTACTACACCGCGCTGCGCCGTGCCGGCGTGCCGGTGGAAATGCATCTCTACGAAAAAGGCGGCCACGGCTTCGCGATGGAGGCCACGCACCCGCAAACCGCCCAATGGCCGCAACGCGCCGAAACATGGCTCCGCAGCCACGGTTGGGTGAAGTGACTCGGGCCGCGCCGAGCGCGGGACGAGCTCAGTAACGGATCCCGGTGATCTCGAGCTGCGTGGCGCCGCTCGGGAACTTGAACGGCACCTGCTGCCCCAACCGCGCATTGAGCAGCGCGCGCGCGATCGGCGACAGCCAGCTCACGGCGTCCGCCGAGAGATCGGTCTCATCCACGCCCACGATGTGATACGTGGACACGACGCCCTTCGCGTCCCGCACGGTGACGACCGCACCGAAACGCACCACATCGTGCGGCGGCGGTGGCGGCGTGGCGATTTCGGCGGTCGCCAGGCTCTGCTGCAAATAGGCGATGCGCTCCTCGGCGCGCTGGAGCTCCTCCTTCGCGTCGGCGCCGCGGCCGCCTTCATCGGCGGATTCCGCAATGAGGCGCGGCGCACGGTCGGTGAGCTCTTTCAGTTCGCCGCGCAAGCGCTCCGCCCCCGCGGCGGTGAGATAATTGCGCGCTCCCGGCGGGAGCGGCGAAATCCGGCGCGGGATGACGACGTCGCGCGCGTCGTCTTCACGGGTGAAAGCTCGGCTCATGGCCATAACGTAGCCCACCGAGAGGCCGTTGGCAATGGGTGCGAGGGCGAGCCGCCGCAACCGATGCGTAGTCCGCGCGACCGGCACGGTGTATAGTCGACGCGAACAAACAACGACCGCGCGCGCATTGCTGGCGCGAGGTCCCCGACTCCCTCCCCCCATGAAAGCGGCTCTGATCGCGGTTGGAATTGCGGCGCTCGCCGGACTGGCCTTCTCCCTCGCTGGCCGTCCATTGGACGCAGCCGACTACGTGGTCGTGTTGCTCGTCGTCACGCTCATCGCGTGGACCTACGAGCAATACAATCACGACCCCACCGAGGAGAAGTAACCACCGCCGGCGTTCCGCCCCGTCACCGCTGCGCGTCCGCGGTGCGTGGAATGCGCTGTCCGACTTACCGGGAAAGCCACCACGCCGCGCCGGCTTCGTAGCTCGCCACGATCAGCCAGAACACGAACTGGTAACTTGGCTTCGCCGTCTTGTGCCGCAGCAGCTGCTGCGCGACGAGACCGCCGGGCCAACCACCAAGCGCGTCGATGGCGAGCAGCTGCGCTTCCGGCAGCCGGCCGCCTCCGCGGACCGCCCGGCCTTTGTCGAACGCATAGCTCGCAAACGACACCGCGGACAGCACCGTCGGAACCAGCAGCCACTCCCCGCCGGAGCGTTGTAGCCAAGGCCACAGCGCCACTCCGGGCAGGATGAGCAACGCAGCGAGCGCAAGCAGCACCCCGACCGCCCGATCCGTCGCGCGAGCCGTCATTGTGCCGGCGCGGGCCGCAGCCACAGCGTCGGGTAGCGCACGGGAAAATTCCGCTGCACTTCCTCGACCGGTGAGTCCGCCGGGAGGCGTTGCCAGAGCGCCAGCCATTCCGCGTCGCACCCCGCCAGCGCGCCGAAGAGCAGCGCCGGCTGACGAATCGGCCAATCGTTCCAATACATCACGTCCGGCGCCTTCGGCCACCGCGACTTGTCCGCGAGGAACGGCGCCAACCAGCCGACCGCGCGCAGCATGCCGCGTCCGTCGGGCAGCGTCGCGCGCATGAGGTTCTCCGTCGGCGTGGACAACACCACCGCGGTGGCGGCCATCACGTCGAGGTTGAAGATCGCGTAGCCGTAGGGTTTCGTGCGCGCGAGTTCGCGCGGGAAACTCCCGTCGAGCGCCATTTGCGTGAGGAGATCGCGGCGGAAGCGCTCGCGGCACTCGGTCAACGCCGCCGCATCGCGCGTCAGGCGCGCGAAACACGCCGCCTGCAACACCCAGCAGGTGCCGTGATTGTTCTCCTGTTTCGCCTCGTCGAGACCGTAGGGATGCGTGCGCATCCAGTGCAGGTAGTCGCGGAACCACTGCGTGAGCGCCGCATCGTCCTCCGGCTTCAGCGCCGGCGATCCGCGCAAAGCCTCGATCGCGAGCGCGACCTCGGCGAGATGCACGGTGTCGATGATGCCGATGCCGCGCCCGGTTGCCACGCCCTGGATGGCCTGCGCGTAGACCAGATTCGGGTTCATGCGCGTCGCCGGATCGACGAACCACGTGCGCAGATGCCGCGCCGCCGCGACCGCGAAGCGCTCCTCGTGCGTGAGATCCCACGCGGCGACCAGCGCGCCGACGTCGCGCGCCAGACCGAACATCAGGTTCCGGTGCGCGACGAAGTTGTCGGGATTCGTCAGTCCGTCGCGACGGATGTAGGGTCCGGCGGGCTTCTGCGGATCGGGCCACCAATAATCGCCCTCGGAGGAGAAATCGTGCGGACCGCCCGCACTGCGCGGATTCCGCACGCTCGTGAGCGTGCGCGGCTCGTGCGTGAGGGCGACTTCCGCCGCCTGCACCGCCCGCGCGCGCTCCGCAGCGCGCAGATCGAATTCCGTGACGGTGGCGGCAGTCAGCAGGGCGAGAAACAGCATGCGGACTTCGTAGCCCGCGCGCGCGGAATTGCCAGCTCCGAGCGCCGCTCCGGCGCGCGGCTCACTCGGCTTCCCAGTCGGCGTCCTTCGGCAGCAGGTGCACGAGCGCGACGTTCAGCACGAGCAGCACGACCAGCCCCGGCCAGACCTGGACGAGTGTGGCGGCGAAGTGCTCGAGCGGATTCCGCTGCGGCCCGAAGCTCGGCACGACCCACTGCACCGCAAGCACCAGCGCATACGCCGGCAGCCAGGCCAGCGGCGCCGTCACGCGCAGCGACGGCCAGCGACGCACCGCGAGCGCGGCAAAGGCAACATAGGCCGCGAGCTCGACGCTCATGGCGAGCACACGATCGGAAACGGGCAGGCCCGTGGTGAGCGCGTTCACCACCGGCACGACCAGTGCGACGAGCACGCCGACGCCGGCGCCGTAGAGATACACCGCGAGGAACGCCGTCCAGAACGCCGGCAGCAGGTGCACGCCCAACGGCCGCGGACCGCTCCACGGGATCAAGTGGACGAGAACCGGCACGAGCCAGGCGACGGCCATGAGCACGAGCGTTTCGCGCCAGGAGGCGCGCGTGAGCGAGAAGAAGGAGCGGGCGCTGACTTGCATGCGTTGGAGACGGGAAATCGGCGCGGAGGTAATCATGGGAAGCGGACGTTTGCCAAGGATGGATGCCGGCATGGCGCGGGGTAAATAGGGGCGACGCGGCGCGACTTTCGGCCTTAGACGCCGGTCGCACCGCACTCGTTCGAAATCTCGCCGCTCGCGCCAGAGCTTGGCTTTATGACTGGGGTAAACACCTCCTGCCAGCTTGCGCGAACCCGCTCGGCCTGCTCAATCGGGCGCTCCCGTGTCCGCTCTCCTTCCCCGCATCCTCCTCATCATGGGCGTCGCCGGCTCCGGCAAGACGACGCTCGGCCAACGCGCCGCAGCCGCGCTCGGCTGGCCGTATTTCGAGGCGGACGATTTTCATTCCGCGGCCAACAAGGCCAAGATGGCGAGCGGCCTGCCGTTGAACGACGACGACCGCGCCCCATGGCTCGACGCGATCCGCGCGAAGATGAACGCCACGATCGATGCGGGCCAGAGCGCGGTCTTCACCTGCTCCGCACTGAAGGAAAAATACCGCGCTGTGCTCGCCGGCGACGCGAAGCACCCGGTGACGATCGTATTCCTCCACGGCGACTACGAAACGATCCTGGCGCGCGTGAGCCGACGCAAAGGCCACTTCATGAAGGCCGAGCTGGTGCGGAGCCAATTCGAGGCGCTCGAGCATCCGAAGGACGCGCTCGAACTCGACATCCGCGAATCGCCCGCAGTGCTGTTGGAAAAGATTCTCGCCACGGTGCGCTGAAGCGCGCGCCGGCGGGATTCGCGGCTACGGTTTCGCTTCGGTCGCGCCGGATTGGCGCAACCTGATCAGTGCCACGCGCGCCGCCTCTTCTTCGGCCGCCTTTTTCGAGGAGCCCTTGCCGCCGCCAAGGAATTGGTCGTTCAGGAAGACACTGACTTCGTATTCGCGCGCGTGTTTCGGGCCGGTGGCGTTCACGACGTCGTAGCGCAACGCGCCGTTGCCGTGCACGGGCTGCACCATTTCCTGGAGTTGGCCCTTGGGGTTTTCCTTTCCCTCGCTCAAGGCGAGGCGCTCCGGGATGGAGCCATACCATTGGGTCACGACGGCCTGCACGGTCGCGAAATCACTGTCGAGGTAGATGGCGCCGACGATCGCCTCGAGCGCGTCCTCGAGAATCGACGCGCGGCCGCGCCCGCCGGCGTCCTCCTCGCTTTGACCGAGCTGCACGGCGGCATCGACGCCGAGATCGCGCGCGAGCTGGCTGAGAAACTCGCCCTTGGTCAACCCGGCGCGGCGCCGGCTGAGCACGCCTTCGCGCTCCGCGGTGAATTGCCGGAACAGTGCGTCCGTGAGGATGAAATGGAGCACTGAATCGCCGAGGAATTCGAGCCGCTGGTTGTGCGCGCCGTCGTTGGGACGATCCTGCAGGAAGGAGGCGTGACGCAGCGCTTCGCCCAGCAATGCGGGATTACGGAAGGTGTAGCCGAGGCGTTTTTGCAGCGCGGCGAGCTTGGCGATATGCGGCATGCGAGTGCGGGTTGCCTCCTGAGAAATCGAATTGCGGCGAGTTGTCCATCCCTTCGGCGTCGCCGCCGTTCGCCGCGTCGCGTCACGAGCTCGCGCTCGAATACCGCCGGAGCCCGCGATGGAAAACGAAGACCGTCACCGCAAACCAGCCCGCCGCCAGAGCGACGACCCAGAGCGTCAGCCGCCAGTCGAAGCCGTGCAGCAGCGTGTGCGCGGGGACGTTGCTCACGAGCACCATCGGCAGCACCCACACGAAGGCGACCTTGGTGAGGCCGATGAACGCCTGCCGCGGCAACCGGGAGAATTCGCTCAACGTGAAATAGCTGCCCTCGATGCCTTGCGCGCTCGTCATCCAGAACGCCGCCGAGAGGCTCAGCACGAGCACGCTGTAATGAATGACCACGCCGCAGAAAACCAGCAGCGCATACAGCGCGATATCCGCAAGGCCGGGCGAGAGATGCAGCTGGCGCGCCGAATAGATCACGACAGACAGCGCCACGAGCGAGTTGATCAGGCTGTCCGGATCGAGTTTCCGCGTCGTGGCCGTGAACATCACGTTGCCCGGCTGCGCGAGGAAGAAGTCGAAGTTGCCCGTGCGGATGTTGCGCCCCATCTCGAAGATGCTGCTCCAGAAAAACCCCATCAGGAACCGCTGGATGAGCATCGAGGTGCCGACGAGGAGCATCATCTCGTATTTGGTCCAACCGGCCACGGTCTTGGTGTGCTCGTAGATTACGGAGACCATGAGCACGTTCACCGTCATCCAAAACAGCTCGACCAGCGCCCAGACGAAGAAGTCGCCGCGGAACATCAGCGTGCGCACGACGGCGTAGCGGGCCGAGGCGAGCCAGATGCGGGCGTAGTGGGCGAGGGAAAACATGGCGGGCGGGTGCGGCGAGGTTCAGCCGCCGACGGCGGTGTGCAGGCGCAGGCCGCGGCGCCACAACAGTTGTCCAAGCGCGAGGATCGCTACGACCCAGAAGACCTGGATCTTCAGCATGTGTCCGGCCTCGACCGGATCGGTGATACGCCCGGTGAGCAACGCGACCGGGAAATACATCTGATAGAAATACGGCAGACCGGCCGACAGGCCGAACAGCCATTTCGGCAGCAGATCGAGTGGGAAAATCTGTCCGCCGAGCACCGACTCCAGTGCCATCGACAGGATCACGAAGCCCTGGATTTCGAGGAACCAGAACGTCAGCATCCCGAAGCAGTAGGCAATGCCGAACTGAATCAGCGCCGACATCAGCAGCGCCGGAATCGCATAGAGATAGGGCCAGAGCTGGTGCGGCAGCGTGAGGTGGTCGCGCAGCAACGGATAGAACACCACGAGCGGGAGCAGAATCAGCAACCCGGTCACGAGCCGCGCCGCGAGGTAGATGCTGAAGCGGTAGGCGAAGTAATTCACCGGTTTCAGCAGGAACTGATTGATGAGTCCGTTCCGGATTTCCTCGGCGATCTGGTAGTCCTCGTTGAACGCGCCGATCATGAACTGCACGACGATCAACGCCACGAAGTAGGTGATCGTCTGCCCGAGGCTGAAGCCGCCGATCGAGGGATTCCCTGCGTAGGCCGCGCCCCAGAGGATGAACACGACGATGAGATGGAAGAACGAAAAGAACCCGCGCACGGCGAAGTTCACCCGGTAGATCAGGTTGCTTTGGAGCCCGACGGTGAACGCGGCGAAGTATTTGCCCAGGGAGCCGAACATGCGAGAGGCCCAGCAGTAAGCCGCGGAAAACGGAAAGCGCAAGCGGCGGCAAGCGCCGGCAAAGGACTGCTAGCTTGCGCGCCGCAAGCAACAATGCCTCGCTACGCTGACTGATCGCCACCGCCGAGATGTCCGCACGCGCCTACTCTCAATTGCTAACCTGGAACACGTTGCTCGGCCTCGCCGGCGCGAGTGTCGGAAGCGGGATTGCCGCTTTTTTTGCGATACAACGCGAGGCATGGGGTTGCTCGGCAGTTTTCATGCTGCTTGCCGGGGCAACGGCGGTGCTCGCAACGCGGGTCCACTTCGCGTCGAAGGCTTCATTAGCTTCCGTTCCGAAGCACGAAATCCGTATAGTGGGTGGGCCAGTCGCCTACTGCTGCATCATGCGACACAACGACGGGTGGCGATGGTTTTGCTGCACGTCGCGCGACGTCGATACGTTAAGACATCAAACCACACTCGACTCCTAACCTCTCACTTCTCCGTCAGCTTGAACCGCGTCGCCACTTCCTTGGCCAGCGCGGTGTAGGCGGCGGCGCCGGGGCTGTGCGGGTCGTAGGCGAAGATCGGTTTTCCGAAGCTCGGCGCCTCGCTGAGCCGCACGGTGCGCGGGATGACGGTGCTGAAAATCTTGTCGGGCAAATGCGAGCGCACTTCCTCGACGACCTGCTTCGCGAGATTGATGCGGCTGTCGAACATCGTCATCACGATGCCGCCGACATCGAGCGTCGGATTCACGCCGGCGTTTTTCAGACGATCGACGACCTTCAGAATCTGCCCGAGACCCTCGAGCGCCATGTATTCGCACTGCAGTGCGATGAGCAGGTGGTCGGCCGCGGCGAGCGAGTTCATCGAGAGCATGCCGAGCGCGGGCGGGCAATCGATGATGATGGCGCGATAGCCGCCGGAATTGCGGATCGGATCGAGCACGCTCTTGAGCCGCAGCAGGTAGTTTTCCTGCTGCGCCAGTTCGATCTCGATCGCGGCGAGGTCGACCTCGGACGGAATGAGCGCGAGGTGCTCCCACTGTGTCGGCGTGAGCATCTCGAACACGCTGCCTTCGCCGTGGAGCGGCTTGTAGAGCGACTTGCCCTCCTGCTTTTCGATGCCGAGCGCGCTGGTGGCGTTGGCCTGCGGGTCGAGGTCCACGACGAGTGTGTGGATCTTCTGCGCCGCGAGGGCGGCGGCGAGGTTGACGGCCGTCGTGGTCTTGCCGACGCCGCCCTTCTGATTCGCGATGGTGAAAACCGTGCAGGCCATGCCGCTTTATTCGAGAAGCCCCGCCGGGGGTCCAGCGCGAAGTGTCTCCCGGCGCTTGCGCCGCGCGTGGCGTGCTGCACCGTAGAACCTCCTCATGTCCGAAGCCGCCACCGCTCCGCGCACGAAGATCACCGGCGTCTGTCCGCCGGCGCGTGCGTTCGCGCTCACGCGGCTCGTGTCCGAGGCTCCGGCCCCGACGTGGCTCGTGGTCGTCGAGGAAGCGCGCGAACTCGAGGCCTTCGCCGAAGACCTGACGCTGTTTCACCGCGCCTCCGGCAACCGCGCCGCGCTCGACGTGCTCGTGTTTCCCGAATCGCAGGCGGACAGCCGCGACATGCGCGAGGCCTTCCACGCCGCCAGCGATCGCCTCGCCGTGCTCAGCAAGCTGCGCGGACGCCGGCACGCGACGTCCGCGCCGGACACGGTGCTCGTGCTCGCCACGCCCGGCTCGCTGGTGCAGGCGGTGCCGCCGCCGGAGGATTTTTCGGAACGCGAAATCACGCTGCGCAAAGGCGAGGAGCGACCGTTCCAGAGTCTGCTCGAGCTGCTGAAACAATTCGACTACGACAGCGAAGCGGTCTGCGAGGCGCCCGGCCAATACGCTGTGCGCGGCGGCATCGTGGACGTCTACCCGATCACCGCGCATCAGCCTTACCGGCTCGATTTCTTCGGCGACACGCTCGAGGACATCCGCACCCTTGATCCGGTCTCGCAGCGGTCCGGCGAGAGCGTGGCGAACATCACGCTCACGGCTACGCCGCAAATCCACGCCGCGCACGCGCGGGCGTCGCTCCTCGACTATGTTGGCGCCGCCGCACACGCGATCCTCGTGGAGCCGAAGGCACTGGAGGAAGCGTTCGACCTCCTCGACAATTCCCCGGCCGAGGCGCGTGTCCTCGGACGGCTTGCAGCGCGCGCGGCGCGGCTGTTCGGCGTGGGCGATCTCGACCTCGCCAGCGCCTTGTTCGACGGCGTGGGCGACGAGCAGACCTGGGACACCGAATCGCTCGCGCATCACCGCTCGTTTCCCGAGGACCACCAGCTCGCGCACGAACGCCTCGAAGCGGAGGACGTGGCGCGCCGGCGATTTCTCGAGCAGATCCTCGCTTGGAAACAGGAAGGCTACGCGGTCGATTTCTTCGTCTCGAAGGAAGGCGAGGAACAACGCACGCGCGAGCTGCTCAACGAGGACGCCGAGCTGAAGAAACTGAAACCGCGCTTCTTGCGCGGCGCGGTGAACGAAGGCTTCCGGGTCACGGCCCGCAACGCCGCGGCGAAAGGCTACATCGCCGTCACAGAGACCGAAATTTTCGGCCGCAAGCGCCAGCGCCGCACCGCCGGCAAACGCGCGCTCGTCACGCCCTCGGCCGTCGATCAGCTGCTCGATTTTACCGACCTCGTCGAAGGCGACTTCGTCGTCCATCTCCAGCACGGCGTCGCCGTCTACCGCGGGCTGACGAAGCTCGAGACGGCCGACGGCATTCGCGAGGTCATCTCGCTCGAGTTCGACGACAAGGTGACGCTCCACGTGCCGCTGCAGGAGTCGCACCTGATCAGCCGCTACGTCGGCCTGGCGAAGGTGAAGCCGCAGCTCGGCCGCGTCGGCTCGGGTCGTTGGGAAAAAGTCCGCGCCGCCGCCGAGCGCGCCACGCTCGATCTCGCGGCCGAGTTGCTGCAAATCCAGGCACGGCGCGAGGCGCAGCCCGGACACGCCTTCGCCGCCGACGCGACCTGGCAAAAGGAATTCGAAGCCGCGTTCCCGTTCACCGAAACACCCGATCAGGCCAAGGCCATCGTCGAGACGAAGGCCGACATGGAGAAGACGCGCCCGATGGACCGCCTCGTGTGCGGCGACGTGGGCTTCGGCAAAACCGAAGTGGCGATCCGCGCGGCATTCAAGGCCGTGATGGGCGGCAAGCAGGTCGCCGTGCTCGTGCCGACGACCGTGCTGGCGCAGCAACACCTGAACACGTTCCGCGAGCGCATGGCCGGTTATCCGGTGGCCGTGGAGATGGTGTCGCGCTTCCGCTCGCGGAAGGAGCAAAACCAGATCCTCGCCGCGCTCACGCTCGGCAAGATCGACATCCTGATCGGCACCCATCGCCTCGTGCAGAGCGACGTGCAATTCAAGGACCTCGGCCTCGTCATCATCGACGAGGAGCAGCGCTTCGGCGTGAAGCACAAGGAAGTCTTCAAACGCTGGCGCGCGCACGTCGACATGCTCTCGATGAGCGCCACGCCGATCCCGCGCACGCTTTACCTCGCGCTCACCGGCGCGCGCGACCTCAGCACGATCGAGACGGCGCCGGTCAACCGCCTGCCGATTCAGACGATCGTGAAGAGCTACGACGAGAAAGTCGTCGTCGAAGCCATCCAGCACGAGACGCGGCGCGGCGGGCAGGTTTTCTACCTGCACAATCGCGTGATGAGCATCGACCTCGTCGCCGCGCGCCTGCGCGAGCTGTTGCCGAAGCTCCGCATCGGCGTTGGCCACGGCAAGATGGACGAAGACGATCTCGAGCACGTGATGACCGACTTCGTCGCGGGCAACTACGACGTGCTCGTCTGCACCACGATCATCGAAAGCGGCCTCGATATCCCGAACTGCAACACGATCATCATCGAGGGCGCGGACCGCTTCGGCCTGTCGCAACTTTACCAGCTCCGCGGCCGCGTCGGGCGCTTCAAGCATCAGGCCTACGCCTACCTGCTGCTCCACCGCCACGCTCGCGTGATGGATCTGGCGCGCCAGCGTCTCAGCGCCATCCGCCAACACAACCAGCTCGGCGCCGGCTTCCGCATCGCGATGCGCGACCTCGAACTGCGCGGCGCGGGCAACCTGCTCGGCGCGGAGCAAAGCGGCCACATCGTTGGCGTCGGCTTCGAGCTGTATTGCCAGCTGCTCAAGCAGAGCGTCGCGCGCCTGAAGGGCGAAAAACACGCCGCCGCCGTGCGCGCCAGCGTGAAGCTCGATTTCGTCTTCGTCGGCGAGGGCGCCGACAGCACGACGACCAAGCGCCACGAGGCCACGGACAGTTTCTCGGCCCTCAAGCAAGCCGAGCGCGAAGCCGGCGAGTTTGCCAAGATCCAGGCGCGCCTGCCGGCCAGCTACATCGGCGAGACGCGCCTGCGAATCGATTTCTATCGGCGGCTAGCCATGGCCGAGAAAGTCGACGCCGTGCGCGCGCTCGAGGCCGAGCTGCGCGACCGCTTCGGCAAGTTCGGCAATGAGGTCCGCGCCCTCCTCTTGGTCACCGAAATCCGTGTCCGGGCGGAACAAAAGGGTCTGCTGTCCGTCGAAACGGATTCCGGACGCCTTAAGTGTCTGCGCCACAGTGGCCGGCGCGACGACTTCATCCAGCTCCACAATCGCTTTCCCCGCTTGACCGCCCCCACCCCCCTCGCAAGGTTGAAAGAACTCATCGTCTTTCTGACCAATCTTCCGAACCCATGACGTTCCGTAGCCTCCGTGTCGCCTCCGCCCTGTTCGCCTTGGGCGCGACAGCCGCCCTCCCGAATCTCGCCCGCGCGCAGGCCGCCCCGGTTCCGGAAAACGCCGAACAAGCCGTCGCCGATAAGCTGAATCTCCAGTTCGCCAACGGCATCGCCGCCGTCGTTGAGGAAAAGGTCATCACCGTCGACGACATCCGCCGCGAAATCGCACCGCTCCTCCCGCAGGTCCAGCGCGAAAGCCGCAACGAACGCGAGTTCAACGAGAAGATCACCGCCCTGCAGGACTCCATTGTCCAGGACCTCATCGATCGCGTGCTGATCGTGAAGGAATTCTACAAGGACGAGAAGCGCAAGGTCCCCGCCAGCTTCGTCGACAATCAGGTCGCCGAAATCATCGCCACGCAGTTCGAAGGCGACCGCTCCAAGTTCCTCGCCTACCTCCGCGGCCGCGGCATCTCGCAGAAGGACTACCGCAAGGAAGTCGAAGAAGACATGATCTACGGCTACATGCGCCAGCAGCAGCGCAAGTCCGCCACCCAGGTCAGCCCGACCAAGATCCAGACCTTCTACGACGAGAACAAAGAGCGCTTTTATCAGGAGGACCAAGTCCACCTGCGCCTCATCCAGTTCAACCGCGCCGAGGGCGACACCGACGAGGCGCTCCGCGCCAAGGCCCAGCCCGTCCTCGACCAGTTGAAGGCCGGCGCCAGCTTCATCGACCTCGCCCGCCTCTACTCGCAGGACCCGCGCCGCACCAAGGGCGGCGATTGGGGCTGGCAGCGCAAATCCGACCTCCGCAAGGAATTCGCCGACGTCGTCTTCACCCTCGATAAGGGCCAGACGAGCAACCTCGTCGTGATGCCCGAAGGCGCGTTCCTCCTCTTCGTCGAAGAGCGCAAATTCGCCGGCATCCAGCCGCTCGACGAGGTCCGCGACCAGATCGAGCGCATGCTCGTCCAGCAATACGCCCGTCAGGCGCAGGAACGCTGGCTCGAGAAGCTCCGCCGCAACGGCTACGTAAAGCACTACTGAGTGCGCCGAGCTCGCGGGCCAGCGGGCGAAGCGCCCCGGCCCGATGAGCGACCCCTACCCGCCCCTCCGCGTCAAGGACCTCGCGGTCTCTGATCGCCCACAGGAGCGCCTCCAAAAACTCGGCGCGACCGCGCTCAGCGACACCGAGCTGCTCGCCATGCTGATCCGCAGCGGCGGCAAGGGTAACAACGTCCTCACCATCGCGCAGCAGCTCGTCACCTCCGCCGGCTCGCTCCGCGCCCTCGTGCAGTGGACCGACGCCGACTTCCGCCGCGTCAAAGGCATCGGACGCGTGAAGGCGCTGCAACTGGTCGCACTGATGGAAGTCGCCCGCCGCGTCCTCGCCGACAAAGGCGAGACCGACCCGCTCCTCAACCGCCCCGAGCTCGTCCACGAACACCTGTTGCCCGTTTTCGGCAGCCTGCAGATCGAGAAATTCTGGGTGCTCTGCCTGAATCGGAAAAACCGCCTGATCAAACAGGTCGAGATCACCTCCGGCACCGCGACCAGTTCGCTCGCGCACCCGCGCGAGGTTTTCCGCGAGGCCATCCGCCACGGCGCCACCGCTGTCATCTGCGCGCACAACCACCCCAGCGGCGACCCGGCCCCGAGCGCGGCCGACACCCAGATTACGCGCCAACTCCGAGACGCCGCGCGCGCGGTCGACATCGAATTGGTCGACCATGTCATCCTCGGCCGCGCCGCCACCGACCCACGCGGCGTGGGTTTCTACAGCTTCCGGCAGGCCGGCGTCATCTGAGACGGGATTCCGAAAAAAACCTCTTGGCAAACGCGCGCCGCTCCACCTACTTTGACCCCTCGTTCATTTGATGGTGGAGTATCCAAGTGGCCAAAGGGCGTTGACTGTAAATCAATTCGGCTCCTGCCGTTCGCTGGTTCGACTCCAGCCTCCACCACCAACTTTCCTTCCGTTCAGCACGGAAATTGAGCTGCCTCGAACACCTTGAGGCAGCTCATTGCTTTTCAGTGGGATAGGAATTTCTCGCAGCCTCGCTGAACAGGAAATGGTTCGCACCCAAGTAGGGTTATAAGTGCGATTTTTTTCTAACGGTGTTCAGCACCCTGCGGCGGCCCGCCGCCGTTCTTGCTGTTGAAATCCATGTCGGCGCGCGGAAGGTGCGAAGAGCAGTTCAACTCCACAAAGGCGTGTTCTGCACTTCCTGATGACGCAAATCTCCTCCCGCCCATCCTCTCAGGCTACCACGGTGTCCGTCGCGATCTATACGCGCGTTTCTACGACCGAACAGGTGGGAGGTCGTTTCGACTCCTGCGAAGCTCAGGCCGCCGTGTGTCGCGACTACCTCGCAAAGAAAGCCGCGGAGGGATGGCACGAAGTGGCGTGCTATCGCGACGCGGCATACTCGGGAGCCACCATGAACCGGCCCGGCATGCGAGCCCTGCAGCAGCAAATCGCGCAGGGCGATGTGCAGGTGGTGCTGATCTACAAACTGGAGCGCGTGCTTCGCTCCACCGACGAATGGGGACCGTTTCGCAACTTCCTGAGCAAACATGGCTGTCGCTTGGTGAGCACGACAGAAGATCTGACGGACGACACCCCCTCGGGGCGGCTGAAGAACAATTTGCTCGTGAGCGTGGCGGAATACGAGCGGCTGAATGCAGCGGAAAAAATCCGGAACAAGCTCCGCGAACAAGCGAAGCGCGGATACTGGAATGGCGGGCAGGTGCCGCTGGGCTATCGCTACAATCCGGAGACGAAAGGACTGTCGGTCGATCCCACTGAAGCGAAAATCGTCCGGCGAATCTTCCAGGAGATGGCAAAGCTGAGGCCGCCCACCCAGATCGCCAACGAACTCAACGCCGAAGGTGTGCGCACCCGGGTGCGGATGTTCCGGCGAAGGGACGGCACGCTTGAGCGGGTCGGAGAAAAGGAATTTCGGTGCGATGTAATCCAACGCATCGTCCAGCGCGTCGTGTATGCTGGCAAGGTGGCGAGCGGCGGCGTGGAATACGCCGGGCAACACGAAGCGATCGTTGACGAGGAACTGTGGGAACGCGCCAATGCCGCCTTGGGCATGAAGCCAATCATGCGTCGGCCGCGCCGGCGAAACGCACCACGGCGGGAGAAGCACTTTCACCTGTTGAAGGGTTTGCTGGTTTGCGGCGCCTGCGGACACGCCATGACGCCTGCCCCCAGTGGTAAGCTGGACAAAACTGGCAAGCCCTACCGGTTCTACGTTTGCGGCAAGGCGCGGCGCGAATGGGGCGGCGGCGGCTGTCCCGTGCGCACAGTTTCCGCGGAGACGCTTGAACAGGCGGTCATCGGCTTCATCGGCGAGTGCAGCCAACGACCGGACGTCGTCAGTCGGCTGATCGGCTCGCAGACGGAACACGCCAGCGGTCGCCGGTCGAAACTACGCGGGGAAATAGCCGCGATCGACGAACGGATGGCCGAGGTCGATCGACGCATCCAACACTGCATGGAAGTGGTCAGCAACCAGGGCGTCGCGGCATTGAACGAAGAATTGCGGGAGCACGCCGAAGCGATGAGGGGAGAGAAACGAAACCTGCTCTTGTCCCGGGAAATCGCGCGCAAGGAACTGGCTTTGCACGACCCACTGATGGCCGACGCCGAGCGCGTGTCGGCGGCACTGAGTCGTTTCAGGGACCTGATGAAACAGCTGCAGCCCGAGGAGCAAAGGGAACTGGCCGGACTTTTCTTCGACCGTATCACCCTGCAGCCCTCCAAGAGGCCCGATGAGCGCAGCCGGGGGCGGCGCTTCCTCGACGTTCACCTTCGGTTGAAGCTGACAAATCTTGTGGACGGGATGGAGGCGCGCGTCGTCGCTCAGAATCAAGAGAACGTACCCCAGCAAATCGAGGTCGCGATCACCATCGGCTTCTCGTGTTCGCGGGCACGCCGGCCGATCGAACTTACTGGGCCCTGCTCGCAGACGATCGGGCCAAAGGAGGACTTCGAAGCCGGTCCGCCCGGTGCGCACCCCATCCACCGTGCGCTCGCCTGGCGAAAGATGATGGACCGCGACCCCAACCTCACCCAACGGGTGCTGGCCGAGCGCTCGGGTGTCTCGGTCGGCACCATTTGCCAGCACCTCCTGTTACTCACGCTGGCGCCCGCCATTCAAATGAGGTTGCGTTCGCTGACCCTCGCCGCGGACGTCGCCCGCTACAGTCTGCGCAAACTTGAATGGCTGAGCCGACTGCCGATCGCCGACCAGACGACGCAATTTCAGCGGTGGTGACAGCTCAACTCGATCCGTAGTCCTGGCGCAGGCGATACCGCGCGCCTTTCGTCCTCCCCTGCGCGACAACAAGCCCGACCTCGGTCAGCCGGCCCAGGCGACGCGTGACGGTCCGCGCCGGGATATCCAAGATCCGGGCCAACTCGCCGGGCGCACATGCACCGAATTGCTCGAGGTATTTTAGGATCGCCTGTTCGTGCGCGTCACTGACGAGTTCCCACGGGCGAGCCGCCGGCAAGTCGGTGGCCGGGGGCGCTGGCGGTGCAGACTGCCTTTGTCGGACGATCGCGATCTGCAAGAGCTCCACTACCCGATCAAGCCCCTGCTCCTGCTCCGCTCGCGTGGAACCGTTGGGACAAGCTTTCATTGCCACCGCGCAAGATGATACCACCGGGGCGATTGACCAGCGGTAATGGGGCGGACTTTTCCCGCGTGTGCGGTTTTCAGGCGGATTGCACCGTTCCGGGCCGGTGCCGCGCCTCCTGCGCTAACGCTTGCTCTTCAAACGGCGCTTGGGCTTCGCGCGGTGTGTCACTTTCGCGCTCGATTTGGTGAGCGTCCAAGCGCTCTTCCCCGTCTTTCGCACCGTGATCACGCCGCCCAATCGATGGCCGGCGACGCGGATCGCGGTGGCGAGTCGAAGATTGGCCACGCGGGCGAATTTCTTTTTTCCACGGAGAATTTGGTCGGCAAGTTCCTTGTTCGTCATGGTGCGTCTTGTGATGTACGGGTTTGTACACGCATGCAATGCGCAATCCTGATCCGATGAGGGGGGTCGTTGTAGCGGGAAACAGCCTGATCCGTCGACCGCAGGTACCAAATACTGCTCCGCCCGCTGCTCTCAGGGTGGCACACCGGTCAAGGCGTCGCTGCGCGAGCCTTCCCCGCGCGGGCCTTCCCCCTCGCACGGAGCACAGCTCCGCGCTCGGCGGCCGGCGCGGTGACTCGGTGCGCTCCCAGAAAGCAGCGCACGGAGCGCGACGCGATACCCGGGCAACAACGCCCGACCGCGCCGCCAAAGGCGCCATTCGCGATGAGAACGAACCAAAGCCACGGAAACAGAGCCACACCGATTGGGAAAAACCTTGCCGGGAACGAAGCCACCGACGAGTACGCGGGCATGGATGACGCTGACTTGAACACCGCACTCACGGACCTGGTGGACGCCATCCGCGGAATCACGCTCGGCAGCATCGAGGAGGCGGTGATCGCCGCGGCCGGAGCGGAGCTGATCCGCAATTGGAATGACCACGACCCCCGCACGCCCATCGATGAAGCCAAGGAATTGGCGAACTGGGAGCGGCTGACCGGAATGCCGCTCTGAAGAGGTTAGGCCGAGAGCCGCGTGCGCGTCTCCGGGCGTGCCGCGGCTGTCGTTCGCCGACGGGGGGAAACGGCGGCCGATTCCCGACCTGTTTCCGCAGCCGACTCCTCGCGGGAGCCATCGGCCGACAGTTGGGATCCGGCTTGGTTCTTGGTGATGTCCAAGGCCTCCACGAGTTCGGACTGCCGGCGCAGCAACTCACGATACCTTTCCTCATGATCGAAAACGGCGCCCACCAACGCGGCCAATTCGGCCCTTCGCCGGCTCGCGTCGAGCAGCGCATTTCTGGCGTTGGCCAATTGCTCGTCAATGGACCGGGCCGTGTGCTCCAACGAGGCGATCGTGCCTGCGGGGGAGGCCGTGACATTCGCGTGGTGCTCGGTTGCACCGCGAAGCGTCAACCGATCGGGAACGGTCGAACGGAATTCCAGACGAAAGCCCGCGAATTGACCGATTTCGATGGCGCCCAACTGGCCGCGGCGGTGCGCGTCTTTGAATTCCGCGAGGAGATAGACGAGCGCGTTGCCGGCCTCGGTGCGGTCGCTGAAAGTGCGCTTCTCGAGACGGATCGTGAACAGCTCGCCTTTCGTTTCGGAGCGGATGGCGCTGTCTTTCTCCAAGGCCGCGATCCGCTCGACGAGCCGGACTTCATCCTCCTCGGTATGGCGCAAACGGCTGCGAGTGGCGAATTGCGCTTCCGCGTGCTCCGCCCGAAGGCGCGAGAGACGCATCACCTCCGCATCGACCTTGGCTTTCTCGATCACCAGCGGATTGCCGGAGGCGATGGCTTTCACCTCCGCATAGGTGAGCGCGGGAGCATCGAGGTCCTCGATGCGCCGCGCCGCTGAATGTCCGGTCATCACCTGCGCGATGAACCGGGCCTTGATTTCCAAGGTCTGCCACATGTAAGCGTCGAAGCTGCCTTCGGTGACATAACGAAAGATCCGCACGGTCGCATTGGTGTTGCCCTGACGGAGAATCCGGCCCTCGCGTTGCTCGATGTCGGCCGGGCGCCATGGGGCGTCCAAGTGATGCAGGGCCACGAGCTTGGTTTGCGCGTTGGTTCCGGCTCCCATCTTCTGGGTCGAGCCCATCAGGATGCGAACATTGCCGGAGCGGACATCCTTGAACAACGCCAGCTTCGCCGCATCGGAATCGTGGTCATGGATGAAAGCGATCTCGTCGGTCGGAACGCCACGGGCGACGAGTTTGTCGCGAAGATCAACATAGGCCGAGAACTCGCCGCCAAACACCTTCGGAGTGGAAAGGTCGCAGAATACCATCTGGGTGAGGCGCTCGGAACGGGTCTCCGCCCACAGAGAATGGATTTGGCGGACCGCCTGGTTCAGCTTGCTCGACGCATGGTCGGCGGATGATGGTCGCATGAGACGCAGGTCGAGAGCCGCCTTCCGCCCCTCACCCGTGATCTTGAGCATGTTGTCGACCGAAGGGTCGACGCGGTCGGTCTTGAGTTTCTCGGCGCGTTTCGCGAGGTGAGCGACGAAGGATTTGAGTTCGGGTGAACAGGGGGCGCTGACGATCCGGGGCTTCCCGCCTTCAAGTTTCGGGACCGGCAGGTTGAGCATCTCGGCGGTCTGGATGTCCGCGACTTCGCGGAAGAGCTGCATGAGTTCCGGGACGTTGACGAAACGGGCGAAACGCGTGTGGAGGCGATATCCGGCGCCATCGGGGGCCAACTCCATCGCGGTCACCGGTTCGCCGAAGGTGCCAGCCCATCCGTCGAAATGATGCAGGTGACGCAGCCGCAGAGCGGCGGGCTGGAGATAGCGCTGCATCGTGAACATCTCGGCCATGGTGTTCGTGACCGGAGTACCGGTAGCGAAGACCACTCCACCGCCGCCGTTGAGACGCTGCACGTGCTGCACTTTGAGGAACATGTCGAATGCCCGCTCGGAGGCGGTCTGGGGAAGACCAGCCACCCGCGTCATTTTGGTGACGTAAAACAGGTTCTTGAACGCTTGGGCTTCGTCCACGAAGAGCCGATCGACGCCGAGTTCCTCGAAGGTGATGGTGTCATCTTTCCGGTGTTCGGCGGAGAGCGTCTTAATGCGAGCTTCCAGGCGCTTCTTGGCCCGCTCGAGTTCCTTCACGATTCTCGTGCCACCGGAGCCAGCACGCGCTTTCTGGGCGGCGATGCAGTCCTCGAGTTCCGCCAATTGTTGATCCAAGAAATCCGCGTGGGCTCGCGCCGAGAGCGGCAGGCGCTCGAAGCCGGCATGGGTGACGACCACGGCATCCCAATTGTTGGTGGCAATGCGGCTCATCAGTTCGCGCCGGCGGTCGCTCGAGAAGTCGTCCTTGCCGGCGGCGAGAATGTTCGCGCCGGGATATAAGTGCAGCAGTTCGGTGGAGAACTGCCCGAGCATGTGATTGGGCACGACGATCAGGGGTTTGCGGGCGAGCCCCAGACGCTTCAGCTCCATCGCCGCGGCGGCCATGGTGTAAGTCTTGCCCGCGCCCACGACGTGCGCGAGGAGCACGTTGGGAGACTGGAGGATTCGCCACACGGCCGCCTTTTGGTGACGTCGAAGCGCGATCGCCGGATTGGCACCGGGCAACTGCAGGTGATCACCGTTGAATGTCCGCAGGCGCGTGCAATTGTAGGTCGCGTTGTAGAGGGCGACCAGTCGCTCGCGGCGAGCGTCGTCGGACCAGATCCAGTCGGCGAAACGGTCGCGGATCTTCTGCTGCTTGTCGCGCGCCGCTTCGGTCGCCGTGGGATTCACGACCGGCTGGTCGTCGACGTAGTCGTAGACGGTGGGAGTACGGAGATTGAGCGCGTGCTCGAGAAGCTCGTGCGCGGTGACGCGCTCCGTGCCCCACTCGCTCCGATTGGCGACACCGGTCTTTGCGTAGTAACTCACCTCGATGGACCAGAGTCCAAGCTCCGCAACGTGGTGCACGCGCACGTCATTGGAACCGTGGGCGCGAAGCAATTCCTGGCCGAAGGCGGTGACGTCGTCGGTGGGAATCCAAGCGGAGCCGAGGCGGGCGTCGATTTCCGTGGCCTTGAGTTCGGCGGGCTGAACGGAGCGAAGCGCCTCCACGTTCGACGCGAAGCGGGTGTCGTGCCCCGCCGCCTCGACCGCAGCGGCGAGCTTTTGCCGGACGTCACCGGAGAGATACTCGTCCTCCGCTTCCCACCGACGGGTGGTGGGATTCAAGAACAGGGCGCCGTTCAGTTCGGGCAGGAATTCCTCCGCGGGACGACGGAGCAGGCGAGCGATATGATCGAGATCGACCCGACCCTTTTCATTCAGCGTGACGACCAATGCCTCCCGGGCATCGGAGGCGCTTTCAACCGGCCGACGGCGCTGCACCGTGCGCTCGCGAAACAGCGCGGTCTTCGTCGCAATGTTCGTGTGCTCGTCGTAGTTTTCCAGGGAAAGGAGAAGCGGCAGGTCGGGATCGCCGGCCAAGGCCCGCAAATTGGCCGTGCGGGAGACCGGTCCGAATTGACCGACAAAATCGTCATACTCCCGGTTCAGTCGCTGGCGCGTGGATGCAATCTCCGCCTCGGGTCGATCCTCCACCTGGGCCTGCAGGCAGTCCCGCGCGGCGTCGCGCACGCGAATCAGGCGACGCATGCGTCTGGCCAAGGAAGGAGAAAGACTCGTGAGCAGCCGCAATTCGTTCCCGTCACGGACCGCAAGCGTCCCGCCGGCTTCGCCGGTCAGGACGTAGGCATTGGGTTTGACGCCCGCCGGCACCGGCAATGTGACTCGCACCGTGGCGATCTCGACCGCGGTGAGCGGCCGGTAGCAATCTGCGGGGAGGTTCGAGAGCGCCGTCGCCAACGCGGTGGAAAGCTCGCGGTCGTCGGGTGCAAGCCGAACCTCCTCCCGACCGTGCAGGCCGTGCGCGACGATTTCCAGGCGACCCAGCATCATCCCGAGGTGCGCGTGGTAGTACTCGTTGAGGAAGACGCCTTGCTCCGCGGGAAACTCCGGCGCGGGGCGGCTCTCCCGCCAGCGGGGTCCCGCGATCGCTTCGCCCGGAAGGCGCTTGCGGAGAAAAACCATGTCGGTGGTGACGTGCGTGTTCGCGTTCCGGACGAAGGTGGTGTGCGGGAGGCGAATGGCACCAAGCAGGTCGCACGATTTGGCGAGCGTCTCCCGCATGGTCGGTTGCTGTTTATCCAGCGTCCCGCGCGAAGTCACGAAAGCGATGAGCCCTCCGGGGCGCACTCGCTCGACCGTTGCGACGAAGAAGTAATCGTGGATCGCGAATCGACGGGGGTTCAGTCTGGGGTCGAACGGCGCATAGTCGCCGAATGGGACATTGGAAATGGCCAGATCGTAGCCGTTCGCGGGCAGCACCGATTCCTCGAACGGTTGCGACCGGATGTCGGCGCCCGGATAGAGGTGACCTGCCAGGCGCGCGGTGAGCGGATCGATCTCGATGCCGGTGAGAAAGGACCCGACCCGCAGGTCGTCGGGCATCAGGCCGAAGAAGTGCCCCACCCCGCACGCCGGTTCCAGAATCCTGCCGCCCCGGAATCCCATTCTTTGCACCGCGGTCCACATGGCTCGGATGACCGGTTCCGGAGTGTAGTGCGCATTGAGAACCGTGGCGCGGGCCGCCTGATATTCCTCCGGACGAAGGAGTTCGCGGAGGGTCGACTGTTCGGCGGCCCATTTTGGGGTCTCCTCCGGCGTAGAAAACACGTGCGGGAGCCCACCCCATCCCACGTAGCGCACGAGAACGCGTTGCTCGTCGGGAGCTACGGTGCGTTGCTCGCGCTCGAGGAGTTGGAGGAGGCGAATCGCGGCGACATTGTCCGAGAATTTCTCGCGCAGGCCGCCCTCGCCCAGGTGGTCGGCCGCGGTGATCCGGTACCCGACGCGATTCAGTCCCTCGGCGGAGCTTCCTCCGCGGGGAGGAGGATGTATTTCTCGCGGATCAGTTCCCACGCTTGGTCGTGGGCCTGCTGCGGGGTCATGTTCCGGCGCGTGAATTCCCGGGTCAACCGCGTCATCTCGCGGAAGGTCTGCCGCTCCGCCTCGCGGAGAGCGGCTGTCAGGCGCCCCTCCGCCTCGAGTTCCGCCACCATCCGAGGCCGGAACTGCCGCCAATGCTTCTCGGCCATCAGGCCGTAGGTCGTGAGATCGCTCATGCGCGAGTGCGGAAAGGAAGTCGAGTTGGCCTCCGGGGGAGTGCTTCTGGGCCATGCGTCAGAGGGTTTCAACGGTGATCTCGCGCACCTGGGCCGAGTGGCGGTTCGACTGGAACTCGCGGTTGGTGCGCACCTCGACGAGGACTTGGAGATCGAGGGCGGCGGCAATGGGACTGAGGCCGCAACCTTCGATGATCACGGTGAGACGATCGGCGTACAGCGTGAGCGTCTCGGGCTCGCCGGCGGCAAGTTCCCACCAACGGAATTGGGTGACGGGAACGGACACTACCCTGCCGGCGAGGATGAACCTCACAACGTGGCAAGGATCGTCGGCGGTTGCGAGTTCGCCCCAGGTAGGCGAAGAAGCGGGCGATAGCGGTGGTTGGTCCCGACGCGCTTGAATCGTCATATCAGGCTGAAGCGAGGTGCCGATGGTGAAGGCGCTCGCGGAGGCTGAGCGGCGGCGGCGCCGGTTCGTGCAGTTCCGACGCGAGCTTTCGGTCGTCCGGACGGGCCAGCGCGGCCCGGGCCGCGCGACGATCGGTGGTGAAGATTCGTTGGCTGAGTCGAAACCGCGAATTGCTCACGTAGGCCTGCTTGAGATTGGCGGCCGCAAGGCCGGCCTCGGCCAAGAGCACTATGCCCCGATCGACCGTCTTCCCTTGAGCGGCGTGCGACGTTGTGGCGTAGCCGTGCGTGAATTGCCTGAACCATGCGGGGAGCTTGCGACCGTCACGCAGCGCAATGATTCCGTCGCGCTCGAACGCTTCGATCTCGACCAAATCTCCGTTGCGTAGGTCGTGGGCGGCGACATTCGCGCGAAGGAGCAATCGGTCGCCTTTCGCTAGGGGAATCTCCTTCTCGGTGCCGACTTCGAATGACGACCAGCGACCGGGATCGAAACGCTGGCGTGTGTTTTCCGCTGTTTGGACGATCAGTTTGTCGCCTTCGACGCCGACCACCCGGACCGATTCCTGCCGCGTGAAATCGCCGCAATTCCGGTGGAAAGTGAGAACGTCGCCGGGGCGGTAGTTGCCGACCCGGCGACGCTGCTCGCGCGTCCATTTGAGAGGCAGGATGGAGTTGACCCGCCGCTCGTCGGCCCCGATCAAACCAGCCGCTTGGAGACGGTGGCGAATGCACTGGGTGAACGAATGAATTTCCGACCAGACCGGAGAAATCGCCAGGCAGGTTTCGCCGCTTTGGATGGTGCGGAGGTATTCATTGGCGGCGGCATTGAAGAGCGCGGGAGCGGATCGCATGGCCTTGACCGCACCCAACCGCTCGAACGCGGCGAAGGCGCCGCGCGCGTCGCCGCGAGCAAGCATTCCGACCGCGGCACGATAGGCCGGGTCCCGCTGGCGTCGGATCTCCGAAAGTCGAAACGTCGGCACATCGGCGTATTTTTGCAGGCAACGGAGAGCATCGCCGGCTTCAACGGCGTGGTGTTGCTTCACGTCGCCGACGAGGAGCAATCGACACCCATTGAAACGAGCGAGTCGGCAGAGGTCGCGCATCTCGCGCACCGAGATCAAACCCGCCTCATCCACCAGCAGCATTCGTCCGCGAACTTCGGCCTGCAGTGAGTGGTCGACCAACAATCGTTGCAACGTGTGCGCGTCCGCGGTGAGTTCCTTGCGCAGCACCTCGGTCGCGCCGGCGGACGGCGCGCAACCGAACACGCGCAGACCCGCTGCCTCCGCTTCGCGGAGTACGGTGCGCAGCGCGGTGGTTTTGCCGGTGCCCGCGTCACCCTGCAGGACGACGACTTGCCGGTCACTGTGGAGGATGCCGCGCACCGCCGCGGCTTGCTCCGGCGCCAGACCTGCGAATTCCTGCCCGCTGCCAATCGGGGAGACCCGTGATGTATGTCTCGTCCAGCCGACGAACTCCTCCTCTGCTGCGAGCGCGTCCCGGCTGGCGATTTCTTCATGGTGATGAAGCAACGAGCCGACGGACACCCGCGCGGATAGCTCACGACGGAGAGCCTCGAGGGAAGTCGTCCCTCGCCCTGCGCAGAGTGCTTCGCGCAGGAGCACCCGCTCATCGACCACGGAACAGCGCTCGAACACGTGCGCTTCGGCAGAACTCAATGCGGCCGGAGCGGTGTCGGGGATCGTGACGTTCGCTTGCTGATCGGATTGCGAAATCAAGGCCGCCAGCTTCGGCAGATCCTCGCCGGCCTGGGCTTCCCAGTTCGCCTGCAACTGGGAACGACTCAGGGTGCGTTTCTCGGCACGCGAATCGGCTGCGATCGCTTGGAGTGCGTCCTGAGACTCAACGCCGAGGCGTTTGGCCATCGCTGCAATCTGTCGACGTCGCTTGCTGAAGCGTTCGCGCAGCTCCGCAGGAATACCCGTGACATCGAAGCCGATGCCGGGACGAGACTCGATGCCGTAACCGGCCGCGCGCATTCGCGAGGCCAGGCGGTTGTAGCACACCTCCCGGAGAAATGCCTGGTGCCGGTAGTAGCCAGAAGGCTGAACGCCTTTCCATCGCCCTTCCACGGCATCGAAAGTGACGTTGAGGATGCACACGTGGGTGTGGAGCTGCGGGTCCAGTGCGCGGCTCGTCTCGTGAGTGACAACCGCAGCCACCATCTCGCCGGTCACACGGTCGTCACCGGCTCCGTCGCGGCGCACTCGGGTGCGCGTGAGCGCTTCCATTTCGTGCAGGGTTTCCGCGACCGCCTCCTCCCACCAATCGGCGATGCGATCGTCTCGGCCAACGAAGTAAAGGAGCGACACATCTTTCGGCGCGGAGACCTGACCGAAATAGCAGACCCTCCGACGGGAGCCCTTGTCGCGCAACGTGAGGCGTTCGCCGGTCGCCGGGTGCTGGCCGCGGCAGAGGGTTTCGAAGTCCTCAAGACGGCAGTCTCCGACCAGGCCAAGGCGCTCCGCGCCACGCCCGCACCAACTCATCGGCGTTTCGCCGCCCTGCGACAGGTAGTCCCCCACCTTCAGGTGCTCGCGGAAATATCCCACCGCGCCGCGGACCAATTGACAGGGACGATCGAACCTGAGCATGCCAACAAAGGATGAATAACCCCTAAATTATCCATGATATCCGCAACGTTCTTTTCCGTCACGTGCGCTTTCGAATGCATTTTTATCCCAGTCGCATGACTCTGCTCGATACCGGTGAAGGCAGCGGCTCAAGCATGATGGCATCCGCCCCAGCATTTACCATCACAGAGGGAACACGCCACCCCTAAGCGAGCTTAGGTCAGGACCACCACGGCGCCACTGTTTCACTGCTTCGCCGCCGCTCTTCCACCGCTCGGATGGCGATCGCATGCGCATATTTTCGATTTGTATAAACCCATAAATGACTAGCTTGCCAGGTGAGCGAATCACCCGACCTGCACGCCCGCCTGCTCGACGATGCCCGACGTTACGACCCGAATGCGCATACGCGCAGCCTCCTCCTGCCCTATCGCGATGTCATCTTGTTGCAGCGCGCAAAATTCATGAGCTACGACCAGATCGCCGCGACGTTCACGCGCCACGGCCTCAAGGTGTCGCCGCAAGGCGTGGGCGCCTTTTGCCGGCGGCAGTTCAGCCAGGCGGAAATCCTCCGCGTCCGCCGCACTCAGGCGACCGGCGGCGGATCCTCTCTGAACCCGGGCGAGATGGCCGCGGCGAGCGTCGCTCCCGCTTCGGGGGCTCCCGCTCCGCAGCCTTCCGAGGCTCGCAATGGCCGGCGCGGGCCAAGGATCGCGCGCGACGACTACTGACATGCACTCCTCCAAGAAACGTCTGCTGCTTTTCCCGCAGGACAAAGGCGGCATCGGCAAGAGCTTTGTCGCGTCGCTGATCCATGATTATCTCACGGACCAGCGCGTCCTCGTGAAGGCCTTCGACTTGGACCACGCCAACTCGACATTCAACCGCCTCGTGCCGGAGGCCGAATTCGTCGACACGGACGTTGATGCGGACAAGCTGGGCGAGCTTGACCGTCTGGTGCAGGCCCTGGCCGACGCGGACACCGTGCTCGTCGACAGCCGCGCGACCGGAGGGAGCAAGCTTCTCGCCTACCTGGACGAGGCGCGCGTGGCCGAACTGCAGCCGGAACTCGATTGCCGCGTGGTGTTCGTGCTCGTGGCGACCGACGACAAGGATGCCAATTCCCAGGTCGCCGAGGTGATTGAAGCTTGGGGCGATCGTGTCGCCTGGCTGGTCGCGCGAAACTTGCGCGATGGAGAGGCGCTGCCCCTTTGGGGAGGAAGCAATTCGCGGCGGCGGCTGCGTGAGGAATTGGGCGCCATCGAAATCGACGTGCCGTGCCTCGCGGAGATCACCCGCAATCGGCTGCAAGGAGCGAACCTCACGGTGGGGCGCGGCCGGACGTCCGATCGTCTTCACCTGCTTGATCGCTCGCGGTGCCTGCGCTTTCACGAGCGGATGACCGGGCAGTTCGAGCGCGCCCGCAACCTGCTGATCGGATGAAACCCGAGGATTTGCTCGATCCGGAGCATCTGCCCGCGGATTTGAAATGGATCGCCAGCCACCATCGACTGCAGCCGGACGATCCCGTCTACCTGCTGATCGCGTGGCATTGGCAGCGCGTGAAAGGATCCGAGGACGCCCTGAGTGCGCGTACCGCGGAGTTGAAAGCGACCTTGGACCATCGCCTCGAGACGCTTCGTGCGTGCACGGAAACGATTCCGGGACTCGCCCCCACCCTGCGCACGCTGGTTGAGCGGTTGGAACAGCAACCGCTGCTGGCGAATGAAACAATCAAGGAGCAACTCGAAGCCGCTCTGACTGCGGCGGTGGTCCAATTGACAGATTTGGAGAAACGAACGGCGGTGGCAGGCAAATTGATCGGCGTTCACCGGCGCCGCGAGAACGTCGCCACCTTTCTGATTGGCCTATCCCTCGGCATGCTCGCGGCGCTGGCCATCTTCGGGGCATGAGGGCGAAGGGAGTGATCGTGGTCGGAGCGGCGACATTCGCGGCGTGGGCGATGCGTTGGCTGCCCGAGCCGTACCGCTACTGGGGCATGTGGGGCATCACGGGCATCGTGCTAAGCCTGGTCACCCGTGAAATCCTCGTTCGCCAGAGTCGCGACGTGGTTCTCCGGCTCTGGGGCTTCGAATGGACCCGCGACGAGGCCTGTTGCCATTTCTTGATCACCGGCGCAACGGGAACGGGCAAGACGTCGCGCGCTGTGGTGCCGATCGTAGCCGGACTGCGGGAGACGCTGCCGACCACCGGGATCGTGGCGATCGATTCCAAAGGCGCGCTGTGGGAGCCGCTGTCGGCGATGGCGACCGCGATGGGACAGGAAGAGAGCCTGCGGTTGATTCGGGTGCGGCCAGCGGAGGTGCCCGTTGCAACCTGGACGCCACCGCTGCGCCTGAATCTTCTGGTAGATGCGAACGTTCCTTGGGGCACCTATGCCAAGCTGCTCGTCGATACAGCCACGGCCGCCGGGCAGCGCGGCGGACAAACGTTTTTCAAGGAGTCGGCGCGGGATGCGATCACGCATGCGATGTACGCGCTCGAGGCGGCGGACCTGCCCGTGACGATCAGCAACGTCCACGATATGATCTGCGTTACTCGAGACCTGGAGATGGTGCGGGGGCGGTTGGAGATGGTCCGGACGCCGGCGGCCGAACGCGAACGCCAGTATTTTTCGGACTTCCTCGCGCAACCACCGGAGCAGCGCAGCGGCACCGTCTACACCGTCGCGAATTTCCTGCGACCATACACGCCGCCGGACATTGCGGAGGTGTTCTGCTCGACAGAGCCGAACTTCTCGCTGGCGGAGGTGGATCAGGGGCGAATCGTTTGCCTGTCGGTGCCGCAGACGTATCAAACCGAGAGGAAGTATCTCAATCTGCTCACCAAGCAGCTGTTCTTCCTGCACGCATTCCGGAGATTCGATCTGCCGGCGGAGGAGCGGCAGCGGCGCAACATGATCGTGCTCGTTTTGGATGAGGGCCAGAAGACGACGCTGGTTTCCGAGGATGGATTCTCCGATCACGGTGCGGTTGACGAACTGCGCGAGGCCGGAGTCTGTCTCATTGCGGCTACACAGACCCCGCTTTCGTTTCATGCGTCGTTCGAGACGGAAAAGAAGGCGGACGTCTTCATGGCGAACCTGCGCACACAAATTCACTTTCGCGCCGCCGATGAGAAGGGAGCGAAGATCCTCTCGTCGAAGCTGGGCGGAAGGGAGCGACGGAGGACCAGTGGCGGATTTTCCGGCGGTCGGGAGAATCGCAACTGGCAAGTCGTGGAACGACCGCACTACTTGAGCGAACAGCTGCTCGCGCTCAACACAGGTTGGGCCGTCGTCCAACATCCGCGAAGAACGACCCGTCCTCTGTGTATCAGGCTGCCTCACACCCCTCATACCGCACCACAGGCCGCCGAACCTCCTCATGGAAAAGGTGCCTCGCGAAGGTAGGCCGAAGGGTTCAAACCATCACCCGTTCCGAATTCCGAATCAAACTTCAGGCATCGCGCGTATGCCTGCATTAGTCGGCGACGTCGTCGAATACCGACCGACCAGTGTCCTGCCCGGCATGCGAGCTGTCGTCGCGCTGGTAATCGTCGCCATCCCAGACGTCATCGCGCTCCGTATCCAACTCCTCGATCACCTGCTTGATCTCGGCTTCGGCCTCCCGGAGTTGCCGAACCGCATCCGGGTGGTCGGAGAATTCATCCCGGAACGCTCGCAAGGCGGAGCGAAGCTCATCAAAGTGCTCCTCCGGCGTGTCCTGCTCCGGGTCGTAGTCGCCACGCCACTGGGTGATCGTGTCCGTCAGCGACGGAAATAGCTCGTCCGCGAGACGCGTGCGAAGTGTGGCCGACTCCTCCGCCGTGAAAAGACTCTGCACATCCTCACGGAGGCAGCCCGAATCGGGCGTCTCCAATCCGAGGCCGATTATCTCCACCACCACCGCGGCCCGCTTCGGGTCCGGCAGCAATCCGAATTCATGGAGTCGCACCAGCACCCGGACGTCCGAGACGCAATAAAGGTAGGAGCCGGCATGGAGACCATCGATGAACAACGGGTGGCGTCGGCAGTAGAGCGCGAGGAACGCCCGGTCGCAACGGTACGACAAGAAGGCATGAAGATCGCGCCGGTCGCGGTGGCCGGCCGACCAGGCATCCAGCCGGTCGATCAACGCATCGTATCGGTTGGGCGGCACCATCACTTTGACGCCGCGGATCGCCAGGTCCCCGCAGGAGACCTCATGCATCAGGTTTTCCAAGGGCGTGCCAGCCAAGTAGACGTCCAATAGTTCGGGGTCGGTTGCCACCAAGGCGGCGAACGCGTCACGGATGCTGGGGTGCTTGAACTTCCAGACATGCCCCGGGCCCTGGAGCACACGCAGGACAAAGCTCTCATGGAGGGAACCCAACGCTGCGCGCACGCCCGCGGGCGTCCCGCCGATCAAAGCCACTGCTTGCTCTTCCTCGCCGGAGAACTGCAAGGGGCTGGGAATAACCCCGCCCTTCATGAACACAAGACCGAGTGCCGCCTTGCTCTCCGCATCCATGTTGCGGATGATCTCGCAGGTGAATTCGAGCGGGGTCTCGACGAACGCGGCGAGCGACTCCTTTGCGGGAAACAAGCCTTGGGTGAAGCTCGGGTTGCCGAGACGCCGGGCGATTTCCGGGGTGAAGCGTGGATGGGCTGCCAGTTCGGCGAGGAACGGTTGGATTCGTCTTTTGAATTCCGGGGGCTGCTTTCCGAGCCGGACATGATTGTAGAGGATTTGCTCGCGCTCGGCCTTCGAGAGTTTCTCGACCTGGATCACCACCTGTGACTCGTACATGAGCGGCAGCGCCGATTGCTTCAAGATGCCTCGCGCCGAGCGGTAGATGTAGTCTCGCGACGTGAACAGCACCTTGGCGCCGCGGTTGATCGCGGCTTGGATGTGCGGGAACACGCTGTTCCAACCGACCGTGGCCTGCCAATCGAGCTGGGTCGCGCCGAAGGCATCGTCCACCCAGAAAAACTGCTTCGGTTCGTTAGGATTGGAGTGGCGCACGAACTCTTCCGGATTGCGCACCTTGATCGTGGAGCAGCCCCATTCGTCGATTGCGCCTACGGAGAGCGCCGCCGCGATGCTGGATTTGCCACAGGCCGCTTCGCCCAGGAGCAGCACGAACCCGTGATCGATCAAGGCCCGGGCGCTTTTCTGGTACGCATCGGTGATGACGAACTTGCGGAGGTCGTCGCCCAGCGAGCTGAGAATCTCCCGCGCCTGTGCGTACGCCCTCTCGTCCATGATCTGGCTCAAGTCGCCCAATCCATAAACCCGGGGAACGAGCATCCGCAGCCTTGGAGACTCTCGGATCAACCGCGAAATCGATTCCCGTCCGTAGGCGGCAAAGCGCTTTATTCCCGTGGCTTCGAAGGCGGTCTTGATTCGCTCCTCGTTCACGCCGGTGAGGCTGGAATTCGTGAACAGGAGGTAGTTGCCCGCCAGGCCGCGCTTGGCCAGGCGTTCCGCCTTTTCCAGCTCATCCGAAAGATCAGACAGCGTGAGTACCTTGTCCGCTTTGCTCGTGAACTTGCACTGCACGGTGAACGCGCCCGCCGAGTTGCCGTCGGCGTGTTTCCAGTCTCCGTGGAAAGCGCCATCGCGCCCGCCATCGTGGGAGGTGAAGTAACTCTGGACCGTCTGCCCCCACACGTCAGCCACGACGGTGACACAAAGGTCCTGAAACGCCTTCCAGCCGAGAGTGTGAAGCTCGTAGGTGACTTCCGATGCCTGAACTCGGGCGGGGATAGGTCGTTGGGTCATCGCGGCAACGAGGGGGCGACGGGAATGCTAGTGAGCCACCGTCGCCAGCAACTTCGCGATACGATGCCCCGCCAACGCAAGCTGAGAATACGTCACGCGACCGACGTCGGCACTGTAGAGATTCGGCACGACCGGAACTTCGTCGGGATCCTCCTCCGCTTCGTGCTCGGTGGCACCTTGCAAGGTGCCGTTCAGGTAGGCGTACTTCGCGGCATACGGGAAGCCCTCTTTCTTCGCGATGGCTTCGAAGGCATCGGGTTTCGTGCCCGTGAACTGAGGTAGCGAGGGGACGTTGATGTCGTTCTTCAACTTGATCGCGTTCTCGTGGACGCCGGCGAAGTCCGTGTATTTGCGGGGAGATGCGTTGTCCCAGAGGGCGTGCAGATAGGTGGGACTATTGTCGGGCTTGGTCTTCACGAAGAAGAGATTTCCGCCGCGGTCACCTTGGGGATAGTCGTCGTTCACGAGCGCGACCACGTGGAGCGGTTGGTGCAGGTCGCCGGTCTGGTGAATGAGCCAGCAGATGGCGATGGCGCGGTCCTCGAGCGAGGTGGCTTGCTTCGCCGCTTTCAGTTGGATGGGCAGTTGCTTCAGCAGATCGCCGCCGATGCTCGCGCCGGGCACGGCCGCACCGGCGCTGTAGGCCAGATTCACGTAGTGCCACGTGGCATGATGGTACTTCTTCTTCCACTTGGCGGAGCGAACTTCGTCGGGCCAGGCGGCGGCGAGCATGAAGAGTTTCTCGCCTCGGGAGATGTTCGGTGAGGAGGGCGCGGCGAGCAAAGGGGCCCAGGGGCCAGAGACGAATGGATGGTGTTCGAGGATCGCGGCGATCGCGTCGCGATCCGCCGGTGACATCAGTTGGTAGGCGAGCGAACCCGTGGCCATGTGGCCGTGCTTGGCGAAGGCAAACAGGTCGAGGTGCAATGCGAGGAGCAGCACCGGGAGGAGTAGGCGTTTTTTCATGGGGTGTGGTCGTGGATCTGGAGCGAACGAGAAGGTCAGAGCGGAGAGGCGCCGAGCGTGAAATAGAACACCGCGCCGACGTCCTTCTGGGCTTCGGCCCAGACGCGGCCGCCGTGTTTCTCGATGATGCGGGCGACAATGGTGAGGCCGACGCCGGTGCCGGAAAATTCCGCGGAATCGTGCAGGCGCCGGAAGGGAGTGAAGAGCTTGGGCGTGTCCTCAGGACGGAAACCCGCGCCGTTGTCGCTGACAAAGTAGGCGATCTGCCGGTCTTCCAAGCGGTGGCTGGCGAACACCACCTCGGCGACGTCGCGGTGCTGGGTGTACTTCCAGGCGTTGGAGAGAAGGTTTTCGAGGGCGATGCGGAGGAGCGCGGGGTCGCAGGCGGCGGGGGGAACGTCCAGGGCGGTGAAACGAATCTGGCGGGAGGGGTCGGCGCTGAACAAGGCGGACGCGATGTCGCGAGCGAGTGCCGCGAGATCGACCCGTTCGAGCTTCAGCTCGGCTTGGCGAATGCGAGAGAGGCGGAGGAGATCATCTATCAGGGCGGACATGCGCCGGACTTGGGTCGGGATCATCGCCATCAGGCGGGCACTCTCCGGATCGAGGTTGGCGTTCTTGAGGCGGAGCAGGTCGGCGGCACCGCTGATGACGCCGAGCGGAGCGCGTAGGTCGTGGGAAACGGAGGAGGCGAAGGATTCTAATTCGTGATTGGCCTCTTCGAGTTCCTTGGTGCGGAGGCGGACGCAGGATTCGAGGTCGGTGTAGGAGCGGACGTTCTCAAGGGCGACGGCGGTGGTGTTCGCGAGGGCGACAAGCACTTCTACTTCGATCGCCTGAGCGTCATGGTGAGAGGACCAATAGGTGCCGATGGCGCCGACGGGAGACTCCGTGCGGATGGGCACCATCACCAAGCTCCTCACGAAGGTGGCGCGATAGGCGTCCACCGGAACGCGGGGATCATCGAAGATGTCGCGGACCACGGCGGGCTGGCGGTTGAGCATCACCCAACCGGAAACGCAGGCGCTCATCGGAAAGCGCTGGCCCTTCCAGAGCGGTGCGATGGCGTCCTCGTCGATGTAGTGACACTGGTCGCCGTCGCGGAGAACGAAGGTGGCGCCATCGGCGCCGGTCAGCTCGCGGGCGGCGTGACGGACGATCTCGCGGATATCCTCGATCGTGCGGGCCTGCGACAATGCCTGGACGGCCGAAACGAGGCGCGACAGGGCACGGGCGTGGGATAGTTGGCCAGAATCAGGCATGCGCGTGGAACGAGGTTGGGAAGCCTCGCCTTCACCTCTGGCCCAAGGTGAGTAAAGTTTAGGAGGGAGGAGCGACGGGTAAAGCGGATAACGGAGAGGACCCTGACCGGCGCAACGTAGCGTGGAATGCGCCGGCGGGTGCTCCCCGCAAAGTCAGGGCAGCGGACGGCGCCCGGCCGCGCAGGCGATGAAGCGGCCGCGACCGCGGAGGCCGGTGCGGCGGTAGATCGAGGCGACGTGGTTCTTGATCGTGGCTTCCGCCAAATCGAGCGCGTGGGCAATTTCCTTGTTGGTGAGGCCTTCGGCGAGCAGGAGGGCGACACGCTTCTCGCCGAGGGTCAGGCGCTCGAAGGGCGAGCCGGGGGGATGTTCTGTTTGAACCGGTGGGGGGACGATCAGCATGTAGGGGTGAGTCTAAGGGTTCAGACGATTATAGTCCGATTTTCCTACCCAGGTATGACACGGCGCTTCAGGAGCGGTCGTTGCGGTGGGGTGAATGGGTGAAGCTGAAGTTGAGAAAATGGAGTGCTTCCAAGTGTATTGTCGGGCGATCGCATTCCTGGCGCCAGTCGAAGCGGGGATACAGATTGGTCTTGCGGGTCTGGAGGACCGCTTCGAGCGCCACTGCCGTTTCGAGCGCGCAAAGTACCCTTGGTGTGCGGCGCGCTGATCGCGTTGGCGTTGCACGTGTTCGTTCTCGAGGGCGAACGTTGGCGGCCGCACCCGAATCGCAGCGCGGTGGTCGCGACGGTCGAGGCACCCGCCCTCCAGTTCGAAATGCCACCGCCGGAGCCGGAACCGGCCGAAACCGTCGAGGCACTCGGCGACGTGAACGAGCAGCCCGGCATGGCGCCGCCGCAATTGGCGGACGTACCAAGCGTGCGGATCGATGCCTTCGCCCAACCACTGGCTCCGCCGCCTCCCCGGGCATGGCCGTTGGCAAAGGACTCGCGACGATCCCGCTGGCGCGCACCGGGTAGGTGGCTTGGGCCATGGGATGGCGAATCTCTTCGACGTGCACAGTCTGGACCAGCAGCCGGTGGTGCGCTCGGCGATGCCGCCGGAATACCCGTATGAAATGCGGCGGCAAGGGAAGGTCGGCGCGGTCGATGTCGACTACATCATCGACTCCGAGGGGAACGTCGTGGCAGCACAAGTGATACGGTCCACGGATGAAGCCTTTGAAATGGCGGCCGTGAACGCGGTGCGGAGATGGAAATTCCGGCCAAGGAAGAAGGGGGGCGCGTCGTGAACACGCGCGTGCAACAGACGATCAAGTTCAGTCTCGAAAAAGAATGAACCCCATCAAGCACCATGGCGCGTCTCATTCGCGAGAGCGCCGCGGCCGATGCGTGGCAGCGCGGCGCTGACTGTCGGGAGCACTACGGCCAGCTTGGGCTTGTGTGCAGAAGCAATGTTCATCAGCCTCCCTCTGTCGCGTTGGGCCAGATGCGGCGCCCCTTCATCTCCGAGGAGATCATCGTTCACCCCTCCGAGGTGCACCAGAAACCGAGCGATGAAACCTCGTGCTTCGCGCCCATGCCCCAGCCCCGAAAGCCCGTTCGCAACGATCCCAATCTGAGGAGCGCGCGCCCGCCTTCCTCCACGCGCGCCGAGGAAAGACGCGTGGCCTTCGGAAACGCCGTGCGAGTGGGAACCATCGAGGTGATCCTGGCCGAACGCTACCATCAGACGCTTTCCGCGAAGCGCGTGGTGTTCGATTTCAGCCGAACCCGGTACATCGAGCTCTTTGCCCAGAGCCTGTTGTTCATCTGGGTCAGCAAGATCACCTCGAGACCCGAGGTCGTCTTCGAGCTGGTGCCGCCGCAGGACTGCACGGGCCAGAGAACGAGCCCCGCGTCCGTCCTTGAATTCTTCCGGAACTGGGCGATCTGGGAGGGATACCAGAAGGTGGGCCTGCGGCGCTCGTCGCCGCTCGGGAGCGCCGCGGACCCGAAGGCGGATGCTGAGGGAGACGCCGCGTTCGCTCCGCTGCGTCAGTACTACGAATTCAGCTTCTACCCGGCGGAGATCAATTGGGACGCGTGGGTGCGGGATCTCCAGTCGCGCGAGGCGCTGCGGAAGATCTTCCCCGACGACATCCTGAAGCTGTCGGTCGTCGGCGAAGGAGGCCTGCGCTCGATCATCCTCGGGGAAATCGGAAAAAATGCGTTCGAGCACGGCCAGGGGCAAGCCACGCACGTGGCGATCGGGGGCTTCGCAGGATTCGTCTCCGACTCGCATGGCAGCGTGGACCAGAAACTGCTCTGGCGCATCGAGGCCGCGCCCCCGCACGCGAGATCGTTCCTCACCAGCCTTGGAAACACACCCTATCTCGAGATCATCATCTCCGACGCCGGACCCGGCATACCCTCCACGTTGCGGAAACCGTACCGGGACGACCCGATCCTGGTGCGCAAGTCGGATTCCCCCAGCGACGCCGAATTGATCGAGTACGCGTTCCTGCTGCATTCGTCCTCCAAGCCGCACTCCCTGTACCGCGGTAACGCCCGAGACGCCGAGGTCCCGCTGGCGCCCCGCGGCTTGTTCTTCGTCAAGAACATCGCCCGAAGGAACCGCGCGTTGCTGGTTTGTCGCAGCGGGAGCGCCTATTGCTCGTGGGATTTCCTGAGCGGCCGCGGGTCGGATCAGGACGGGGTGTTTCGCAGTGTCGCCAAGGACGCCGGGGCAGCCCTGCCCGGAGCCCAGCTGCAGCTTATCATCCCGAAACTCGACGAATCGCAGTCGACCAAGGTCAGTTTCTCAGGCGCGACCTTCCCCGCGGGCCTGCCACGCGCACCGGTGGTCGTCCCCGTCGTCGGGCTGCTGCAGGAAGCGCGCAGCGACCATCCCAAGGACGTCGCCCAAGCGCTGCTCACGGGTCTCCATCGCCATATCCAGAACCACAGCCGCGCGGATTTCATTGTCCTCGACTTCATCAACTCCAGCTGGCCGAAGGACACGAAGGAGAAGCTGTACCCGCTCATCGCAGAGATCTGCAGCCTCGGGTTGGACGGGTGGATGTTCGGCCTTCTGCACACCGCTCATCTCGCTTCGGCGATCGACGAGTTGACGGTGGCGCGGAACAGCGGCGAGCCGCTGGTCGACCTGAAGCACCGGCTCCGGCCTTTCCTGAGGCTTTCGCTCGAAAGCGGGCGCCTCCGCTACACCTTGTCGGGGCTCACCCCGATCGACGCCAACACCGCCGCGCTATTGGTGGAGGGATCGGTCGCGCCGATCCCGGAGCATCTGGACGCGTTCGTGTCCACCCGTCACGACGGCACCCGTCAGCTGCGGTTTCACCCCGCCGAGATCGAGTCAGCGCTGCTGGACTACCGCCGCGGGCTGCTCCAGCAGACGGTGGACGACGCGCGGTACGGGATATTTCATCCCGGTAGGTTCGTCCTGCCCACCGGACCTTACGTCGAGAACTTCTACGAGATCGCGACGATGCTGGAGAGCACCGATGGGCGCACGTTGTTGCGGGAAGCGCTGCTCGCGCTGCTCGCGGGAGAGGACTTCCGGCAAAGCCTGGTGATATGTCTCTCCCCGATCGGCCGCGAGATCGGCCATCTCCTCGAGGAGGGCGAATCGTTCTCCTCCCAGAAACCCACCCTTCTGAATCTGGAGCGCCTGAGCGACACGCTCACCACGGAGTTGCCGGATTGCACCGGTCGGACCCTCCTGGTCACGGATGTGGTGATCAGCGGCACGTCACTGAACCAGACCATCGCCTTCCTCAGGAACAAATTCTCGGATGAGCGATTCTCGCGATTGTCCGTCCTGACTGTCGTCGACCGCCGTGCCCCCGAGGCGGCGGACGGTCTCCTGCGGTGGAACGACGGGACGGTTCCCTTGAAAAGCGTGTTCCGACGGCCGACGGTTCGTCACGATCGCAAGCCCACCGACTGGCCCTTCCGTACCATCCGACGGGTGAATGCAGACACCTGGAGAGTCCTGCGCGAACAAGGCCGCGCCTCCGAGATCTGGAACACCGAAGACTTCATCGAGAAGGCGAGCATCCTGAGCGGGGCCGTTCGCGTGGGGCACTACGTCTCCCCGCGCGGGCCGCACTACAAATACCTTTTCCTGACGGACAAGCTCGTGAAGGACCGCGGGGGCGAGATCGTCGACATGATGCAATCGCAGATCGAGCCGCTGCTCGCCAAGGCGAAGCTCCCCCCGGTCACTCACATCCTTTTCCCCGAAAGGAGCGCCGGCATGGCGGAGGTCGCCCGGCGGTACTCGGAACTCTATGGAGGCGCACGCATCATCGCCCTGACGTCGCCAGTGGGGGAACTGCCCCGCATGGCCGGCGCGGGCCCCAACACGGTGGTGCTTGCGCTGGACAGCGTCTCGAGCACCAACCAGACCATGTTCGCGCTGATTGACGCGGCCAGCGCGTTGCGCCCGAAGATTGTGATCGCATGCGTGCTGATCAACCAAGCCTCGGAACTGAACCGGCGCTTCCTCAGCAATATCGGCTCCTACGCGGATTTCCAAGTGCACGCGTTCTCGCTCGCCCAAGTGGGATTGCCGGTGTACCCGACCGCGGCGAGCTGTCCCTTGTGCCGGCGGCTGGACCTGCTTCAGGAGCTCGACACGAGCAAGCGTTTCAGCGCGCTGCAGGCGACGATCGATCGATCAATTACCTGGCTGTCGGAGAAATCGATCGAGGCCGCCGGTGCGGAGGAACCGCCCAACGGCGATCGCATCGGCATGTGGGCGCGATACCGCTCGTTGGTCCACGAGACACAGTTCCTGTCGGGTCCCGCGTTCGCTGAATTGGAGGGTTTCCTCAATCCCAAGCAGCGACGGACCCGGCCGCAACGGGAGGCGCTTTTCCGGGCCTGCGAGAACGAGGCGATGACGATGTCGGTCGATCGGCTCCAATCCCAGCCGGACTTCCTGCGCATGCTGATGGACGCCGCCGCGGACGTCGCGCTGACGAGCAACGACCGGATGGCACAGCGGGCGGCGCTCGAGGTCACGGGCGTCGTGTCGTTCGAGCATTTCCGGGCGCTGGCGGTGCGATTCGCCATCCAGCATGCCGGACACCCGGCCCAGATCGAACTGCTCCTCGTCGAGATCCTTCTCCTCCGGATCAAGTCGGCCACCCGGACCAAGGAGACCGCCGAGCTGCTGGCCGAGATCTCGCGCCAGATGGCAAACGCGGGCGTCACGGTCGCGCCCGGAACCCGGACGCGGATCGCGGCCGTGCGGCGCGGCGTAGAGTACGAATCGGTGCACGCGGCGGCCGCGAACGAATCCTTCGCCACCAACGTCGCGAACCTGACCAACGCGCTGACCTGCCAGCCCGTGGGGGTGCACCCGCGCCTCGCCCGTTGCCTGCTCATGCTCAACCAGATCTCCACGGCGGAGAACGCGCAGTTCTTCATCGCGAACTACTACGAGGGGGAGAACGGTTTCGCGGACCTGGCGTTCTCGCAGATCCTGCCGGCCATCGCCGCGATCGCCCCGGCCATCGAATTGCTGGGCGGAGGCACTTACACCTATCTTCTCGGCTCCTCGAATCCGTCGCTCAAGGGAGACGTGTATCGCCTGCAGGCGGCAATCGAGACGCTCAACGCCCTCGCGGACGAGGGCGCCTGCGACGAGGACGCGATCCGCGAGCATTACTACGCCCCGGAGATCGCGGAGGCGCGGGCCCGGCTTGGCCGGTGGCTCGGCAACGAGACTGACAGGATCCTCCAGTTGCTTCAGCGCTTCGCTTGTCACGTTTGCGCCGAGGTGAAGGATTCCGTCACCGCGAATCGGGCGCGCCTCAAGAAGGAAGGGATAATCCTCACTCACACGATCCCGCTCGAGGACCCCGTCTGCGCCATACCCCGTGATATCGTCGTCTCCGTTGTCGACGATCTCATCGACAACTGCCTCAAGCACGCGTTCCCCACCCGGTTGCCGGCCGAAAAGCGGGTTGCGGTCACCGTCACGCGGGAGGAACGGCACGTGTGCGTCCAAATCTCGGACAACGGACCGTCCAAGTCCGGTCTCAGTCGCTTCGGCTTGGAGCGACTGAAGGAACTGCTCACCCCGTTCAACGCCATCGTCGAGCCCAAGCCCTCCGCAAAGGGCACGACCGTGGAAGTGCGGTTTCCGCTCAAGTGACCGCCACCAATCCCGCCACTCCCCCATGAAAAAGCACCTGCTGATCCTGATTGAAGACGAGGAGGACTACGCCCGCAGCCTGCCTGCGCAACTGCGATTGAAGAACGTGGATTGCGAGGTTGTCACCGACACGCAGTTCGGGAACGTGGAGCCGGCGACGATTGACGCATTCGTCTCACGGACGCTGGAGTTGATCAAGCGCCACCGGTCCCGCTGCCCGGTGATACTGCTCGATCTCGGCCTGCACAAGACGCTCCCGAACGCCTGGGATCTCGGATTCCACGTCGGGAAAGCGGTCCGGGAATCATTCTACGAGCTGCCCATCATGGTGCTCACCAGCCACCAGGAACAGTCGGCCGAGGGTTATCTCCATGATTTCGACGCGTTCGAGAACAAGAGCCAGTTCGCCAGCCGGACGCCGACCGAGATCGAGGGACTGCTCACGCGCACCGCGGACAAGAGGAGAACGTTGATCCGCAATCTCCCGAAATACTACAAGCAGCATGTGCAGTTGAACGGGGCGGAACTGGGGATCACCTCCTTCACCGCGTACGGGCATTATTTCACCGGCGAGAGCCAGAACCTGGAGCAGGTGCTGGACAACACCGCGAAGATCACGGAGCACCTCACGAAGAATCCACGGCTCACCGTGATATTCTTCGCCGACCTCGCCGGCTCGACTAAGCTGAAGATGGAGCACGGCTTCGTCGAGGGCTTGCGGATTGTGCGGACGCACAATCAGGTGATCACGAACATCATCGCGGACACCGGCGGCGTGGTCGTGAAGTACATCGGTGACGCGGTGATGGCCCGGTACGATTTCGACCTCTCCAAGGGTGAGCAGGTCGATCTTCGTGCGGTGAACGCCGCGATCCAGATCCAGGAGAAGTTCCATGAGCTGAACCGTGCCGATCCGAACGGCCATCATATCCAGACCAAGATCGGGATCGACATCGGCAGGGTCGCCGACTTCTACGGCAACGACCCGCACGGATCCGCGGTCGATCGCGCCGCACGGATCCAGTCCCATGCCAAAGCCGGCCAGATACTCGTCAGCGGGGAGCTGATCCAGCTTAGCGGCATCCAAGGCAAACTCCAGAGCCGCGCCGGGCATGTCTACCGTCTCGAGCCCAAGGATTACCTCAGCAAGGTCATCCCTCTGGAATGCAGCGGATTCGCGGAGAAGGTGGACGTCCACGAGATCCACTGGAATTACAGTGCAGCCAAGCAGTCCTAACAGATGCCGCGTGCCCTTGGTGAACAAAAGCCGGCACCGAGTCTATCCGATGCCGGCCCTTATGTCCTTCGGATGCCTATGCTGTCGCCCTAAACGGGCCGAAGATCAAAAGCGGAACGAAAGCGTCGCCGCGTACGTGCAGCCGTGGTAGTTCGCGGACGCGACATTGGAGCGTGAGCGCTCGTAGCCGGCGAGCAGCGAAAACGTCGAACCGGCGAGCGAGAGCAGCTCGTGGTTGAGCGACAGGTTAACCTTGGTGAGGTAGTCGCCGCGTCGTTCGAGACCACCGAGACGCGACGAAAAGTTCTCTCCGGAGCGGTCCTCATACGAGGCATCGAAGTCGGCGGTGAGGCCGGCCCCGAGCTGGAAATCAACGGCGCGGAGCGCGAGACGATAGGCCGCGAAGTCCTCGTCGGCACCGTCGGCGAGGTTGTAGTAGTAGGAGTACGCAAGGCTCACCTTCGGAAGGCGGGAGTTGTAGCGCGAGGGATCGGTGCCGAGGAAGACCGATGGAATGTGGCGATAGGCGTCGCCATCGCCGCGGGAATTGGTCACTGGGAGCTGGATCTCGCGGATCTGGCAGGTGTACGCAACGCCGCCGGTGAGGTTGTCCCCGAGGGAGGTCCGGAATTCCGCGGTGGCGGCGGCGACGTTCAGGAGATTGCGGTAGTCGATGTCGATCTGGGTGTCGCTGAGCGTAACGCGATACTGGACGGTGCGGGCGAGCTCGCCTTGGAGGCTGACGAAGGCGTGTTGGTCGACTTCGTTGTTGTCGTCCTCGTGGTCGGTGAAGAAGAGACCGCCGAGCTCGTAACCGTCGGAGAGCACGGTGCGGGCAACGGTGTCCCGTTTCTCGTAGTTGAAGCCGAGCGTGGCGCCGAGGAAGGCGGCGCTGTCACCCGAGGGCGTCAGGCTCGGGTTCCTCGCGTAGCCCGGCGTCAGTGTCAGCACCGGCACGAACGGTGTGGCGGATTTCTCGGGCGCGAGTCCCATTCGCTTGAGGCGGACGTCGAGGTCGACGAAATCGGCGGTCGGGCCGTCGGCACGGGCGTTGATCTTGTTCTCCGCGGACTCGTGGTGCGCGAAGGCGGTGAGGACGAGAGCGCCCGCGGCGAGCGCGGACAGCAGTCGATGTTTGGTCTGCATGGGGGATGCTGGGTTTGCTTGGTTGCTCCGGCCATCGGCCGGAAAGGCAGGTCCCGTGATGCGGCCGGGGGACAACCTCCCCCGGCCGCGCACACAACAACAACACTATCAGCTACGGTGAACTAGGGGCGCAGCGTTCGCGTTGAAATCCGGGCACGCGCCGCGCGTGGACTCGACAGAGTTCGTGTACCGAAGAGGGTGGGAACGGGACATCGCGCCGGACCATGCAACCTCAGCGGAGGCCGGGAAGCCCGATTTTGACTGGCTCGGTCATAGATAAATCAACCGGACTAGGCGGCGACGAAATCCTGCGTCCTTCGGACTACACGATCCACGCAGACCTTTCCCGGCGGCATCGCCGCGGCGATGGTGCTCCAAGTGTCGATCGAAATGATCGAAATGGACGGTGGAAAATTTCGCGCCTCAGTGGCCTCCGAGGCGCGCTGGCCCGTTGAAACGGAGCGTGCAAGTGCTCGGCGGGATGGCAAGCTCCCGAGAGGGGGATTCTTCCCATGAACCGCACGAAGCGCGGGTGAAGGAGAGGGCCTCCGCTCGCTGGCCCATCTTGTCACGGGCCCCATGGAGTGCTCGCTGCGCTGCGCTCCTCCATCCCGAGGCGCGCCCTTCCCCTTCGCGCGGAGCACTGCGCTCCGCGCTCAGCGGCCGGCCCCGTGGGACCCGTGAGCCCGAGGTCCAGCGCACGGAGTGCACTGCGATGAACCGGCAAGGTGCCGGCACGTGGGGGCGCGAGGCGCACTGGACCATGAAACAACAACTCACGTTCACGGGCATGGACACGCCGCCGATCGCCTGCGGCGAGCAGCCACAGGCGCGGTTCGAGCACTTCGGAGCAGCCGCGTTGAGTGACACTGAACTGGTGGCCTTGCTGCTGCAGAACGGCATGAAGACTCCCGCGGTGGTTGCGCTGGCGTCCGCCTTGATCGCCGAAGCGGGATCGATCGCGGGCCTGGCCACTTGGCAGGTAACCGACTTCCGGCGGATCCGCGGCATCGGCGCCGGCAAGGCGCGCCAACTGGCGGCGCTGTTTGAAATCTCCCGGCGCATGATGATGCCGGCGGGTAAGGCGCTACCGATGATGAACCGCCCCGAGCTGGTCGCGGCGCATCTGGCGCCGGCTGTCCGCGGACTCGACATCGAGAAGTTCTGGGTCTTGTGCCTCAACCGAAAGAACCGAATGAAGAAATTGGTTGAGATCACGTCGGGCACTGCGACGTCGTCGCTGGCGCATCCGCGTGAGGTGTTCCGTGCGGCGATCCGGGAAGGGGCCACAGGCGTCATCTGTGCGCATAATCATCCATCGGGTGATCCGGCGCCGAGCGCCGCCGATATGCAGATCACGCGCCAATTGCGGGAGGCGGCGAAGGCCGTGGACATCGACTTGGTGGACCACGTGGTGATTGGTTCCCCTGCGGCGGATCCGCTGGGAATCGGATACTACAGCTTCCGGAGCGCGGGGGTCCTGTGAGGCTCACCTGCGATCGATGCACGAGGGTGAGTCTTGGCAGAAACCCCGAAGGGTGAACTACCGCGGTTTGCGACTGCGCGCCGTCACCTTGATGCATTCGGAGCATAAACCAACGGCTCCCTGAGTGTCGAAACGCGCGATGCGCAGGGCGGTCTTGTAGTTGTTGAAATGACCGAGGTCAGTCAAAGGGCCCTCTCCCCGCCCGCAAAATTGGCGATGCAGCCGAAACGTGCCGTCTCCGAGAGTTTCCAGCCGAAAACAGGGCCACTCTTTTCTACCGAAACCAGATAGGGGAAGACCGGGCACCATGGAGCGACGTGAACCGAGGGTGAGGTTCTGATCCCGATTCAACGTTTGTCGGTTAGCGGAGGAGATTCCTCCGTCCGGCTGCGACTACGGTTACATTTCCATCGTGCCGGCGACGACATTGGGTCGAAACTCGCAAGGCATGCCGCGGATTTCCCAGTGGTCGCCGCTGGAGGAGCAGAGCAGCGAGTCGGACTTGAACTCCTCCGTGCGCAACGCTCGGAGGACTGCAAGACGGGAGATCGATTCGGACATGTGATCTGAGTGGGCGGTTTCTCTCACGGGGAATAACACGTTCGAGGGCGTTCGATCCCACCCCAGTATGACCTTCCTGAAGACGCGGGCGCGATTCCTCATGATGTCGAGACGCCATCGAAGCCTCACCCAAGGGCGGCGATCGATTCCATCTCCTGCTTAATGAAATACGCGCGGCGAGGGAGCCCGTGAGCACGCAGACCGCGGAGGCATCGGTGACGTCGGCCGGACCGAAGGTCGTGCCGGCCACAACGGGGCGGCCTGCGATGACCAGTCCGTCCACGTCCTATCCGGTGAGCTGGATCGTCGACTGGCGGCCACGGAGTTGACGTGGCCACCCGAGACTTGGACGGAGGTGCCGGCGAGATGGAAAAAGGGAGCGGATGGCGGCATAATCGTCCGTCGACGGTGAGTCCGTCGCCCCGCGCGAGCATGGAGGAACTCGGGCGCCCGCGTCGTAAGGGGCGCGTTCGGAATGCGATCCGATGGGATCCATGCCCGCGACGAGACCTCGCACCAGGGCTTTCGCGCCGTTGCCGACGCCAATATGGCGATCACCAAAGCGTCACCAAAATGATGCTAAACATCGAGACGATGGAACGAGCAGCGTGCGTCACAGACTGCGCGGCTTTCAAGATGATGAACTTCATGGGAAAGGCAAGCGGCGGGCCGGGCCGCCGCACTTGCGGGCGCAACCGCAGGCAGCCAAGGCGTCCTCGGGATCGCCATAGACACTCATGGCCGAGAGGAATTTGTCGCGGCGCAGGCGGGCCTCGACCACCTCGTGAGTCTGAAGCGAGGCGCGGAAACGCTCCTTTGTGAAATGACTGGGATAGATCGTGACGCTAATGTACCAAGTCCCATGGTTTCGCCAAAGATGGTGGTTTTCTCCGGAGGCGCGGCGCCAAGCAGTATGGACGGTGAGCCAGCCGAGTCCATTGTTCATCGTCGCCACCTTTCGTCACGTCCACTCCACGTTAGATAAAGCTCGAACGGTGTCGCGAAGCGCCTAGCTTCATGGTTGCAGTTCCACTGATTCCAATCGAAGAGAGATTCCGCAGTCCTTCGGATATGTTCATCGCCACATCCCCTAAGACACGCCGAAGTGCTACCCTCTAAAGCGTCAGATGGTGCAATTTCACTTTTTTGCTTCACCTGACTTCCCGTGCCGCGAGGCGACACACTCACCAACAAAAAGCGGCATACCGTCCTCTCCACGAGCAATGTCGCCATGTTCGTCGCACCAAGCCACGACTTCATTATAGAAATCAGTGACGTTAGCAGGGCTCGATATGAGGTGGCCCTCACCCCAATAACGAAGAAAGCGAGAGCGCTTTCCTTGACGTTGAAGTGCCATAAAGAATTGCTCCCCCTGTTGCAGGGCCACATAATCAACATCGCCCTGCTGAATCAGTAATGGTGTGTTAACTCGATCAACGAAGTTGATCGGATTATTGCGCCGGTACCGCTCGGAATCCTTCCACGGCGGATTACCCATTCGGCCAGCTCCGGTTTCGATGAGCGCCTGCATCGAATGAGTGGCTAGAGCGGCGTCGTCCGCATAGCGATAGCGAGCATCCAATGTTCCATAAATGCTAACAAGATCAGAAACGCCAGCAAGCGCAATAGCAGCCTTAAAACGGTCCGTCTGTTCTATGAGGCCGTAAACACCGTAACCACCGTAACTATGGCCGATCAATATAAGCCTATTGGGATCGGCAATCCCATCCGCGATGACCGCATCAACTGCCGGCAAGACACCCTCGGGTAGGCGCATCCACGGATCATCCGGCAACCCTTCTGGACTTAAAGGAACTGATACAATCATTTTCACAAATCCACGTGCAGGTATTATGTAATCGTTTAGCGTATTTGTGCTGTTGATTGATGTTGGCATGTATTTCTCCCCGATTATTTTTCCTCCATAAACTTCGACAATTGTTGGATACCTCCGCCCTGACACGTATCCATATGGAAGTATTACCGCCGCATTCAGCTCTTCCCCTTTTAGGCTTTTATAGCTTATGATGCGCGTCTTCGGTTCTTCTATCTTCGCAAGAAAGCCGTTTCGTTGAAGAACTAGCTTTGGTGTCTCTTCGGGCCAAACACGCCAAAGGAACGTCCCGCGGCGTGAGACTTCGGTGAAGAGCATCTGCCCATCGTCCGGTCGATAAGCGCGCAACATAGATTCACGCGTCGGTTTCACCAACTTACGGGCCCTTCCCGAATCAATATCAAACTTCAGCAGCGCATCACCATCCTCCGTTTCAAGGATAAGTTCGGATACTTGAGTGCCTGCGCGCGTCGATAAATAGTCTCCGCGACGGCCACGCTTTGGCCACGCTATTGAATGGACGAAACGTGTATCAGGAATTTCGACTGTAGTGCCCGTAAAGTTCCCCGGACATATTTCATAAAGCCTACCAGCGGCCACCCCAAAGAAGCGATCACTGCCCCTCGCCCTCCATAGCTGGGTTGGCACGTTGGGGAGATCCTTGGAGATATTTGCCACGGGACCGCTCTCGTCAAGGAGCCACCAATCGCGCCGATCGTCGGGGGCAACCCGAGAGCGCCCCGGCGCCGACGCGCCGCGCAAGATGAGCTGAGAACTACCACACCACTCCAGTTCTACTGATCCGTACGGAATGCTGCTCGCATCGATATCACCGAGGCGCACCTGAGTGGAGCGGCGTGTCATCAGATCGATGCGAAACAATGCCGGTCGCTCATCTCCTGAGACCAAATAGCCGAGCAAAGCGAGATAGCGTCCATCAGGTGACCACCGAAGAGATGTTACGACGACGTCTTCAGGCATGGCTCCATCGATTGCCAACCGACCTTCAGCTAGGTCGTAAATCTCCAAGGTTGAGATCTCACCAGTGCGAAGTGAAAGCGGAGAGTCGCTACTCCGAACTGCCCCGGCTTGGCGACAATAGGCAATCAGCCGGCAATCGGGAGACAACTCCCACGCGGTCGTCAGCCCGGTCGCAACTGTTCGGACCGTATTCGAAGCCAAATCAACAATTGCGAGTCGCCCTTGGGGGCGCTTCGAGAAGTCGACGGGGGCCCCTGAATCTAGTACACTAACCGTAACCGATTTCCCAGATGCGGAAGCCGCCCAGAGCGGCGGCGCCCTCATCTGAGTTTCCTGCTCGATGGCTCCGTCCAGGCGCACACCTTCGCCAACCTCGGCACAGACTATTCTGCTTTCATCGATCCACGCAAACGGGCGTTCGTAGAGGTTAGTGTCTGGCATGCCCAAACCGTCCACCACTTTCGGAGCGCCTGTGATTCCATTCCGGAAGGAGAATGACGTGCGACCGAGTGAATCGATCTTTACTAACGCGAGTGCTCCGCCCATAGGAGACCACATAGGGGCAAGCCAACCAGAATGTGTTTCAAGCCCATTGGTGGTGTTGTGCGGCTCGGAATCGCCGCGGCGATGCAACCACACATCAGCGTCGGCATTGCCCCAGAAGAATCCGAGGCGATGATTCGTCCAGTCCTTCTTCGGTCGGACGAGAGTAATCGCGATAGCTTCGCCATCCGGAGAGAACGCAAATGGGCCACCGTAGACGCGCCCAAATTGCTCGATCTCGAATATATCGGATACTCGGAATGGACGCCCTTCAGAAGCTAAAAGCACGTGCGCCACGACAAACGCGGCTATGAAAAGAGGCCGGTATAGCATATGCCTTGTGAGGGCGTTATATTTTCTTATGCGGATAGAACTGACCGAATCACATTTTCGTTCACCAGCATCCTTAAAACTTCTTTATTACAGCGACGCTTACGAGTCGTCCGAGCGCGGAGTAATTGGTCGAGTCATAATTCGCCCAGTCTGACAATCCAAGGGGATGCGCTCCGAACAACGGTGGATGCCTGTTCAATAAATTTGTCGCCGCAACGTTGACCTCAAGATCCCCAAATAATTCAGAATGCGTCGCGAAATTGCAAATCGCATCAATGGTTAGCATTGAATCCGTACGTTTGGTTGGCGCAACTGTCGTGTCGGTCACGCCGGAAATCAGATTGGCATTCGTCGATAAGGTAAGACCTCCTTGCGACCAAGTCGCACCAATTCTACCCTTAAAATTCGCTGGGAAAAACGCCGTGCCTGCCGCCTCTTGCTCGGCCGCCATCGCAGTAAGCTTTCGCGTGGACTCTATAATCCAACTGCCGGTAGCGCTCAGAACGAGCTTTCCATTAAACGCATTCATTCGGTAACGTAGGCTAGCGTCGATTCCATTCATATATTGTTTTGCGACGTTCGCTTGACGATTGTCTACTAATGCGTAAACTAGTCCGCTGTTATAGGCCGTCAGCAGAGCGTCCACGGGAGGGGAGGAGAAGCTTGCGCTTGTGGCATAACCGGGAAGCGCTGCCGCGCGCCCAACCGCGCTGAACGCCGATGCAATTTCGGAGTTGCTCGGGTTCAATTTCACAAAAGACGAAAATGCGGGGTTTGTCAGGGCCTGAGTTATTGGCGCGATCGGAAACCTCACTCGATCGGTGTAATCGATAGTAAACGAATTAACCTCGATATCTAGACCGGGAATATTTTCTGGGCGCGCTACAAAGCCAACTGTGAGCACTTCAGCACGGGCAGGATGAAGATCTCGATTGCCGCCTCGCAGTTCTAGGACCGCAGTACCGGCGGACCCAGGAGGATTTCCACGAGCGATTGGCCTAGCCAGAGAAATAGTGGGAACTTGAAATTGCTCGTTTAGCGTCGGGACCTTGAAGCTTCGTCCCCAGCTCGCTTTTATATCGATGCCAGCCAAGATGCTCCAAAGAGCGCCAATTTTCGGCGTTGTTGTGCCACCGAAGCTTCGGTATTCTTCGTGACGAATAGCTCCATTGAATATTAATTTTCGAACGAGGGCAATTTTCTGTTTTTCACCAACTACAGGAAGATTGATCTCCGCGTAATTATAGTAACTTCTATCTTCGCCACTTACGTTCGCCGTGCTGGTGGTTAAATCAAAACTTTGGAACGTTCCTTCTCTCCATCCACCACCAACCGAAAGCCGCGCGTCGCCACCGGGAAGATGAAATACTGGTCCTTCAGATTGAACACTCGCCGAAGACGCCCTATTTTCGTAACGCGTAGGTTGATCCAATAACTTGGTAGCGTCATCGGCAAGAACATCCAGGTCCCAGTCGATCTTATTACTACCCCAAGATCCTTGGAGGCATAGACTCCAATCCATCGGCAGACTTAGACGCAGAGACGGTGAAATTCCGAAAATCTCGCTTTCCGATCGGACGAAATTGATCATATGATTAGTGCGATCGTCCACAGTTTGGCTGTGCTTCCGCGAAGTATAGAACCCATCTAAAGTGAATTCAATATCCGCACCGATCCTTTGATGGCCACTGAATAGAATTCCGCGCTGTTTTGAGGAAGGATAGAGGGTGGTGTCGCCCAAGGTCGTCGGAAGATATTTCCGTTGATTCGATTTAACTTGTCCGACATTGTAAATTTCGCCGGCTATAATGAGTCCGCCTGATTTCCAAGTTGTGCCTGTCGTCGCGTTGAACTGTTGGTTATTAAAGCCACCATCGGTCGCAGACCCGATTCGTGCTGATATTTCAGCTCCATTGTAGTCGCGCTTAAGAATGACATTTGCGACGCCGCCAATCGCATCAGATCCGTATATTGCAGAAGCTCCGTCCAATACGATTTCGATCCTATTAATAGCCGAGGTTGGAATCACAGTGATATCTGTTGCTTGCGTAAACCCATCATAGGGGAGCCGCGCGCCATTTAAGAGCACTAGTGTCGCATCAGGCCCGAGACCACGTAGATTTAACGACGAGCCGCCCGAGAAATTTTGGTTTGCCTGCGAACCAGTTACTGACGAAGGCGCCCCGCTTTGCACACCTGGATTTTGTCCTCCCGAGAAATTTTGCGGCAAAGCGCGAATCACTTCACCCAGATCATTGTGCCCGGACATGCGCATCTCGGTATCGCGAATTGTCACTAATGGAGAAGTCGGCTGCCCGCCACGGATCTGAGTGCCAGTGACTGTGAAGGTATCGAGCTTCAACAATCCACTTTCATCTCTCTTGAGGATTTTTTCGGGGCGGACGATCTTCTCGACCACCCTTACGGCGTTTTTTGATTCAGCTGCTGTTTCCTTGCGAACGGAGAACGCGCCGGTGTTGCGGTCTTGGACCACGACGAGTCCGGTGTCGGCAAGCATGGCGTCGAGGGCATCACGAGCTGGCATCTCGCCGGTTACCGCGTTTGTGCGGACGCCTTGGACAAGTTTGGAGGGAAAGATCACCTCCAACCCAGACTGCTGAGAGAAATTGCGGAGCGACTTCTCCGCGGAGTCGGCGGGCAGATTGAAAGGCTGCTTTGGGGCGTCCGCAGCGAAGGCCAACGCCGAAAGGCAAAGGCTCGTGCAGAAAGCGAGGACGCGAAGGAACGAGGAGGTGAGCCTCGGTGGGGTAAGCGGGGCCGCGAGGGTGGTCATATTCCCTGACACGGCGGTGGTTCAAAAACCTGCCACGAGAATTTGCCAATTTCGTGACATTTTCTTTGGTGCGAGTCAGCGCGCCCGGCGTAGTACGATGCGGTCCGGTTCGCGCTCCACCCGAACGCTGCCGGCATCCTCAAGGACGTCAACAAGGGTTTCGGTGTTGTCGGCACGAAAAATGCCGGAGACGGGCATCTGCGCGAGCTCCGGATCCACCACGATGAGCTTCCGCTTTGCATAGCGGTTCATCTGTTGCACGGCTTCCGAAAGCGGCATCTCGGAAAATTCTATTCTGGGCGCTTTCCAAGCGAGACGCGTGGAAAGCTCCTGATCTGAAATGGCACTGGGAGCAAAGGGCTCGGGCTTGGCCAGCTCGATTGACAATTGGTTACCGGCGGCAACGACAACCGGTTCGGGTGCAGCTACGGTGGCAACCGTCTCGGGCAGCTTCCGCTCCACCGCCACCCTACCCTCGGTGACAACCAGATCGACTTGCGAACCACCGAGCTGTACCGCAAATGCAGTTCCGACCGCACGGAAATCAACGCCACCGGCGGTGACGATGAAGGGCCGAGCCGGATTCTTGGCGACTTGGAAGTGGACTTCGCCAGAAGTGAGTGCGACGCGCCGGAGATCAGCCGAATAGCTTACGTCGATGTGAGCACCGGCCTTGAGGTAGACGATGGTGCCATCCTCAAGGGTGCGGGTTTCCGGCAGCAGCACGACCGAGCGAGGCTCAGGGATGTGAGAGGACTGCTGCTGCCACCAGAAGCCGACGAAGCAAAGACAGAGAGCCAATACTAGCGACGTGCCGAGACGTCGGCGACGGCGCTGCTGAGCACGCGCTGCCAGACGCGAAAGCACTTCGTCGGCTTGACCCGCGCTGAGGGGACGATCGAGGGTCGACCACGCTTTCTCTTTCCGAGCAAGCGCCTCGGCGTGGGCCGGCTCCAGTTGCCAATTGGCGAACTCGGCCTGTTCGGAAGCGGTTAGACCCGCGTCGCGCTTGAGGATCCAGCCAGCGGCGGCGGAATCGATCTGGGAGGAGCGCTTCATTTGAGGCCGGTGACGCCGCGGGCGCGGAGGAAGTTCTCGCAGCGGTCGAGACCTTTGGCGCCCTGGGTTTCGACGGTGCGCTCTTCGATCCCCATGCGGGCGGCGATGTCCTTTTGAGATAGACCGCGGAGCTTGCGGAGGATCACGATCTCGCGGCAGCGGGGCGGCAACGTCTCGATCGCTTCCACGAGGAGATCGATTTCCTCGGAGGTGCAGGCAGCGTCGGCGGCGGAAGGCTTCGCGTCCAAGACTTCGAGCGTGGAAATATCCGCAACCGCGTCCACCGGAGACGCTCGGTGGTGGCGAAGGGTGTCGATCGCGAGGTGACGGGCTACTTTGTAGAGGAAGCTCTTGGCAGACTGGATCGGATTGGAAACCTGACGACGCCAGACGCGGAGGTAGGATTCCTGCACGACGTCGTCGACGTCGCGAACGGAAGGGAATTGGCCGCGGAGGTAGGCTTTGAGCGACGCGTCGTGCGCGTGGACTTCGTCACGAAACCACTGGGCCTGCGACGCAGGAGGGGCGGACGCAGCGAGATTCGTCGAAGGGGGCTGAGTCGGCGAGCTCATGCGGGGACAAGCCACAGGTGGACCCGACCAAAGGAGCTGTCCAATGTTTTCCGGGGGACGGAAATGATATTTTTGAAAATTCTTGGGTGGGATTTTCCGGTCAGGATCGTGTGTCGAGGACAACGGCCCCACCGCCAGGATCAAGGCGGAGCGGCGCTTTCGGGCTATGCGCTTGTCGGCGGTTTCCAGGCAGCGCGTGGTGCCGTGGGGCACGAGCCGAAGCTTGAGACGCAGCCGCCACAGTCCGCGAGGACCGCGGATGAGCGCAGGGAGAGAGGAACGGGCCATGATGAAGGAGACCGCTGCCGGACACCGCCGTCAGCGGCCGATGCACACACTAGCCCGGCCAAGAACCGGGAACGATCTACCTCTACTGACAAACGAGAGCGCTGGATCCCATGAGGTATGACAGGGCAACACGCGGCCGGGCCGATTTGCCCCGGCGGCCCGGCCGCGGTTGCACTTGCCCGGTGTCCTATGAACCGAACCCACCGGGAAATCAGTTGAGAGACGGATCTCGGGCGACCGCCGCGCGTTTGCGTCGTGCGGAAGAGCGGCCGGAGCGAGGTGGCCAGCCAATGGAGTCGAGGTATTCGTCGACGAGGCCGGGGGAGTCGCGATGAGTGAGTTGGTGACGGACGAGTTGCTCGTAGTTGGGAGCGGAGGGACCGAGGACACGTTGGAGATGACGGACCGCCGACTGGAACGCGCGGTGATCCGGCGGATCGAGACGAAAAGAAAGTGGCGGTCGCGGCATGGGGATCAGGCGAAGGTCGAGGGCGCGCGGCCGAAAAAGAGGAGGAACTTTTTGCACATGGCGGACTGGTCCTTGAAACCGACGGATTGGGCGACTTGGACCAAGGGCATGCCGGTGGGAATGAGGGGACGAGCGCGGAAGCAGCGGCGGAGCGCGATGTACTCACGCAAGGAGAGACCGGTCCGCTGGGTGAACATGCGGGAGAAGTGGTGCTCGCTGATGCCGGCGATGGCAGCGAGTTGCTCGCGCGTGAAGTCTTCGTCGAGCTTGTCCTCGATCTGGTCGGTAATGCGCCGAAAGCGCTCGGCGACGAGACCGGACGTGCCCAAGCGAGCACGAGGACGCTGGAGGGCCGCCATGAGCTGGCCGGCGATGATCTTGCACTGTTTCTCGACGAAGTCTGCGGGCGCGAGTTCCGGCTGCTTGAAATGCGGGCGGAGTGAATTGATCGCTTCCGCTGCGTCCCAGTCGATGCGCGTGAGATCCACCAAGCGGAAGAGATGAGTTGCGGAGAGAGCGCCGGGAGGAAGTACAAGGCGCAGCACCGGTACCGGCTGATGCCAGGTTATGGCGTGCGGATGGCCGGCAGGCATCAGCCATATCTTCTCGGCGCGGACGGGATGACGACGCGGCTTCTGGTCTCCTTGCCAGGAGAAGAGAGCGGTGGCGGGGGCCAGCGTGATGAGCGCCACGGGATGGGCCAGGCGCTGCTCGGGAACCGAGCACGCGGGTTGAAGGATGAAGACGAAACGCCGGCCCGAAGTTAGCTCGGGGACGCCATCGACTTCCTGGGGGAGGAGCGGGTTCTGCATTTGCTTGGTCGCCGACGCGTGGCCCCGCATCGGCTGGGAAAGAATAAATGATATTGCGCGCGCTGACTTGTGCCGGCGTGCGCAATCGCTGCAAAAAATCACTTCCCGAGAGTCCTGCTCGGCATATTGCAACTATCGTTTATAGTGGGGAGTTACGGAATTCACTAGGATGCGCGGGTGTCCGCCAGCAAAGCATCGATCAACTTGGGGAAAACCGTGCGCGAACTGAGGGTGCGCGCGAAGAAGAGCCAGATGGCTTTGGCGGAGGACACCGATCTGTCGCTGACGTACATCAGCGAGATTGAACGCGGGAAACGCAGCGTGTCGCTGGACGTCCTAGTGAAGGTGGCGCGGGCGTTCGACATGTCGCCCGGTGATCTGCTGAACAAAGCCGAGATTTGGTGACCGTTCAGGATTTCCAGAAATCGGAGGAAGGCTCATGCGGCAACGGAGCATCCGAGTTCCACTCCTCGGCGCGGACATCGATGGTTTCGGACAGCTCGGCCAGCTGATCGCGCAGCGCGCCGATCTGTGCCCGACCGCCTGGAACAAGGATCCAATAGACCGCGTATGGTTCGTCCGCCGGACGCAAGAGCAGTGCACGGGGAAAGAGACGGTGCTGCCGTAGCACGATCGCCACTTGAAGCAAGGTGGTGCCGGCATCGGCACGGACTGTCAGGGTGACAGCGAACATCGTCGGGCGAAGGCGTGGGCTGCCGCCGACATCTTGCCAGAACGGCGGCAGCCAGGTGCATCGACTGCCTGAGGCAGTTCAGCGCACAGTTGGGCCTGCGGCCTGCGAAACGCAGGACGACAGAAAGGAAGAGACGCCGCGGACCTTTCCGGCTGCGATGCCGAAACCGGTGGACAGGCAGATGAAGCGGCAAAACACAGCGAGTAAGTCACGGGGCGTCGTGCCTAACACGGTTCAGGAGGTGAAATCCCACCGCGGAAAATATCTCGGGAAAGGGTATTTTCGGTGCAAGTGACTCGCAGAGGGTCAGCTGGGAAAAAGAACGGGGGAACGGACCGGAGGCGGGGCTTTCGATCGTCTAAGCTATTGAAATGAAATGCATGTCGCATCCGAACTAACCGAAGGGCACCATGCCTTCACTGCCGGGGGCCAACGGCAGCGGAGTAGCGGTTCCGCTGTCATGAATCCGATCTCTTCCTCCATTCCTCAGTTCATCGCGGACCGCGAAGGTCTCGCGGGTGCGGCACGGACGTGGTTCTTGGAAATCATGCGACGAGAATTTCGTTACATGGAACCGGTCGCCGAAGCGCGCAGGCGGCGGGTGACAGTTCCCGCGATGCTGGCGAGCGCTGCCAGCTTGGCGGGCGTGGCGCTCGCGGGAGGCGGATTTTCGGGAGAAGATGGCACGGCGTGGCTCGGATGCGCGTGGCTCGCGACGGCCGTGCACTGGCTGGCGATGCGGAAAACGACGGTGACGGTGGATCGCGACGCGGAGTGGCGGGCTTATTGCGTCTTGGTGCGACCTCTGATCCTCACGCGCTACCCTGCCCTGCTTGATCGAAATCGACGGGATACGGAGTACAGCTGGGCGGTAAAACCCTTCTCGATGGCGCAATCGTTCCGGGTGAGCGCCAAGCATGCACGGAGAGAGCTGGCCACGGCGGCGTTGGTCGGTCTGTGGATCGGCGCGAGCGCGTACGGGGTGATCCACTCTTGGTGTCGGCTGGAATGGACCGCGCTTTCGTTGCTTCCGGCAGTGTCCGCCATCGCCGCGCCGCTGCTGTGGGCGCTCTGGCGTTGGTGCGCGCTGCGAACGATGCTGCAGGATGTAGAGGATTGAGCCCTCGGCCCGCGCCACGGTCCACCCTATTCCCAAACCAGAGAAATTGGCCGCCGGCTGCTCTAAGCGCAGGAACAAGGAACTCCCAGAGTAAGCGAACGACGTCCGACCAGCTTGCTTGCACACAATCGAACCACGCGCGGAGAGCGTCGCGAATATCATGGTGCACCGGGATGCGACCTATCGGCTCACCAAGTTGCCTAGTGGGAGCGGCGATCTAGTAGCGAACGAGGAAGTCTGAGCGGCCACCAGGTAGCTGGGATGAACTCGGAATTGCAGCTCGGCTTTAGTGCGGATCGCTTGGGGTTTGTTGCGATCGCCGACCTCGACGTGCGTCGCGACGTGATCGGCGGAGGCATCGCCGGCCATCAAGCTGAAATTCATGACGGAGAGAGCGTCGCCGGGCTTCAGGTAATGGGCTAAAGACTGGGGAACCACCACCGCGTTAGGCTCGCCGAATTCCACCGGCAGCTGGAATGACTGACCGGTGCGAGTCTTGATCACGTCGACCATCTCACCTTCCGCCAGGTAAGCGGACCAGCAAATTTCCGGTGGGAGTCGCACCGCGAAGCGAAAATGAGAAACGTCGGTGACGGAGAGTGGAGCGACCACCGAGCGAAGGAAAGCGGTAGCGGCTCACGGGGCGACGGGAACGGGTTTGGCGGGTGCGATTGAGCGAGTGAACGCGAGAAAATCCTGCGCTTGTTGGTCGAGACGAGCGAGGAACTCGGGCTTGAGGTCGTCGCCCTCGAAGGCCTCCCCCACACGGGGGATGAAAACGCGTTGCGGGAGAAGATGAGCTCCGCGGTGGGTGCAGATCTGTTGAAGATGCTCGACGGCCCGCAGAGCGCCCCAGTGGCCGTCGGCGAGCCCGACGAAGCAGACCGGCTTGCGTTCGAGGGGGGATGGATGCGGCAGCAGGTCGATAAAATGCTTGAGGGCACCGGGGAAGGACCCGTTGTACTCCGGGGTGACGATGACCAAGCCCACGCAGTCGACCGCGGCGGTGAGGAACGGGTGGACCGCTCTCGGTTTCTCCAAGTACGCGAGGGGTGAATACGCATCGATGGGAACATGCAGCAGGTCGAGGATCCGGGAAGGAGCACGGCCGACATATAGTCGGTCAATGACGTCGGCCACACGGCGTGTCCTGCTCCCGGGACGGTTGGTGCCAGAGACGATGAGGATCATGGGATGGCGCACTCTGCGGGCGGGATTGCCCGCAGAGAGCGAGGGGTACATTGAACTAGGACGTTTCAGAGCGGCGTTCCCCACCCGCTCACTCGCATTTAGGACGCGACCGGTGTCGAACGACTCCGTCAATCAGCGCAAAAGTCCCAGTTTGCGAGGCGCGGTAAGCACGACACGTCCCTGAGCCTGGCCCGAAAGGATCAGGGCGTTGACGACCAACTCCTGGAGTTGTCGTTCGACCACGCCGCGAAGCGGACGGGCGCCTAGGTGCGGGTCGAAGCCTTCGCAGATCAGGAATTCCAAGGCTTCGGGGGAGACTTCCAAGTCGTGACCGAGTCGGCGGAGACGCGCGGTCTCGCGTGCGACCAAGAGGGAGGCGATTTCGCGCTGGGACGACGGCGACAAACGGGCGAAGACGTGTTTCTCCTCGATGCGGCCGAAGAGTTCGGGCCGCATCGCCTGCCCGGCGCGGCGGAGGACCGCGGCCTCGATCGCGGCGTTGGAAGAGTGCTCCATGCGCATCGCTTCGGCTCCACCGAGGTTGGAGGTGAGCACGATCACCCAAGCGGAGAGAGAAAAGGTTTCACCGGTGGCCACGGTGACCCGGGCGGACTCGAGTATCTGGAGAAAAAGATCCCAGACTTTGGGATCGGCTTTCTCGACTTCGTCGAAAAGCAGGAGTCCTCCGTTCGAGCGCGCGAGACGATCGCCGAGGAGTCCGCGATCGGTGCGATTCGCGCCCAAAAGGCGTTGGGTGGCATTCGCTCCGTCGAATTCCGAGAGGTCGAAACGGTGGAGACCGTCCGGTCCGTAGAGGAATCGGGCGCAGAGAAGCGCCAGCTCGGTTTTCCCCACTCCGGTGGGACCGAGAAAGAGAAAACTCCTCTTCGGACGATCGGCGGGCGAAAGCCCCAACTCGACACGAGCGAGACTGGCGGCGACCGGGACGACGACATGATCCTGACCGCGCAGATTGGCGCGAAGGTGCGCGGGGAGGCCCTGCACCCGGTGGAGCCGCTCAGGATCGAGCATGGGATTTCTTGGACGCGCGAGGACGGCGCGGGACTTCCTGCTGAAAGCGCCGCATCTGGGTGACCAGGATCTTCATGTCGGGAGCGGAACGGAGCAGCGCACGCATGATGAAGGAGTGCGTGGAGGCGATGTTCTTGGCGTGAAGCTCGACGCCGACGTCGGCGAGTTTGTCCACATCCGCCTGGGCCAAGTCGGCCGTCAGCGGAGGAGGATCGTAGCGATCGCCTGAACCGGCTCCCACCTTGAGGTCACGGTCGAGGAGCACGGCCGCGGAAAACATTTCGGTGGCGGAGTTGAGATACGCGAAGGCGCGCAGGACAGTGCCATTGCGGACCGAGGGGACCCCTGCCCTGCGGAGTCCCTGGACGATGTCGTGCAGGATTTTTTTGTCGGAACCGGAAAAGGAGAAACTCCTCTTCACCGGGCGGTTGGGATCGGCCTTCATGATATGAAAGCATAAACCCATAAAAACAATTTTGACAAGCGCCGTTCATTGTTTATGGGTTTATGGGTATGAAGACCATGTTACTGCTGCTGCGAGAGGCCCCTTCGGCGCCGCGGCTCCTCGCTCAATTGCAAGTCTTGCGGGATGGATTCAGCGGTGCGCTGGCCGTGCTCTTCATGTTCGGCTTTTTATGGGGTGTTATCAAGATCTGGTCGGGCGCGAATGCGCTCAGCAAGGGCGACCCGGAGGGCAAGGGCGCCATCTTGGCGGGAGTGTTCATCGCGGGTGCCGCCGCGGTGATGGGAACGCTGTTCTCCTTGTTCGGCCTGCAGGACTCGGTGGTCACCGCGCACTTCTGAACCATGGAAGAGCTACGTTACACGGAAACGAACGCGGCCGACGACTCGGCCGGGCGAGCCTTCGGATTGGACGGCAACTTGTACCTCCCGGCGGCCATCGCGGTCGTGGGCGCACTCATCGGCTTCACGGTGCTGAACTTTGTGTTCCACGCGGGACTGCTCGCGTCCGGGCTCTTGGTGGCCCTCCCGCTCGCCGCGGTGCTGGGGTGGATCCTATGTCTGAAGCACAATCGGCCGGCGGGGTATGATCGCGACCTTCTGGCCACTTGGTGGGGCGGCGGGAACTTCACGCGGGAGGAAATTCCGTGAAACCGCATGACCAAGCGCCTGAAGGCGTGTTTTGCGAGGGGCTGATTCTCTATGGCGCGCCGGAGCGAGGCGCGACCGCCGCCAAGGGCTTCCTCGTGGAACCCATGGACGTCCGGGGCGGGAGCTTCGCGCGGCTGAACGCTCTGCAGGATCAATTGCGGAGTTTGCTGGCATCGATCGTTCCACCGCGGCGCCTGCAGGTGCAGTGGTGGCCGGAAGGCAATTACGCCGGAGAACTTGCCGCCTATCACGCGGCGACAGCGGAGGTGACGGATCCCGCGGTGCGCCAAGCGCGCAACGAAAGGACGGCGCGCTATGCCGAACGAATGCGCCAGCATGGATTGCGGCGCGAACGTTTGGCGTTGTTTCTGACGATCGAGATCACCCGCTACGGCGGAAACTGGCGCACCGCGCGTGGGCTGCGGGAACACTACGCGGGGATCCTCCGCGAATTGCAGACGCAGTACGAGGAGTTCGCGGATCTGCTGCGGACGATATTCCATGGCGAAGCGGTGGTTGATCCGATGGGCGATGAGGAGCACTGCGGTTGCCTGCGCGACTTCCTCAATCCGAGCCTGGCGGGTCGGAAGCGACCGGCGTGCGAACCGGGCCTCACGGTGCAGGAACAATGCTGGCTCAGCGATGGCATCGGCCAGCCGGACGGAGGCTTCGTCTTGGACGGCCAGTTCCATGCAATGCTGACGCTCGCCCGGTGGCCCCAGCGGACCCGACCGGGAATCGTCACTCACCTGACCGGGCTGCCTTTCCTAGACTACCGACTCACCGTGAACCTGACCCCGGTCTCCGCACGCGGTGAGGTCAAGCGGGAGGAGCGGGCGATCGAGCGTCTGTCCGGCGAATACTCCCAGCAGCGGAGACATTCGTTGCTGGTCGCATTGCGAAAGAAGGAACGGAAGGTGGAGAATCTCTCCGGCGGCTTCGCGCATCCGTTCCTGGTGACGTATGTCGTGCGAGTCTGGGCGGCGACGCGGGATGAATTGCGGCAGAAACTATCGTCCGTGCAGGCGGCGATTACGGCGATGGACGGGGCGCAGTATTATGAGAGCGGATTGCCAGCCTCGGCCAAGAAGCTCTTTTTCGCGACCTGGCCGGGGTGGACCCAATCGTCCTATTGCCATCGTGAGCTGTATGCGGAGGACGCATACCTGGCCGATCTCCTCCCCTTCTCCGCGACCTTTGTGGGAGACCTTAAAACAGCCGAAGCGCTCTACGACGGGAGCCACCTGAATCTGGTGGGCGTGAGCCCCCACGCGCAGCGCACACCGCAACACGCACTGGTGTTCGGGATGAGCGGGGCCGGCAAATCGGAATTCATCGATGACCTGTTCCTGCAGACCGCAGGATTCTTCGGGCACACGCTGATCGTCGACATCGGCGGCTCGCATCGCGCGCTGACGGAACGCCTCGGCGGCAAGGCTCTGGTGGTGCATCCCGACGGAGGCTTCACGCTCAACTACCTCGACACGCAGGGCGTGCCGCTCACGCAGCTGCACCTCGCCACTGTGGTGGCGCTGCTCGCGCGCATGGTCGGGGTACCAGACAACCCGGAGATTCTGGCGCTGAGGCAGGCGCAATTGTCGTGCTACGTGCACCAACTCTACCACGACACGTTTGTGGCGTGGGAGCGTCGGCAACCGGAACGCGCGCGGGAAGTGCGCCGGATCGCGTGCGCCACGCCGCGATGGTGGTCGCGCATGCCGGAAGGCACGACCGCGGTCGAAGCGTTCCTCGACCTGCGTGAACGGCAAGCTGCGCATGACCCGAGCGCGCTCGAACTCCTCGCGGGCGTGGCCGAGGAGGAAATTACCCGCTTCGGCCAGGAGGCGGCGACAGCGAGGCTGGTCGCGCAGACTGCGTGTGCCTATTACTCCGCGGAAGACTTCCCGACGCATGGCTCGCTGGTCGACCTGCTCGCGTTCGCGCGCTTGCCAGAGCATGACCGAGGCGAAATCGAGCGCCTCGCCACCTTGCTCCGTGGCTGGTGCGCGGACGGGCAGTATGGCCGGTTGTTCGATGGGACGACGACGGTGTCACTGAATGCACCGGTCGTTCATTTCGAGCTGGGGATGATCCCGGAGCAGGCGGTGCAACTCAAGGCGGCGGTCGGTCTGCTCATCAGCGGGATCTCGCGACAGCATATCATTTCCCTTCCGAGCTTGGTGCGGAAGCGCGCGTTGTTTGAGGAAGTGGGCCAGTTCCTCGACATTCCCGGGGGCGAAGCGATCGTCTCCGAGAGCTATGCCCAGTTGAGGAAACACAACTGCTGGGCGGTGTCCGTGGTGCAGCAATACGCGCGCTTCCGCACTTCGCGGGTGAAGTCGGCAGTGATCGGGAATGCGAAGCAATACTTCCTGCTGCGGCAAGCGGACCGGCAGGACATGAAGGATCTCGCGGAGGACGTCGGGTTGCCGGAGACCGCGGTGGAGGCGATCCAGCGGTACCCATTGCCCGAACAGCAGCCGAAAGGGGCGCGGTTCTCCTCGGTGTGCTATTTCTCGCCTACGGCGCAGCCGCCGCGCTGCGGAACGCTGCGTCACGTCCAGGCGCCGGAGGTGAAGCCATGATGCGCTTCGCTCTCCTCAGTTGCGCGATCATCGCAATCGCGGGCTGTGCGCATCCGTCAACGACTCCAAGCGCGCCGTGGGCGCGAGCCAAGTTCTACGCGCAGCGGGAAAACGAGAAGCCCGCCACCGTACCCCCTTTCCAAACCCTCGTCCTTCACACGGCGGACGGCGACGTCGTCATCCACCTTCCTCGAATCCCATGAAGCTCTCTCGACTCCTGCTCGCTAGTCTCGTGGCTGCACGGTGCTCCGCGCAATGGATCGTGAACGATCCGGTCAACACCGCCGTGAATTCCGCGATCCAGTCAGCGCAGATCACGCAGCATGCGGAAACATTGCGGCAGTGGGCCGATCAATTGGAAATGATGGGGAGGCAGATCAGCCGGCTGGAGGAGCAGTTGGCGACATTGCGGCGGGTGCGCGACGTCATGGGCGATCCCGCGAAGGCGGCACCCGAACTGTTGCGAGGATTGGAGCAGGACGATCTGGGCCGCCGCTATGGCGAGACGCTCCGTGAGGCCCGGAGGCTCGCGGATGCGGTGGTGTCACTGCAGAACAAGGCCGACGGGATTTTCGACGGGCTCGATGACCGCACGGTGTTCGGACGGCCCTTTCAGCGGCAGAGCGAGGCTTATCGTCGCTTCGCGGCGATCGAACGTCAGGCAACCGCAGGAGACGATGCACGTGATGCGCTCGAAGCGCGGGCCAGCGTGGTGCAAAGGGAAATAGCGGATACGCTGCGCGGATTGGAGGCTGCTTCGACCCAGGCGGAGGTCGACAAGCTTTCGGCGAGATTGACGGGGTTGAATGGCCAGCTGGGATGGTTGTCAGCGGAGCGGCGCGAACAAGCGGACCGACTGCTCTCCGCGAAGGCGCTGAACGACAACCAAGCGGAGAAAGAACGGCTCGACTGGTTGGAAAAGCAGAACGCGGAGGAGCGCCAGTCGCTCGATATCGTCAACGCGTGGCAGTCAGGCCTGCGGCTGAATGCATCAGACTATCAACGTCGATGAAACGCATGCTTATCGTTGTCATTGTCATCGCCGTCGTGGTGGGCGGAGGGCTGTTCGCCTGCGGGCTCGCTCGTGCTTCTAAGAAAGACGCGCGCAAGTCGCCGGCTGTCCAGACGCCGCGGTCGTTCGATGAATTGCAGGGCAGCGTAACACTGGATGTTCAACCGGAGTATCCCGGAGACACGCCGGAGAAGCGCGCGCTACTGCGTCGGCTGAAGCGCGAGGAGCGGAGACAACGTCCGCAGGAGGGCAGAAACTGATGGAGAACTTCGCTCCAGGCTTGAAGGACTCGGTGGTCGCGCTGGCAGACGCGCTGCGCTTCGTGGTGTTCTTCATCGCGGTCGCCGGGTTCATGCTGACGGTCGCTCGCTCGCGGGGATCCTCCGAGGAAATCGCCGGTTCGCTGGTGCGCAGCGCGATCGTCATCGGACTTGTGGCCACCCTGCCCCATTGGTTCGGATTCACGGAACGCATCTTCCTGTCCCTGGCGGATGTGGTGCACGAGGACTACACGCAGCACCCGATGCGGGCGGCGGCGAAGCTGCGGGCGACCGTGACCGAGGGTGCCGGTGGTTTCAGTCTGCGGCGTGTCGAGGAATCGTTGTACAAGGCCTTCCTGTGGGGAGCCGCGAAGCTGCTGGTGCTGATCGCGAGCGTTCTGCAACTGCCGTTCCTGATCCTGCAGTATGTCCTGAAGCTGCTGTGCTACCTGTTCCTGCCGGTGGCGCTGGCGTTGATGCTGGTGCCATCGCTGAGTTCGCTGGGGAGCCGCTACGTGCAACAGACCATCGCAATCCTGTCGTGGCCGGTGGGCTTCGCGGTGACCGAGCTGGTGGCCTATCATTTGTTGGTCTCGTATGGGGAAAACCTGTCGGCGGCGTACGATCTGACACCCGCGCGGGAAATTGACGGCGCCTCGTTCGGAAGCCTGCTCGGCGGATTGTTCGCCGGGGTGTGGTTGATCGTGGGCACGATCGGCACGCCTTTCCTGATGCAGTCGCTGATTTGCTCGGGCTCACCGTTGTCGGCTGGCGGAGGCGCGGCGCTGCAGCAGATCTATTCGATCCAGCAACTGGCGTGGATGATCAAGGCGCTGAAGACGGGCGGGGCGGCGGCGCCCGCACTGGCGGCGCAATCCGCCGGAAAGTCCGGTGGCGGATCGCCGCCACCCCCCCCCGCACCGGCTCCCACGCCGGCGGCGCCGCCTCCCGGCCCTTCAGCAGGAGATCCGGCCGGAGACCAGCGCGCCGCGTTGGCTCTCGGCTCCAACCATCTGCCGGCTCCGCAAACCACCATTTGAAATGACCACCCTGAAGGAAACTCCCGCGCCTCATGTGCGCTTTGATCCGACAAGTCGCCCGAGGACGAAATGGCATCCGCTGGAACTATTCGCGGATCATGCTTTCGCGGCGCGGCTGTGGTGCCTTGTGGCATTGGCCGCGGTCGGCTTCTGCGCAGTGCAACCGTTCCTGCTGATCCGAGCGTATCGGACAAAGGAACGCGTCGTCGTGATGGACGGAAGTGGCACGTTTCATGTGAGCCCGCTCCTCGGCTTCGAGGACGCGGCGAAGCTGCACGAACAGCACGCGCTGCTGGCGTGCCTCGCGTTGCTGCAAAGAAATCCCGCCGGCTTCGATCAACCGGAACTGCTAGAGAAACTCTTCCTTGCGGAGGCGTTGCAGAAGGCGAAGAGCCATTGGGCGCGTGAGACCGAGGAGTTCGCCCGCAAGGCGCTGCATCAAAAGGCCGAGGTGCTGAAGGTCACCGTTCTCGAGACGAAGGACGATGTCGTGCTCGTGGAGGTGGAAGGCCAGCTCGTGCGCACCGGCATCGTGGGGACGCAGACCTTTACGGAAGCGCCAGGGTTCACGGCGCGTTTCACCTTCGCCCGCAATCCCAACCTGGCTGCCAACGGCCGCTTTCCCCTCGCTGTATGGAATTTCGATTTGTCGTACTGAATTTTCTGGCTGCGACCGCGCTGGTCGCCAGGCCGGTGAGCCAGGTAATGCTGGACGAGCGGGTATGCCACGAGATCCGCATCGGAACCGAAACGCCGACCACGATCGTCTTTCCCGCCGCGATTGCGGCGCTCGATGGCGCCAACGTTTCCACCAAGCCGGACGCACCGGTGCTTCTGTCGCATCAGCCGGGAACGGCATATCTCGCCGTGCGAGCGAATCGGACGGGTGCCACCGGCGGATTGAACGTGATGCTGCGGGGCAAGGCTTATGCGCTCGCTTTCAGGACTGACGAGGTGCCGGACCGCACTGTCACTTTCGTGGAACGCACCGATGCGCCGGTGACGCCAAGTTCGGGCGGTGGCGCAGTGGGAATGCTCGGATTGCTGGACCGAGCGAAGCATGCCGACGCGTTCGCCGCGCAATATCCCGCTTTGTCCGGACTGATGGAACGGATCGCCTGTCCGGTCGGCCCTGGGACCAGGCGAGTGCTGCAGGCATTCCGGTTCGCGGCCGAGCAAGCGCTGGTGCTGCAGTGGCGGGTGGAGAACCGCAGAAAGGAGACTGTCCGGTACGCACCGGGGCGCGTGCGGGTGAGCGTGGGGGAGCGATCATTCCGCTGTGCCCTGACCGATGCGAGCGGCCAGATACCTGCCGGAACCGCCGAGACTTTCTGGATCGTGGTGCGCGAGATCGATGCCGGTGACCTGAAGCTGGAAACGCTGCGACTGGAAGGAATCGAAACCCGATGAAGCCGTCGTTCAATTTGGTCTGGTTCAACACGCCGACCGGCCAGTTGGTTCTGGTGATCGCCTTGACGCTGTTCGCCGCGGGCGCGGTGGCGTGGAGGAAAACGCAGCGCAATGCGCCGCCGGTCGCGACGCGAACGGCGCGAACCGCGACTTCGTTGCCGAGGGTCTTCGCACGAGAGGCGGCTCGTTTTGTCCAGCCAGTGGCACCACCGAACGGAACGCCGGCACCCCAAGCGGGTGAAACCGCGGTGGTCGCTGCGAAGATCGAAGCGGCGCCGCTCAGCTTGCTCGCCGGAAAACCGGACGCGGCGGAAAGCATCACGTTGCCGATGGGATCGTTGTTGCCCTGTGAAACCGTGCTCGCAGTCGAATCCCACGGGGAGTCGCCGCTCATCGCGCGCTTGTCGGAAGACGTGTGGATGCACGGGAAACGGATCATCCGCGAAGGCACCGAACTGCATGGCCGGGCGACGATCGACGAAACGACGGCACGCATCACTGCCCAAGGCGAGTGGCACCTGGTGGGAAGCGAAGGCGACCAGATCGCGCAAGCGGTCGCACTGATGCGCAGCGACTCCGCCGAGGACGATGGCATCGCCGGGTTGCCGGGCGAGGTGATTGACGAGCGCCGGGGGCGGGACGCGCGGATTTTCTCCGCGGCGTTCCTCGGCTCGGCGAGCACCGCTCTCCAAAGCGTGCGCACGACCGCGGCGGAGCTTGCGGTGCCGAGCGTCAACGCGCGGAACGCGGCGTTGTCCGGAACGAACGCGGTGATGCGCGAATATATCAAGGATCTGCGGGAGCAAACCGCGCGGAACGCGCTGCGGGTGCGACTGCCGGCAGGGACTCCTTTTCATCTCTATCTCACTCGTCCGCTCACTTTTTCCCATGCGAACTGAACTCCTTTGGCTGGTCGCGGCCGCGCTGACGGCCGGTTGCATCCAAACGCCCATCTCGGCTCCGCCGTTGCCTCCGGCTCCTACAGTGGCGCCGTCTGGCATGCGCGAACCGGAACGCGTGCGCAGTTACACGCTCGGCGCTTATGTCGATCCGGAAGACCAGACGGTGCGTCACGACGCGCATTTGATCCATCGGGTGGAAGCCGCGTCGCGCTGGAATCTGGGACCGAGCGAGGGACAGCCGATGATGGGGGTAGAACGGGAACGTCTGCCGGAGGCAACACCTGCGATCGTGCCGCCCCCGGTGAAGAACCGCGCATCGCTTGTGCGGGAGGATGCGCTCGAGCCAGACAGCAGCGGCCTGATCGATCTCACCGGCGCTGACCGGGCGACGGAAGTGAATCCGTTCGAGATTCGGGGACAAAAGACGGCAAAGGAACTCTCGCTGGTGGTGTCGGGAGTGATCGGGGGTGCGAGACCGGCGGCCATTGTGAATGGTCACTCGCTGGAGGTGGGTGGCGTGATCGATGGTCTTCGGGTCCGGACCGTGGAGGCAGACGCGGTACTTTTCGAGTACGGGCGATGGCGCTTGCGCGTGCCGGTTTCGCCGGTGGGCACCCGCGTGCGAATGACGAACTGAGATGCCCACTTACTCCGTCAGCGCTGTCGACCGGCGAGGAATCCGCCGGTCGTTCCGGGAGGTCGCGCCCAATGAGCCCGTCCTGCAGGAAAAATTGCGGGCTCGGCAACTGTGGCCGGTCGCCGTTCGCGAGGCCAAGGGAAACGTGTCGCCGAGGTCGACGCTGCCGACCGAGGAATTTGTCGCGATCTTGGATCAGCTGGAACTCATGTTGCGGGCCGGTATCACGGCGGACGTCGCCTTGCGTCAAATGGCGGTGGATACGCCGGCGGGCAAGGCGCAGCGGATGCTCGCGCGGATCGCGGAGGAGGTCGGCGAAGGAAAGTCGATCCACGCCGCATGCGGGTATTTCGGGAGGCAATTTCCGCCGCACGTGATTGCGGTGATTGCCGCAGGCGAAACGGCGGCGCGGTTGCCGGAATCGTTGCGCGCATTGGCCGAGCACCTGACCCAAGCCGAGGAAATCGGGCGGACCGCGCGGAGAGCGCTGATTTACCCGGCGATGGTCTTCGGGGCGACGGCGGCGCTCGTGGTGTTCCTGCTGGCGAGTGTCGTGCCGAAGTTCGCGGAAATCTTCCGTTCACTGAACCTGCCTCTGCCGATGATGACGCGCGTGCTCATTGCGGCGAGCGAGGGAGTTCGCGCTGCGGGCTGGACTGGCTGGGGCTTTGTGGTCGGCGGTGCGTTTGCCTTGTGGTTCGGCCGCAAGACGCGGGCCGTGCGGAGGCTCGTGGATCCGCTGGGGTTGCGCCTGCCAGGTTGGGGCGAGACGATCCGTTGCCTGGTGGCCACGCGAGTCGCGGCCGTTTGTCGTCTGCTGCACGACGCGGGCGTGCCGGTGTTGGACTCGCTGGAAAGCGCCGCGAAGGTAGCCGACCATGTGGTGGTCGAGCGGCAACTGCTGGCGGCACGGGCGAAGGTGGGGGCCGGAACGGCGCTGCATGTCTCACTGTCCGGCGCCAGCGGGCTTCCCTCCTTTGTGGTGCCGCTGCTGAAGGCGGGGGAATCGACGGGGCAATTGGGTGCTGCGTGGCGGCAGGTCGAGGACTATGCGGCACGAAAGGCACGGCAGCGCTTGGCCGTCATGCTCGCGTTGCTGGAGCCCGCATTGCTGGCGGTACTCACCGGAGTGGTCGGAGCGATCGCGTTGTCGTTCTTCCTGCCGCTCTTCTCGTTGCTGGGAGGGCTGAACGCACGATGAGGACGCATCGATCGACGGTGGCGTTCTCCCTGTTGGAAGTGGTGCTCGTGCTCTTCATTCTGGGCGTCCTGGCGGGAACGCTGGCCCCGTCCGTGCGCGAGGGGATCGAATCGGGGAGGCGCGAGGCGGAAGCGAGGAATTTGGAGGAGATCGCGAAGACGATCACGGCATCTTTCGACGAGACTGATCTCACGAACCTGAACGTGGCCGCACTCGCCGGAGCGATCGGTGGCGGCGATGCTCCGACGTCGTTCTCGGTCGCGACGAGCGGGACGTACCTCACAACCGCCACAACGGATTGGTTCGCGAAGGTCGCGCGGTTGAGGGGAATCACGCCGCAAGTGGGCGTCGCTCCGCGACCGGACCTGCAGCCGGAACTGGCGCGGCTGGCCTTCAATTCCCTCGGAAATTGCCGGTGGCTGTTCGCGGGTCCGACGGAAAGCGGCCGGCAGCGGTTTCTGCTGGTGAGCCTGATGGCGCGAACGGAACAACTGAACGTGCCGGCGTATGCCGGGACGACGGCGTGGTTCGATGCGATCTGGAACCAAGACTGGGAGAGCCGCACCGCGAGCCTGCCTGCGTTGTGGACCGCACAGCTGAGCGCGGCGCAGGTGAACGCGTGGACACCGGGTGGCGGAGCGCTGTCGCGGACCAACCGACTGGTGGTCCGGCGCCTCATGCTCCCGAAGTTTCGGATCACAGTGAACAACAACCATGCGAGCGAGGCGGCGTTCGTCTCGTTCAACAACACGCCGAATGCGTTCACGGCGGCGGCGGCAAGCGGGGCCAATGTCTCCCCGGAAATACTCGGAGGCCGGCTCATCATCATCAACCGCGGAGCGGCGTGGCCGGGCACGGAAGCACTGCGGTTCACGCTGAGGGAAAATTCAACGGTGACTCTGCAATGAAGACACTCCTGCTGTTGTTGATCGGGTTCGGGGCGGCCGTGGCGGCACGCGGCCAAGAGTACGGTCCGTTCGACCTTGCGTTGAATGGCGGCAGCGTGACTTACGAGGTCGCGACGAGCAGCGGCACGCTGCTGGTGAGCGCGGGGTCTTCGGGCGGAGGAACCGGCGGCCGGAATTACGCGTTTTCCGAGGCGCGGAATGGCAGCAGCATCTCCGGATGGGGCAATGAGCGGATCACCTTCAGCGGAGTTGGAGAGCCGAAACTGGTGGCGGCATACTACTGGTGGGTGTCATTGAGCGAGGACGGTTCGTGGGGCTACTACGACGAGCTGAAGATTTATGTTCGGCTGGCGGCATCGCCGCCACAGCCGAACCGCGCTCCCACGATCGCGTGGAGTTCCGCGCCGGCCGGTGCGCCGGATGGCGCGGGGTACTTTGTGGCGGCGCGGGGCCAGGACGCGGATGGGAATCTCGCGCAGGTGAACGTGTGGAAAGGCGGCACCTCGTTTGCCACCGGCAGCGCGGGCGACGGCAGTGAGCGAGAGTCGGGCAACTGGACGAGTGACGCGGGGCCACGGAGTGTCACGTTCACGGCCCAGGCGGTCGATTCGGACGGTGCAGTGTCACCGCTCATCTCGACTGTGGTGACAATCGATGCGCCCGCGGTGACAACGCACACCCTGGTGGTGAACGCCGGACCGGGCGGGTATGTCTCAGGAGGCGGAAACTATCCGAATGGAACGTCAGTGACGGCGATGGCTGCGCCTGATGCGTCCCATGTCTTTTCGGGATGGACGGGCGACATCGGAGGAGCGGCCAATCCGCTGACCGTGACGCTGGATCGGGACATCAGCCTCACCGCCAACTTCGCGCTGCGGCAGTTCATGGTGGTCACCGGTACTTCCGGAGGAGGATCGGTATCGGCCGGTGGCGTGTTCCCTTTCGGAGCCTTCGTCACGCTCAATGCAACAGCGGACTCCGCACATTGGTTCAGTGGATGGGGCGGCGACGCGAGTGGAACGGCCAATCCCGTGGCCGTGGTCGTCGATCGCACGAAGTACATCCAGGCGATCTTCTCGGCTAAGGCCACCCAGACGATATCGGTGACCCCGCTGGGGCAACTGGCTCCCGGTGCGGTGGTCACCGTGGTGGCGAGCGCGAGCTCCGGCCTGCCCGTCTCGTTGGCCGTTGTGGACGGTCCGGGACGGCTGGACGGCAACGTCCTGACGGTAACCGGGACCGGACCCATCACGATCGAGGCAAACCAAGGCGGCGACACGTTCACGTTGGCCGCGAGTCCGGTGCGTTTGAGCACGAGCGTCGCCGTGGGCGGCGTAGTCCGGGTGCAACGGACGCCTCGGACGCTCCTCGGCAGCGAGAGTCATTTCCTGATCGGCAACCCCTGAATCCTTTTCCCATGAAATCCCTCCTGTGGTTGGTGTGTGCGGCGAGTGCCGCGGCGGCGGACAACGGCTGGCTCGACCGACCGGTCGAGCAGTTCCGGCTGGAGAGGGCGCCATTGGCGCCCTCGCTGCGAACGCTGGCGCGTTCGTGCGACGTGCCGGTGGTCGTCGATCCGGATGTCATTGGGGAAGTGAGCGTTGATGTCCGGCAAGGCACGCTCCGTCAGGCCCTCATGGCGTTGGTCGTTCCGGCGGGATACTACTTCGAGGAGTCGGAGGGAGGTGTCGTGGTGCGGCGTTTGAAGACGGTCCTCTATGCGATCGACTATCCGCAACTGACCAGGAGCGGCACGGGAAGCGCCTCGATCACGTTGGGTGGAACAGGAGCCACCGCGGTGGCGAACGCACCGGCTCAGGCCGCGCCCGCAAACGGCTCCTCCGACGCCACGCAGGTATCCATCTCGCAGGAGAACCAGAACACCTTCTGGAGCGGACTGGAGGCCGAGTTGCGGGCGATGCTGAAGGACGGCGATGCGCTGGTCCTGAACAAATTCTCGGGGGTGGCGCAGGTCACCGCGCCGGCGGCGAGACAGGAGGTCGTGCGCGCGTTCCTGGAATTGGTGAACCGGCGCATCTGCTCCCAGGTGGAAATCGAGGCGCGTTTGGTGGAGGTGGCGCTGAGCGATGAACGAAAGCTGGGCATCGATTGGGAATTGGCGGGTGCGTCGTTGGGTAAGATCGGTGTACAGGCGAGTGCCCCTTTGGACGTGGCGGGTGTGGGCGGTTCGGTGTTCGGGGCCGCCACGTTTGCCGCGAAAATCGGCCTGCAGCAGACCACCGCGGTCATTCAGGCGCTCCGACAACAGGGAGAGGTCACGACGGTGGCGCAGCCAAGGCTGAGAACGCTCAACAACCAAACCGCGATGATCAAGGTCGGCGAGGACCGACCGTTCTTCCGGCTGCAGCAGTCCACGACTTTTCAGCAGAGCGGAAGTTCGAACCAGACGCAGGAGCAGTTTTCGGTGTCGACGATCACGATCGGCACGATTCTCGCGGTGACGCCGCAAATCGACGCCGCGGGTGTGATCACGCTGGATGTGTTGCCGGCGATCACGCGGCTGCAGGCGATCGTGACGAGTCCGGATGGCAGACAGACCGCACCGGTCACGGAGGTGAAGCAGGCTTCGACCATCGTTCGTTTGCGGGACGGAGAAACGGCCGTCATCGGCGGACTGATCTCGGAAGAGAAGGGAATTACTGAGCGGAGCGTGCCGGGCTTGGGCGCGGCGCCATTGATCGGAAAAGCTTTCCGCAGCCGGGGAAGCCTCAGGCGCCGCACGGAACTGGTCATCTTCCTCACGCCGCGGCTCGTGCGCTGATGCAACGTCCCCTTTCCAGTCCGCGAGTCGCGCCGACCGTGACGGCCGCCCAACAATGGGAGCGCGTGCTCCGTGCGGCCGCGGCCGACGGCGCCAGCGATATCCACTGCGAGCCGAAGGAGGACGGCGTGCTGATCCGCTTTCGCGTGGACGGCGAGACGCGCGATCATGCGTCGCTGGGATTGGCGGAGCGCGATGCGTTCCTGGCGCGAGGAAAGATCTTCGCGGGCATGGACATCACCGAGAAGCGGTTGCCGCAGGATGGACGGGCCGCGTTCGAAGCGGAAGGACGGCGGCTGCACATCCGTGCGAGCACACTGCCAACCGTGCATGGCGAAAGTCTCGTGTTCCGCTTGCTCGACCAGACGATGCCCAACCAGTCGCTCGAGCAATTGGGGCTCACGCCGGAGGAGGCAGACGCAGTGCGCGAGGCGCTGCGCGGCCCGGCGGGACTGCATTACATCACCGGGCCGACCGGATCGGGAAAATCGACCACGCTGCATGCGACGTTGCGGGTGTTCGATGCCGGGAAGCGGGTCCTGCATGCGTTGGAAGACCCCGTCGAATACGAGGTGCGGGCTATTCGGCAGACGGAAATCCGAGAGCGGATCGGACTGACCTTCGCTTCGGCGCTGCGCGCGCTTTTGCGGCAGAACCCGGATGTCATCTTGGTCGGAGAGACGCGGGACGCGGAGACGGCGCAGCTGGCGATCCGCGCGGCGCTGACGGGGCACACCGTGCTCTCGACGCTGCACACGAACGATGCGCTGTCGGCTATTCCGCGGCTGCGCGACTTGGGCATCGAAAGTTTCCTGCTGGCGGCCTCGCTGCGGCTGGTGGCGGCTCAGCGATTGGTAAGAATGCTGTGCCCGGCGTGCCGGAGCCGACATCCCGACAACGCACGGCTCCGCGAACGACACCAAGCGAAGGACGGCAACTTCATGCGCGCGGTGGGATGCCCGGCCTGCCGACAGCGCGGGTACCGCGGCCGCGTCGCGATCCATGAGGTGATTCCGATGGGGCGATTCCTGTCGCTGATCGCGGCCGATGCGCCCGCGGAGGAACTCGCGGCACTGCGAGATCGGCTGGCCATCCCCACCCTGCGCTCGCGCGGCGTGGCGGCGGCCGCGACGGGGCTGACGACACTCGAGGAGATCGAGCGCGTACTTTGATTTCGGGCCCTGAGGCCCCCAACCAAAACCAACATGAAGAATAGAAAACTCAGTTCAACGTCCGGATATTCCCTCCTCGAGATCGTGATGGTCCTCGCGATCGTCTCCGTGCTCGTCGGCTTGCTGTTGCCGAAAGGCTTCGACGCCCTCCGCAATGCGCGGGTGCAACAGGTCGAGAAGACCGTGGATACGCTCAAGACGGCGATCACGGACTTCATTAATCTGCCGGGAGGTAACGGTAGCCTGCCACGCACTGAGGGAATCGGCGTCCCTTGCAGCGGCGCCGCACTGTCCGGCGCGACCGATACCGTGAAGGGCAACGCCGCACGCTTGGACACCGTGCTGCTTGCAGCGGGAAAGCTGGAGCGACCGCTGGCCCTGCGAATGGGCAGTCAGACGTATACATCAGCGGGTACCGGCAACGAGATCGGATGGAATCAGACGACGCAGGCGTTCGCGATGACTCCCGATGCCGTGCCGGCGCGCGATTGGTCGGGCGTGACCCGAATCGAGGCGAGGACCGGCAACCCGGCGCTCGCGCCGTCGGCGGCTCAAGGTGCGAACTTCCGGTTGGATGGAGTCACCAACCGCAGCGCCACGGCTATCGTGGCGTATCTGGTGATCCCGAACGCACCCGCGCGCGATGCGTATGAATTGGCGCTGTCGATGAATGCACCGCAGCTCGCGCCGGTGGAAGGCGCTGCGTGCGACACCGGCGTCGTTGCCTACGCGGCCCCCACCAACGGAACCACCACGATCTATGTCTATCTCGCCGAAATCTGAACTGACTGTGTTGCTTTGGGGCGATCGCTGGTGGCTTCCGGGCCAGAAGGTTCCGGTGCCCTTCGGCGAAATCACCGAGGCGGCGGACCGGTTGGCGGAAGCCTGGCCGGAGCCGGTGCGAAGCTTGCGCGTCGTGTACCAGCCGGACGATTTCGCGACGGTGCCGGTGGAGTGCCCGAATGGCAATCGGGCCACGCTCGCGCTCGTGCTCGCCGAGGAGCACCCGGCCCTCGCGCATCCTGGCCATGTCTGGGCACACGAGCCGATCCTCGCGAACGGGGAACGCTTCAGCACGCTGCTGCATTACGAGACGCGACCGTTTCTTTTCGCGCTCGTGCACCGACTGCGGGAGCTCGGCTTCGCCGTGAACGCGGTGTTCCCGATGGCCACGTGGCTCAACGCGCTGCCGCCGGAACTCACCGAGACCGGGGCGCTGACGGTGTGCGCGCTGAGTCCCGAGAGGTTCTGCCTGTATCGGCATTCCTCAGATGGCGTGCGGGCTTTCCGCGCGGGACATGGCGGAGACGTTCTGACCGCGGTCGCGCGCCACCTCGCCGGGGTTCCGGCTCAATCGAACACCGAGTTCGTGCTGTATGTGACCACGGACGAAAAGCTGGTTGATCAACTAGCGCAGCGGGTGCCAATCGATGAACGGCACATCGTCGGGGTGTATTCATTGGGGCACGCATTGGGTCGGCAGACGGTCATCGCGACCCGACACTGTGCGCAGCTGTTGCCACCGGTGCCGTTCGTCACGCCGCCCCAGATCGTGACGTTGCTGTCGCTGGCCCTGTTGCTGAGTGCCTTAACGGTCGGAGCGACACCGGCTTTGGCTTGGTGGGCGGACCAGCGTGATAAGGCCGAGGCTGAGCGGGAATACACTCGGCTGCGAACGGAGCTGGAGCCGTTGCGTCGCAATGAACAGGCGCTGGCGGAAATCCGACGGCAACGTGCGGAGTTGGAGGGAAGCCCTCTCCCTATCGTGGAGTTGATCGACGCGCTTGCGCGGAGCGTGCCGCCCTGCGTGGTGCTCACCCGCCTGGACATCCATCGACAAGGCTTCGAATGCGAAGGCGGTGTCCTCGTTCCGCTGACGGAAGCGCAGTGGACCGCGTGGATCGACGGGCTCCGGCGCAGCCGGTTGTGGCTGCTGTCGGAGCTGCCGGCGGGAACGCCCGAGCGGACTTTCACCCTTAAAGGACGCTGGCCGTGAGCGAACCGATTGATCGCCGTCATTGGCTCCTGCTGCTGGTTGCCGTGGTAATGTTCGCGTGTGTGTTGTTCGCCCGGCGCCGGATGGCGCCGGGCGCCGCGGCGCGGGAGCAAGTATCCTCGCTGAGGGCCGAGATCGAGCGCTTGCGCGATTGCGACGAACTGCGAGTGCGCACGGAAACCGAAGCGCTGGCGCACCTGCGGTCCACATCCGCCGCATCTCCGCATCCCTCGGGGTGGCGCCCCCTTGATCACGATCGCTCGCGGTGGTCGACCGACGCCATCGCGAACTGGTCGGAACTCCTCGCGGCACTTCATGCCATCGAGCAGGTGCCGCTTCGACAGCTGCAGATCCGCACCACCGGTTCCCTCACCCGAAGAGAAATCTCGAGCGTCGAGGCCGTGCTGTTGCGACCGGCAGCGACTCCGCCCCGCCGCGAGGCCGGCGGGGCCGCGTCGGCCGCGCACATCGAAACGAAACGGACGGAGGCCGCCGGCGCGTCGCTCGCGACGCGCGCCGGCCCCCGTTCTCCCCGCTCCGAATCACCCAACCAACCATGATCACACTGAATGTCACCGTCCCCGAACCCGTCGCCGCCGAGTATTATCAGGCGGCGGAGGAATTGAACCAACGCTTCGGTTCCACCGATCCGAAGATCGATGCCAAGACGCTCATGGCGTTCGCACTGTCGCGCAACGACGCCGCCGCGGTGTGCGCCCAGTTCGATCTGGCGCTGCGCTTGGTCCGCACGCCGGACGACAAGCCGTTCAATCCGGCGCTGAACTGACTTGGGCGAAAGCCCGCGGTGCCAGCCGCCGGTCCGCACCTCCCAAGTGACCGGCCACAACCCCATACCAAACATGCCAATCAAGACCAAACCCGGCGACAACGCCCCCGACGGCGAATCGCCGCTCCAGTTCCGGAACAACCCGGAGATCCAGAAACGACTCGATGCGTTCAAGGAAGCTAACCGCCACGATGTGGAATATTACTCCCGGGTCGTGAAAGAGGCGCCCGCGCGGGCAGTGGATATGCTCCTCTACAAGGATATGCAGCGCCACGAGTCGGAAATGAGACTGGTGGAGAAGCAACTCCCGCAGGCAAAGGAGTTCTACGACCAGCAACCGGCGGCGGTGAAGAAGCGCATCGATGAACGGTTGGAAAACGTCCAGCCCTATTACAAGGACAAGGCCTTCGTCGGCGAGGTGCTGCGGGAAATGAACCGGAAGAACCGGCAAATACTCACCACACCGAAGGTGACGGCCGGTTGAATCCCCGTGCGCGCCTCCCGCCCGCAGCGGGAGGCGCTTCGGCTCGTCGCGCCGGAGGATGAGTCGTTCGATTCAGGCGATACAAAAAGCCGCGCGATTCCGCTCAATTTTCGCTCGCCGGGGCGTCTCGTTCGGAATTCAACTGCGTCGGGCCAACACCGTGCTTCGCACGGCTTGGCCTATTTTTTATCCCATCTTCGCCATGGCACGACGCGTGTTCTTCAGCTTCCACTACGAGCGCGATATCTTTCGCGTGAGCCAGGTCCGCATGAGCGGCGTGACGAAGGGCGGTTACGAGGAATCCGGATTCATCGACCATCCCGATTGGGAAAAGATCGAGCGCGCGGGACACGCGGCGATCAAGCGCTGGATCGATACCCAGATGCAGGGAGCCTCGGTCCTTGCGGTGCTGATCGGCGCCGAGACCGCGGGGCGCCCTTGGGTGAACTACGAGATCGAGCGCGCACGGGCGTTGAGCCTCGGACTTTTGGGGGTGCGGATCCACAACTGCAGGGATCCTCGGACGGGGAACACCGACTACGCGGGGGCGAATCCGTTCGATGGCTTCCGCATTGGCGAAGGCCTCTGGGCACGGCCGCTGAGCACCATCGTCCCGATCTACGATTGGGTGAACGACAGGGGCTACGCCAACTTCGGATCGTGGGTCGAGGCCGCAGCGAAGGCGGCGGGACGCTGAAGACCCATGGCACTTTTCACGGCATCGGCGCTGCGGGCCCGGGCGTCCTTGGAGGGGTACTTCACCGAGGAGGGGCGGAGGGAGCACGCCAAGCGGGTGCTCCTGAACGAGGTTCGCGCGGCGGCCTCGCGGACAAGCACGTACGACATCTTTCTTTCGCATGCGTCGGAGGATGCGATTCTCATCAAGGCCCTGCGCGACGAACTGGTGGACGCCGGCTTCACCGTTTATGTGGACTGGATCGACGATCCCCAGCTGGATCGCAGCCGGGTCACGACGGAGACGGCCGCGGTGCTGAGGCAGAGGATGCGCCAATGCCGCTGCCTGCTGTTCGCGACGTCCCAGGCAGCGAGGCAATCCGTGTGGATGCCCTGGGAGCTCGGTTACATGGACGCGCTGACGACGGCCCGCGTGGCGATCGTGCCGATCGTGCCGGAGCATGAAGCCGATCGGGATTTCCGGGGCCAGGAATACCTGGGGCTCTACCCGTACATCGACAAGACCGGCGCCGCGCTGTACGTGCATCGCGACCGAAGCCGATATGTCCGGTTCGCCGACTGGCTGAACCAGAGACTGGATCCGCGCTGACGATGGGCCGCAGAGTGTTCTTCAGTTTCCACTATCAGGCGGACAGCTGGCGGGTCGCCCAAGTGCGGAACTCGTGGCTGACGAAGGGCACGGCCAGCCAGTTCCTCGACGCGGCGGAATGGGAGAAGGTGGCGCGCAACGGCGAGAAGGAAATCAAGCGTTGGATAGACCGGCAGCTCAACGGCACGAGCGTCACGGTCGTGCTGGTCGGCGCCCAAACGGCGGAGCGCCGCTACGTGCGCTACGAGATCGAGCAGAGCTTGGCGAACGGCAAGGGCCTCCTCGTGATCTATATCCACGGCATCAAGGACAGCGAGGGTCGGACGACCGTGCAGGGCCGCAATCCGCTGGACGATTTCCAAGTGCCTGAAACCTCGTTCCTGAAATTCCTGTTCCCCACCTGCGCGGCCTCGTCGGTGTTCAAGGATTATTACTGGCACGACGACAACGGGCGCGAGCGGCTCAACGATTGGATCGAGGAGGCGGCGCGGCTCGCGGGACGGTGAAGACCGGACGGGGCGGCCTCACTTCAGCTGGTCGAACATCCGGTCCTGGCTGGCCAACGCCGCGGCGTCGTGCTGCACGGCCCGCGCCTCGGCGAACCGGCCCGTGGCGGCCAAACCATGCGCCAGCTTGCGCTTCGCGCGGGCACGGAAGCCGGCGCCGCCGTGTTGGTCGAGCAACGCGGAACCGGACCGGAGCAGGGCCAGCCCCTCGCCGACATTGCCGGTGAAGAGGCAGCAGTAGCCCAACTCGGACATCGACTCCCCCACCTTGGCGGGCTCCTCCCCCCGCAAGCGCCAGCGCAAAGCCTGGCGATAGGCGGTCGCCGCACGCCAAGGGTGGCCGAGTCGGAGCAGGATGCTGCCGCGCAGCGCCATCGCGTTCGCGTCGGCCCTGAGCCCTCGCGCCCGGTCCGGATGCTCGAGGTGTCCGAGGGCCTCGTGGAGCAAAGCTCGCCCTTCGCGCCACGGGGCGAGCTTGGCGATAGAATAGGTGGCGCTGGCGAGGGCCGTGGAGGGATGAGCGAACATGTCCCTTCCGGAGGGACTGATTTCGCGCAGGCGATGCCGCACCTGTACCATCGTGCCGAGCGCCGCGCGACCCCCGAGGTAAAGATGCCCGTGGAGACCGTACCACGCGGCGGCAGAACCCCACAAGCCGAGCACGCTGTCCCACTGCCGCAGCAGCCGTTCATCGCGGCTCGCGGCGAACGGACGCGCCATCAGCTCCCGCACCGCGAGCCAGAGTCGCGCGAGCTTGCGCTCCTGGTCGGAGATTTCACGCACCTTCACGAGCAGGGTGTCCACCAGATCCAGGTCAGGTCCGGACGCGCGAGACTCGAATTGGTGATCTAGGAAGCACAGCTCTCCGCCGCGCCCGCGCGTCACATAGAACTGCCGGATCAGACGCGCGAGGACATTCCTCCGGCCGCCGGGATCATCAGCAGCGGGTCCGGCGAAAACGAGCAGCTCACCCAAGGCGGCCACAATGTCGGCGTCGCTCATCGGCTGGCGCCATCCGGTGGCCGGCAAACTCCATGCGAGGATCTGCAGCAAGGCCCGCATCCGCGGCCCCGGGCTGAATCCCTCCCTCGTGAAAACGTGGATCGGTTTCCCGGAAAGGGCCGCCGCGAACAGCTCGATCTCGAAGTACGAGGCGCTGCTTGGATGCTCCCCCAGCGGGATCGGGGTCCCGTGCCTTTCCCCGCCGAGAATCACCACATAGTGGCGCGAGGCACGGACGCGGTCGATCAGGACATCTGCGATCTCCAGCTTGTCGACGCAGCCGCCGAGATCCGGACGGCAGCGTTCGCTCACCCAGACGTATCTTCCATGCTCCTGCCCCAGATCGAAAATGGCCGACCGCAGGCGTTCGTGCCCGGCGGTGAGTGAGCTGAGGAATGCGAAAGGCGCGGACTCCGACCCGATCATGGGATCAAGCCGCATGCTGGGGCTCATTTCGCGCCGGCCTGCGCGGCGAGCCTGGCGCCCGAGCGGACGAGGTGATCGAAAATGAGGCCGACGCATGCGGACACATCCGTGCTTTCCAGCAGCGCGGCGTTCTGCTCATCCGTGAGCCCGTTGCGGAGAGAACGGGGATCGAGCTTGAATTTCTCGGCGGCCGACGCCGCCTCCCCCCCGAACCCACCGACGATGAAGCAGGCCAGACCGCGGCGCCGGGCCAGATCGATCTCCTCGGCGACGCCGGGCGCAAAGCCGGAACCCAAGTGGCGCATGCCGCCCACCGCGACGAGCATGTTCATCTCGGTGACCAGGACGTGACGCAGGGCGGTGAGACTCGCATTGCGCACCTCCGGATCGGTCGCCTCGCCCGCACCGACCTGCGGCACGAGAAGGAAGCGCGACTCGCGCTGGAAGCGCTCCCGCTCGAACGCGGACTGGTGCTTCGCCCACAGCTCGGACATCACGATGGTCACACCCGGGGCTCCTCCCGCCCGCCCCTGCAACTCGGCCTGCCGCAGGACCACCGGCGTGAATGTCGGATGCGCGCCATGCACGATTTTGCCGCCGTATTTGAGCACGAGCCCGGACAACACGGAGACGAACTCGAGGATGTCCCGGTCCTGCGTCGCTGTGGTCCAGTATTTCCTCTCGGGCACCGCGCCGGAGAATCCGAGCGAGATGCCGTGCAGCGGAGCCGCCTCTTCAAGCGTGTTCATGGGCGTTGGACGAAGTTGCTCTTCAGCACACTCAGCACCTCGGAGTGGTGCAGCAAGACCACCTGCGTTGCATCCGCAAGGCCAGCCTGGATTTCAATCTGACGCAGCTGCGCGGGCGGGATGACCACACCATCGTAGACATACAGCGCATAGTTCGGGGATGGATCCAGGACCCGGAGATGCTCGACGAACGTCCTCAAGGCGGGGTCATAGACGCCGTCGAAATGCGAGCAGTGCGAGAACACGCGATGCAGCAGGCGACCGTTCGTCCGCTTGATCGCCTCGTAAAGGAACCGGTCCTTCTCGGTCCACTCGTAGTTGTCGGCGAGGAACGAGGACTTCACCCGGTGGGGCAGATCGAGCCGACGGCGATAGATGTCGCTGAGGAACTGCTCCATCTCTCCCAGCACCGTCGCGACGAAGCTGTCTTCCAGTCGAGCGGGCATGTCCCGCCCGGGCAACTCCAGCACCGCGCCGCGCTGCAGCGTCTCCAGACCGCGAAAACGGGAGCAGAGGACGCGTTCGCCCGGTTGCCGGAACAGCACGGGCAGCACCGGGATCAGATTCCCGTTGGCGCGCGTGACCTCCAGACTGATCCATTCCGATTCCCACGCGCGCGGCGTGTCGAGGAGGAGCACCAGATCCGCGGTGATCAGGTGCGCCTCGATCTGCGCCTGCACCTTCTCGCCGGGCGCGATGGAAGTCTGGCCGTCAACGGGATCCTTCGACTCGTCCCGCCATACGTTGTAGCCCTCACGCCGCAGCACTTCCTCGAACTGCACGGCCACCGCGGCGCCATCGACTGTCCGGTACGAGATGAAGATCCTGTGGTCGCGCTTGCGCAGGGCCAGCCCGAGGCGGGCCCCGATGCGCAGGCAACCGCGGGCAAAACCATCGTCCTCCCACGGCAGTGCCTTGATCGCATCGAGAGGGACCGGCGGACGCCCGGCGCGCGTGACCGCGACCGGCAGAACGAAAGGGCTCGGCGCGCGACGAAGCGCCGTGCTCACGAAGGCTATCGCCGCGGCCGACAGCGGTGCGGCGTCGAAAGGCACCACGAGGACGTCATCCCAAGCTGGCAAGCCGGGCCACGCCGGCGGAGCAGCGGGATCTTGCAGCGCGATTTCCACTCCGGGAAATCGGTTTTCCAACGCCGACTTGATTGCCGCGTTGTGAGGATCGAAGCGAGCCTCCCTCAGGATTATGATCATGTTGGCTGGCCCGAGATGAAGTTCAGCGATGCGGTCGGCGTAGACAATCGCAATCCGGACGCGGACGATGGCTATTTTCCACCCGCCGTGAAAAGGCGATCGAGGCTCTGCGCCAGTGAAACGTCCCTATGCGTCACCCGGCAGCCGGCGTCGTGGGTCGTGAGCCGGATCTGGAGTTTCCGGCGGACCGCGGTCCACTCCGGGCGGTGATCGGCCGCGTCGGCGATCAGCGAGGCGCGGGTGACGAACGCGATGAAGTCGCGAAAATCGGGAAACTCGTGCTCGCGGATGAGCGCCCCGTCCACATGGCTCCAGTCCGGCAGACCAGCCAGCGCCGTGATCAGTTCCAGCGGGGTGAGCGGGGGCGGCTTGCTCATTCTCCGGGGCTCCCCCGCGCCAAGCCGTACATCATCCAAATGACGGCGCCAACGGCGCCGAAAATGAGCGCACAAAGAAGGATGCCCTCGAAGAATCGCCAGGCGATGACGAGGCGCTCGCGGAGAGGGAGCGGCGGGATGAGATCGGGCATCGGATACACAACGTGGCGGCGTATGGAAACCCACCCGGATATGACGCGGCCCGAAGGAGACCTTCGGGGCGACGGGAAACGAACATCCGGGGTTCCCCGCGAGCTTCGCTTGGCTCCGGTTTTGAGTTGCCGCCGAAACCGCAACCTGTGGAATTTCTGGGCCGCCCCAGGGCCATGGGACGGCGCCCCAAAAACAGCAGCGCTCATCCTCCGGCGTCCGCATGCACGCGCCGCGCCGGCAACACACCATGATCCGACTCCACCAAATGGCCCGCCTTGGCGCCTCGGCCCCCCTCTCTACGCTGGAATCACTCGAGGCGCGGAGGGAGCATGACGCCGGGCATTTCGAGGGCAGAAATGGATACGACAGCTCCTTCCTCGATTCATTTCCGATCGCCCTGCCCGGCTCCGCGAACGAGAGCGACTGGGTCGCGGGGCGCGATGGCAAGCCGGCTGTCCTCGACTACCGGAACTTCTCCCTCGTGATGTCCCGCTCAAGAAGACTGGCCGTGTTCACGGCCTGCAACATCGACGGCCATGGGTCCGAGAAGAACAAGATCAAACGCGGGCGCGATGCCTGGTACTACGACCTCCGCATCGATCGGAAGCACCAGATCGGCGAGGAGCTGTACGAGGGCAACGATCTCGACCGCGGGCACCTGGTCCGGAGGGAGGATCCGGTCTGGGGCGAGCACGCCGCCGAGGCGAACGACGACACCTTCCACTTCACCAACTGCTCCCCGCAGTACAACCTCGTCAACCAGCAGATCTGGCTCGGCCTCGAGAACTACATCCTGAGGAACGCGCGCCTGCACCGGCTCCAGGCGACCGTCTTCACCGGCCCCGTGTTCCGCGACACGGATCCGGTGTATCGCGGCGTGATGATCCCGCGGGAGTTCTGGAAGGTCGTGGCGATAGTCACGGACGGGCGTCCGTCGGCCACCGCCTATCTCGTCAGCCAGGAGAAGTACCTCGACGCCTTGGAATTCGCGTTCGGCCGGTACAAGACATTCCAGGTCGGGATCCGCGAAATCGAGCGGCTGACCGGCCTGCGGTTCGATCAGCTGGCGGAACACGACGGCTTCTCCGGCGAGGAGGCGGCCACCGGCGCACCGGTGCGGACGGAGCTGACCTCGTTCGAGGCGATCCGCGTGTGAGGCGACCCGCCGGCGATCCACCGATTCCCCATGGCAAGACTGAACCTTAACGGCGCCCAACGACTGAAGCTGCGGCAGGCCTTGGAGACGGCCTTCACCCAGCAGGACCTAGAGCTCATGCTCGTCGAGCTGTTGGACCGCCGTCTCGCCAACTTGGTGGGCCTGCCCAACCGTTACGACTTGATCGTGGCGGGCGTCATTGACGCCGCGGAGCGTCAGGGTTGGACGACCGGGCTCATCCTCGGCGCAGTCGCCTCGCGAACCAACGACCCTGACCTCGCGCGGCTCGCCCGCGAGTGGGGGCTGTCCAGCGCTCCGGCCGGGCTCGCCGCGTCGGACGGCGCGCCGCTGGAGCGCATCATCTCGCAGGCGAATTGTTTCCAGGATGTGGACACTTTCATCGCCAAACTGACGGGGCTGGAGGCGCTGATGTGCCGGGTGGAGATCCGGGGGCAAGGTGTGGGAACCGGATTCCTCGTCGGACCCGACCGAATGCTCACCAACTACCATGTCGTCGAGCCATTGCTGAAAGGGGAGATCGCGGCCGGGGATGTCGTCTGTCGCTTCGACTACCGAGCTTTCGCCGGCCAGTTGGACGTGAGGAAGGGGCGTGAAGTCAGCCTGGCATCCTCGCACGCGATCTCGTCCAGTCCGTATGCGGCCGGCGACATCGACCCGGACAAACCGGCGGCGACGGACTCCGAGCTGGATTACGCTATCATGACCCTGACCGAACCCGTCGGGCGCGAGCGCCCAGGCGGTGTGTCGTTCGGCGCAGCCCGGGGCCACGTCGATCTTAATGCCGCCCGCCCGGTAGCGCCAGGCGAGTACCTTTACGTGCTCCAGCATCCCACCGCGCAACCGCTCAAGCTCGCCGTGGGACAGGTGGTGGATTCGCCGGTCGCGACCCGCGTGCGGCACACCGCGAACACCGAGCCGGGTTCATCCGGTTCGATCTGTTGCAACGGAGCACTGGACCCGGTCGCGCTCCACCACGCCGGAAATCCGGAATTCACGCGCGAGGGTGTGGCACGCTACAACCAAGCGATCCCCTTGGAACTCATCGCGAGACATCTCCGCACCAAGTGAGCATGGATCCGATAAGCTTGGGCGAACTGCTGGACGGCTGCGCGCCGCATCTGGATCACGGCGACCTTGAGGTCACGCTCCGCACGATCCGGCGCGAGCTTCCTCCGGGGGCGCCACCCGAAATGCGCGCTAAGCTGGAGATGCTGTTCCGCCAGGCCGATCAGGGCCGATGGATCACGGATCTCCTCGACGCAATCGTCGCGATTCCCCATCTTGCCCCGGAGGTTACGCAATGCTGCACCGGGGTTCGCATGCGGCTGGTCATGCAAGCGCAGATCGCCGGTTACCAAGCAAGGACGCCTTGGAAGGCGCTGGTGACGCGCCAGCGCGCGTTTGTGGACCGCGACAAGCTCCGAACCTTGGCGTGGCACTATCTGGGCGGTCAGAACACGCCGCCCATCCTCCTGGTCGTGACGGACGGCGCGATCGGGAAATCCCACGTCTGGAACCTGCTCGGCCACTTGGGCGACATACTCCCGAACATGCTGTGCGAACTGCTGGATTTCCGGCGATTCGGTCAGCCTTCGATCGGCCCGCGGCATGTCTTCGAAACCATCGTGCAGCGACTCAACCTGAACGTGACCCCAAGCGTCGACTCCCTCGCCCAAGAGACGAGAGTCGTGCGGAAGCTGGTGGACGCGTTGATCGGCGGATTCCGCCGGCAGCCACACGATCGGCATTTCTGTCTGGTGTTCGACAATCTCAATTATCCGACCCTCGAGCCGGAGGTGTTCGAGCTCATTGTGGAGCTTGCGCATGCCGTGCAAAGCGGAAGCATCCAACGGGTCAGGCTTGCGCTGATCGGCTTCGACCGGGATTTGCCGCCGGAATGCGAGATCTGCACGGTGACCCACACACTCGACCAGATCACGACCGAGCATGTGCGCACCTACCTGCGGGATATCTTCGCGGCGGCCGGGAGGAGTCTCGGCCCCCCCGAGTTGGATCAGCTCTTGAACGAGGCAATGCAGGGCCTCGCGACCCCGTTCGACGCAAAGTCGCTCCGGGAGCTTGAGCGCCGGTTGCTGAAACTATGGAGGTCGATGCACGCGCTATGACGAAGCATCACGAACTCCGGCCCGTCGATCCCGCGACCTTCGCCGCGTGGTTGCGTGGCGTCGGACTCCGGGACGATGTCGACCTCCGCGAGGCGCTGCGGCATGCGGCGGTGCTCGCCGAATTCGACCTTGAGGATCCGTTTGTCCAGGCGCTCGCTCCCACTCCGGAGCAACGCGAAGCTCTGCGGGCGCGCTGCGAGCCGGTCGAGGCGGAAGACGGTTCGAACCTCTGGCGGCTCCGTCCGGCGGAACGACAGGCGGCCCTCAGGACGTTGGGGCCCCGGGATCTCGTGAGGCTTCTCTCGATGCGGTTCCCGGACCGGGAATCCGAGCGCCAACGGCTGCTCGACCGGATTCTTGTCGGCGGCGAGCCGGACTACTCGCGCAACGACCCGGTGCAGATCGGCATGCTGGTCGAAGTGTGCGGATGGCTCGGGGAAGCCTGGCACACCCCGTCGATGGCAACCTTGAAACGGGACCTTGCCCGCGCACGGATCATCGCGCCGTTTCATCGCCTGGCCGGCGACCACTTCGTCGGGCGCAAACAGGAACTCGACAAACTTGCGGACCACGTGGGGGCGTTGCCTCCGAGCGGCTGGGGTTCGCGCGCCCGACGCGCATCGGACAGCCTGTTCGACACGTTCCGGCCTCGGCCGCCGCTGATGCTCCACGGGCCGGGCGGCGTGGGAAAGTCGTCGCTGCTGGCGAGATTCATCCTGGATCACATGGGCACGGGGGAGCGCGAGGAGACGCCGTTGCCCTTCGTTTATCTCGATTTCGATCGACGAACCATCGACCCGCTCCGCCCCGCCACTCTCCTGGCGGAAGCCGCGGCGCAGCTGCTGACGCAATTCCCCGAACGCATGCCGATGCAGGAGAAGCTCTGGTCCAAGCACCTCCTCGCCTCATCGGAAGCCTTCTCGGACTCCGACGCATCATACAGCGAGCGGACGTACTATCTCGATCGGCTGGTGATCGAACGGTTCGCGGAACAGTTGGAGGATGCCTTCCGGGGCTCGCCCCAACCGATCCTCTGGGTCCTCGACACATTCGAGGAGGTCCAAGCGAAGGGCGAAGCCGCCGTCGAGGGCATCTGGCAGTTCATCCGGGCGATTTCGGCGGAGACGAAACGGGTCCGTTTTGTGATCTCGGGCAGGGCGCCGGCCGCCGGACGGCTCACGACACTGGAACCGAGGAAAATGGAGCTCGGGGAGTTCGACCGGGAAGCCGCCGCGATGCTCCTGCAAAGGATGGTCGAGGGAAGCGTCGCCGACGGGGGACGGGACGATGCGTGGCGGATCGCAGGCTTGGTGGGCGGGAGCCCGCTCGCGCTGCGCATGGCCGCCCGTCTCATCCGCGACGAGGGATGGAGCTCCCTGGATGAATTCCGGACCGGGTCGTTCGGTTTCCTCCGGCTGCAGTCGGAGAAAATCCAGGCTCAACTTTTCCACCGCATCCTCGAGCATCTCCCCAAGGAATCCCTGCGGCGGCTCGCCTTTCCCGGCTTGCTGGTGCGTCGCATAACTCCGGAGGTGATCACGGAGGTGCTCGCCGGACCTTGCGGGCTGATGATCAGCCGTCCCAACGGCGCGCGCAGGCTGTTCGCCGAACTGGGTCGGCGCCTTGACCTGGTGATGGTGAACGAAAGTGACGGTTCACTCAGCCATCGCCCGGATGTGCGCAGGCTGATGATGCCCGCGATCGCGGAAAGTGACCCCCGCTTGGTGCGCCGGATCCATGAGCGCGCCGTCCGATACTACTCCGAGAGAACCGGCGTGACGGCCCGGGCGGAGGAAATTTATCACCGGCTGCAGTTGGGCGAAAGCTCCGCGATCCTTGATCGCCGATGGAGGCCGAACGTGGGGCCATTGCTGACCGGAAGCTTGGAGGAGTTGCCCCCGGCGGGGCAGGTCTACCTGGCACGCAAGCTCGATCTGCCGCTTTCACCCGAGCTCCACGAGGCCGCCACGTTCGAGGATGCCGAGCAGGAGGTGCTACGGCAGTCGCGCTTGCTCATGCGTCGCGCGGACCTCTCCGCGGCCTTGTCGTTGATCGAAAGCTTCAATCTGCGACATCGCTCACGATCGGGTGAGCTCCGCCTCATGGAGGCGGAGGCGCTGCGCATGGCCGGACGACTGGAGGATGCCGGCGAGGTCGCGACGAAAGCCCTCTCGGAGATCGGGCGGGACGGAACACCCAAGGGATTGTCGGTCGCGACGGACCTAATGCTCCTGCTCGCCGGCTTGGCGGAACAGAAGGGAGAACTGCGAACTGCGGCGGAACACGCCGGCGCTGCGGTCGCCGTCGCCGCGAGCACAGGCAACCAACTCCAGCTGCTGCGCGCCCGCGTGATGCGCGCCAGACTCACCGAAGAAGGTCCGTCGGAGATTCGTCTCCAAGCCTTGGCCGAGGTGGAAAAGTCTATCACGCCGGATTTCCTGAGACTGGCGAGGACCCGTCCGGCTCTCCTCCGCGAGATGGCCGCGTTGGTCGGCGCCCGGCACCCTCGCGTCCTGTCGTGCGCCATCGACCGGCTCGAGCCCGATCTGGTGGGACGAAATCTCAAAGCCACCGCCGAACTCCTTGCGACGTGGCACCGCCGGCTCCCCCCAGCCCTCCGACGGCGCATCAGCACCGAGCAGGAGACACCACGATCGGATGAGCCCGGACCGTGGCGCGATTGGCTGGAACGGCAGGAAAGAAACCGGCTGGGCAAGCGGCTGCTGTCGCTCTGGCGGGAGGCCCCGTTGTCGCCGGAGGAACGCGAAGCGCTCGCGAATCTGTTCCGCGGCAGAATGCGGACAATCCGCAGCACCCACGACCGCTTGCTCAGCGACAGACCGTTCCGTCTGCGCGGGGAGCCGGATGACTCGCCGCTCGCCTAGAGTCGGCGCCCCGGCACGAAGTTCGTTCTTGTGCTTTCCTCCCTGACCCGGGAAAGCATTCACGCACATGAGAATCGCGGGACTGTTCGCAGGCATCGGCGGCATCGAGCTCGGCCTCCAGGAGGCCGGACACGAGGGACGCCTGCTTTGCGAGATCGACGCCGGCGCGAGCAAGGTCCTGGCTGAAAGATTCAAGGACACGGAGATCGTGGCGGACGTGCGGAAGTTGCGCTCCCTTCCGAAGGAGGTCGACCTGCTCGCCGGCGGCTTCCCGTGCCAGGATCTGTCACAGGCGGGCGGGACGGCCGGCATCAGCGGCCGCAATTCCGGCCTGGTGACCGAGATCTTCCGGCTGATCAAGCGGCGCCGACCGGCATGGCTCTTCTTGGAGAATGTGTCCTTCATGCTCCAGCTCGCGCGGGGCAACGCGATGGATTTCGTGGCATCGTCCTTGGAGGACCTCGGCTACCGCTGGGCCTACCGCGTCGTGGACTCGCGCGCGTTCGGGGTGCCGCAACGGCGCAAGCGGGTTTTCATCATCGCGTCGCTGAAAGAGGATCCGCGATCCGTGCTGTTCGCCGACGAGGCCGGTGATCCCGCCGAGATGGACCACGCCGGCCTGGCGTGCGGTTTCTACTGGACCGAGGGGACGAGAGGACTCGGGTGGGCGGTCGACAGCATACCCACGCTCAAGGGCGGATCGACGGTCGGCATCCCCTCGCCTCCGGCGATCTGGTGCCCCGATGGTCGCTTCATCACGCCGGACATCCGCGATGCGGAGCGACTGCAGGGCTTCCCGGTCGACTGGACCCTTCCCGCAGAGACCGTGACACGCGCATCGATGCGCTGGAAAATGGTCGGCAACGCCGTCACCGTCCCCGCCGCCGCGTGGGTCGGCAGCCGCTTGGCCAAACCCGGCAAGCCGGTGCTCGCCGCTTCAAGGCCGCTCAAGGCGGGAACCCCGTTCCCCACCGCGGCTTGGTTCGATGGCAAGCAGAGGCACGCCATCGAGATCTCGCAATGGCCGCTGGCGAATCGCTGGCCCTCGTTGCTCTCCTTCCTGAAATTCCCCGGCAAGCCCCTGTCACGGAAAGCCGCCGAGGGATTCCTCCGACGCCTCACCGCCAGCTCGCTGGATTACCCGCCGCGATTCGCCGCCGACCTGGCCCGGCACATCGAGCGGCACGGCGACAAAGCTGCCTGAAATGTCCATCCTGCACGAACTCGAAGCCTCCTCACCCCGGCCCGCGATCGATGCCTCGCGAGAGGAGAAGAAAAATTACGCCGAGCGGCTGTCGCGGCACCTTGCGCTCAAGTTCGCCAACGCGCTCCGCAGGGATTTCGAGGGCATCCTGCCCAACGCCGACGGAACCAGGCAGGAATCACAGGCCCGCACCGCCCGAGGCGTGAAGAAGCTCGACGTGAACTACAGCACGCCCGAGCTGGGGCTCGGTCTCGGGGTCAGCATCAAGACCATCAACTATGCCGACGCCACCACGGGGCGCTTCACCAAGAACTACTCGCGCGTCGAGAACGAGCTTCGGGCGGAGGCGGACGACTACCACCAGCGCCAACCGTACGCCGTCCTCACGGGGGTGATCTACCTGCCCCTGACCAGCTGCCACGACAGCCGCGACATTTCATCCTTCGGCAGCGCGGTCCGCTATTTTCGGCATCGGGCCAACCGACGCGAGCCCGATGATCCGACCGATCGGTTCGAGCGACTCTTCATCGGCGTCTACGATGAGCGAAGCGGCGACGATTGGTATCTCGACGTCCTCTCACCGCCCCCGCGACGCGGAGTGCCGGCGGCCGGATCCCTCCTGACGTTCGCGCGGCTGATCGACGAGATCCGCGACACCTACGATTTGCGGAACAATCCGCCGTTCATCTGGGCCGACGAGCAGGCGTGACCACCCTCGCGAGCCGGCGGGCCAGACGGCCACGGCCGGACTTCACGAGCTCATGTTCCCAGATCCGAACAACGCGCCAGCCGAGCATACGCAAAGAGCGATCAACCCTCCGATCGCGAAGACGGTTCTGCGTCACCTTGCGCTCCCAGAACTCCGCGTTGCCGGAGGGACGGGTGTAGTGCCGAGGACAACCGTGCCAGAAACATCCGTCCACGAACAAGGCCACCCGCTGCGCCGGGAACACGAAATCAGGACGACCGGGCAGCTGGCTGCCACGACGCCAGCCCCTGACCCGCAGCTCGCGCATGATCGCGATCAGGCGAATCTCCGTCGAGCGGTTGCCTTTGCCGCGGATGCGCGACATGAGGGCGGACCGCGCCGCCACGTCCATGATGTCGGTGCGCTTACTGGCAGGTGTCACCGGGACGATGATGGCCGTCCGGCGAGCGGAAGCAAACCGGGACGCGCTTCGTCCTGGACATCTCGCACGCCGGCCGGCACCAGGAGGTGTTCATGTTGATCCCGGTCATCGATCTCTTCGCCGGCCCCGGAGGCCTGAACGAGGGCTTCAACCGCACCCGCGACGTGCGGGGGCGAAGGGTCTTCGGCACCGTGATCTCGGTGGAATGCGACCCCTTCGCGCACCGCACGCTCGAACTCAGGGCGCTTTTCCGCAAGCTCGCCGAGCGCGGCGATTTGGACGACTACCTTCGGTACACGAGGGGTGAGATCACGCGGGATGAACTCATGAGGCGCGCGGGCGACCTGGCCCAGTCCGCCGCGGAGGAGGCGATGCAGGCCCGGCTGGGGGACCCGGCGCATGACCGGGAGATCGAAGCCCGCATCCGCCGGGCGCTGCGCCGGGCTGGCTCGGGCGAGTGCGTGCTCATCGGTGGCCCGCCTTGCCAGGCGTACTCGCTGGTCGGGCGCGCGAGGAGAAGGAACGACGCCACTTTCGCGGAGGATCACAAGCATGTCCTTTACCGGGAATACCTGCGGATCGTGGGGTTGTTCCGTCCGGCGGTGTTCCTGATGGAGAACGTCCCCGGGCTGCTCTCCGCGAAGTTCCAAGGCGCGGGGACGTTCGACATGATCTGCGCCGATCTGCGGTCGGCGGGATACACCGTCCACGCACTCGGGGATGGCGCCGAATCGGACGACCCGCGACGATTCGTCGTCCGGGCGGACGAGCACGGGGTGCCGCAGTCCCGCGCACGGATCTTCCTGCTGGGTCTCCGAGCCGACCTCAAGCTCGCCGCGGCGCCGCTCATGCGCCCCGATCCGGGCGTGATCCACACGGTGGCGGACGTCGTCTCCGACCTGCCCGCGATACGCAGCCGCCTCTCCAAGGGCGGTGGCGACTCAGGACCCGCCTGGGCCGCGGAAATCGCCCGCGCCTTCACGCCACGGCGGATCGCGGCGATGGAGCCGGTGGTCGCGGGGCGGCTCGCGCATGAGCTTTCCGGCCTGCGCACGGATCTGCCGCTGGGGGCACCGCACATGGAGCGGGCCCGCGGAGGCCCGCGCGCGCTGCGCGAATGGTACGAGGACGCCCCCTGCGGCGTGCTCAACCACAACAGCCGCGGCCACATGGCGAGTGATCTGCACAGGTACATGTACTGGGCCGCCTACGGCGCGGTGCACCATCGCTCACCCACCCTTCACGATGTGCCGGCATTCCTGCTGCCGGAGCATGCCAACGTGGGCCGTGATCCGGACACGATGCCGTTCGGGGATCGCTTCCGCGTGCAGCTCGGCAAGCGCCCGTCCACGACCGTCGTGTCACACATCGCCAAGGACGGGCATTACTACATCCACCCGTCCGCCCGGCAGTGCCGCAGTCTCAGCGTTCGCGAGGCGGCGCGGCTTCAGACCTTCCCAGACAGTTATCTCTTCGAGGGACCGATCACCGAGCAGTACAAGCAGGTGGGCAACGCCGTGCCGCCATGGCTGGCGTCACGCCTCGGCGCGCTGGTCCACGGCATCCTCACGGGCCGCGCGCCCTGACCGGATGCTCGCCAGCGGCGCGATCTCGCCGCGGAGGGCGCGGACGCTCTGCCCGAAAGTCTCCCGCACGAGCGCGCGGAGCTCCTCGTCGCCGGCGGCCTGGAACTCCATGAAGGCGCCGAGGCGCAGGATGCGCTTCTGCTGGTCGCGCAGGAGCGTCGCGCGGTTCACGTCCGGGTTCGCCCGCGTCGTCTCGAGGAGAAGGTCCGCCGTGACACCGGCCAGCCGCCGGTTGCCGGACAGGCTGGTGCGCTCCATCAGCTGCACCAGCTCGTCCTCCCCGAGCGCATGGATCCTGTGGTAAGGCGCCGGCGCACCCGCCTCGTGCAGCACGGCGCAGCGCCACCAGAGGCGACCGAACGTGTTGCGCTGGCGGTGACGCGTCGTGATCCAGCGATCGGAGGCGTCCGGCCCCCGCGACGTCCCCCAGCGCCACCGCACGAGGTCCGGCACGAGCACCAGTGTCATGAAATGCCACATCCCCTCGTGCGCCGCCTGGTGCGGTGTCAACCGGAGGAACCGGTGCAGGCATTCCGACCACTCCGCGTCCGCATCGGTGTTGCGCGCCTGCTCATGGGGATATCCGTGCCGCATCGCGATCTCGGTCAGCCTTTCCGCTAGCTCCGCGAGATGGCTCACCGGCGCGCGGACGCTTCCGCCGGTCGGGAGATAGACCGAGGCGCGGTGCGCCGTGGCGCGGGCGCGCCGGCAATCGTCGATCCCGAGCGCGGCGCGCTCGGCCGCGAGCTTCTCCATGGCGGGGCTCCGTGCCAGCTGCGGATAGAGGATCACTGGTCCCCTCCCCTCATCGCCTGGGGCGAGTAAAGTCCCATGGCTGCTTGGATCGCCATCGCGAGCTTCGCCGGCTCGGTCTTCATTTTTTCCTGAAGGGCGACCGGCGACTCGCCCGGGAACACCCGGGCCAGCAGATCGGCGAGCACGCGGCCGGCAGTCCCGGCCTCGTGCGGCCCGAGCTCGAGGTCGCGCGCGTGACACAAGGCGAGGTTCACCATCTCCACGGCAACCGCGTGCTTCAGCCCGGATCGGATCGCGAGCTGCGCCTCGGTCGGAGCCGTGCTCACCAGCGCCTGCCGGAAGATCTCATGCCGGGAGTTGACCAGCAGGCGCAGCGCCGCCATCGCGGGCAGCGTCGGATCCGGCGGGGAGAATTCCAAGCACCAGCACGCGGACGCCGGGCCCACCGCGTCCGTCACGAAATCCACGACCGACATCGGGAAGCGGGGCGCGTCGCCTTCCAGCAGGACGCTGATCGAGTCCTCCCACAGGACGCTGCCGGGCCTGCGCGGGGCGAGCCGGTCGCGCTCCATCGCGGGCGACGCTGCGGCGAGCACGAGGACGGAGCGGAGCTGGAGGGAACCGGCGATCTCCTCGGCGGGGACCGTGATCTCCAGCGTGAACCGCTGCCGGCCTCCGGACGCACCGACTTGGATGTGATGGGCCGCCCCGCAGCCCCGCAGGCTCGTCTCCTCCGACCACCATGTCGGGAGCAGGGAGACGAACGCCCCGGGCTTCAGGCCGCCGCTCCGGCTGAGTCGCACGAGGTCGATCTCGATCTCGCGGGTGCACTGCAGCGCGAGGCTCGGGTCCCAATCGCGGATCGGCTCGCCATCGGAAAGTGACCGCCCGTGCAGCGCGCGCCACGGTCCCGCCGAGAAACACTCGGGATCAGGACGGGCGTATGCGGGGGAACGGACCGTGCGCATGTCAGGATAGCTCGAGCGTGACTCCGACCACCACATCCCCCGGCACGCCAATGAGGGCCTCCCAATCTCCGCCGTCCGACGGCCCCAAGTTCAGGGCGCCGGTGCGAATCACCGCGCCACCGGAACGCCGCCATCCGACCACCGAGGGGATCTCGCCGCCGCGGGGCGCGTCGGACTCCGCGCCGCCGCCGGCCAGGAGCACCCGCGGGCGCGCGATCACCGTCACGTCCCCTCCGACTTCGAATGGCACGGCGAGCACGACACTTCCCTCGAAGGATTGCAGCCGGCCGGGACCCGTCACGGCGAGGCCGCTCGGCGCGCGGCCGCCCCCGCCGCCTCCGCCCCCCCCCCGGGGCACACGGCGCGCGCCCGTGCCGGGTGCGGAGATCAGCTCCCCGAGCTCCGCGGAGACGGCGCCGAGCGGATCCTGCTCCAGCATCCCGAGGTCGGGCCGACCGGCGTCCGCGAACGCGTTCGCGATCGTCTCCACCTCGCGGAGCGCGACCCGCACGATCTGCCGCTGGCGCTCGTCCGGCATGTCGTCCGTCGACCAGTCGTCGTGGCTAGGCGGCTCGGATTGCGCGAACGCATCCTCGACGTCGGCCGCATCGGCCGCCACGAAGAGCCCGGCGTATTCGAGGGTTTCCTCGGGATAAACGCGGCAACGCTCGTAATAGATCACCTGCCCGGGGGCGCGGATCATCGCCACGTGGTGGGTGGCCCCGCGCCCGTCATCCCCGATCTGGTCGCGGAACTGGTGGTTCTCGATGCGGGCGACCTGATGGCGCTCGCGCGGCTGCGTCGGCGCCAGCGCGATGCTCACCCAACCGAGGCGTTGCGCGCGGGAGTTGCGGACCTCGTGCACGGACGCGGGCGGCACCACCGACCTGCCGGTCCGGAGGTGATCGCGCAGGTTGCGCAGCGCGTCCGCGTAGAGACGCAGCGGGACGTGCTTCACCGGGTTCGGGACCGGCACCGCCCGGCCGTTGTACGAAACCTCGAACGCGAGCGTGCCGCGGTCGTCGCAGCCGCCCAGCATGCGCGGCCAGAACCAGATCGCCATCGATTCCGCGATGCAGCGGGCCGCGACGTCACCCGCCGAGGCCGCCGCGTCGAAGCGCGGGTCGACGATCATGATGCTAGTGCCGGTCTCGCGATCGGCGAACGGACGGAACCCGATCGCGGCGGCAAGGCGGGCGGCGGCCGCACCCTCGGCGGGACCGACCTTCCCCGGGGCGCGCCCCGCGGCTTGCACGCCCCACCAATGGCGGCCGGTTTCCTTGCCGTCGGGATTCGCGTTCCAGAGGGACACGCCGATGAGCCGCTCCAACGCCCGGCCCGACTCCATCGAGCGCGTGTGCACGATGATCGTCGCGGCCGCGCTGGTGAGGAAGTACTGGCCCTTGCCGAAACCGTAGGTGCCCCCTCCCACCGCCTGCGCCGTCCGGCCGAACATGCGGCAGAAATTCAGGAAACGATCCTCGGGCCGCGGCGTGCGGTCGACGAAGGCGGGGCCGGTCAGGCCGACCGTGCCGCGATCCTGCAGGATCAGGCGACCGAACTCGGTCCGCAGCTGCCGCGACAAAGGATGGTTGTCCGGCCGCTGGGACAGCACGATGTCCCTGAGCACCTGGCCCTCCGCCGCGCTGAATTTCTCGTGCATCGCCGAAAAGACCACGCGCGTCTCGCGGCCGCGGTCCACGCGCGCGTCCCACGCGTTCTGGACCGCCTCGCGCACGAGCATCGAGATCGGGTCGAGTCGCGGCCGGCCGAGCGCGCTGCGCGCCGCCTGACCGGGGGCACCGCCCTCCTCCTGAAATGTCTCGGACTGGAGCAGCAACGGTTCCATCTCAGTCGCGCAGCAGCGCCGCGATCGCCTCCTCCGCCGCCGTGTCGTCGATGGCGGTGGCGAGGTCCAGGTCGGCGTTGTACTGAAGCTCGGTCACGCCGGCCGGTCCGGCGCCGGTGGCGAAGCACGACGGGACGATCCGGGGAAAGCGATCGTCGACGATGAAGGTCCGCGTTTCGCGCAGCTCGAAAGCCGGCGTCGCGAGCGTGACGTCGTGGCCCAGATCCTCGATGACGTCCGCCAGATCGCCGCGGGGGATGCCCAGCGAGACCAGATCGTCGGCCAGCGACCGGACTGAGAGCGCGCCCGACGGGACGCGCTCAAGGCGCACGAACCGCACGTGCAGCGATCCACCGGTAGGCGGTTCCATCTGCATGAGGCCGTTCACCCGGACGACGCGGCCCACCTGTCGCGTGGTTGTCTTGGCCTCGATGGCTCGTCGTTCCCGCCGGAAATCATGCCGGCCGCCACGGCTGCCCTCCCAAGCCTCCCACGCGGCGCGTGCGTCGACCGTCGCGAGCCGGCGCAGGAGAAGCAGCTCGCCGATGAGGCCGGTGACGGAATCCTCCGCCGCGGCGGATCCTCCGAGGAGGTCCTGCCACTCCCGCAGGATGTCGACGCATTGCTCGCCGAGCGGACCGGCGGGATGATCCGTGACACGCCGCACGATCTCCGCGCAGAGCCGGGCAAAGGCGTCCTCCAGCTCGGCGCGCTTGCACCGCAGGACCAGCCATGTGTCCGTGTCGCCGCCCTCGCCGCGGAGCGTCGCGCGGGAAAGATGCATCGAGCGGTTCCGCCAGAGACTGCCATCGTCCGGCCCGGTGGCGTGCGGCAGGAGCAGATGGCGCGCCCCGTTCCGGTCGAGCGCCACCTGCACCTGGCGGCCCGAGAGCCACAGGCCGGTCCGCGAGCAGCGCAGTGATGCGGAGGCCGGGCGCTCCACGAGCCGCCACGTGCCGTCGAGTTCCTCGAACGTGCCCTGCTCCGTCATGCCGTGGCCTCCGTGGGATCGACCTCGGGCTCGTCGCTTTCGGTCGAAGGCTGCGGCTGGAGGTCCGCCTGCACATAATCCGCCGCACCGAGCCCGCCGCGGAGTCCCGGGAAGATCATCGCGATGCCGATCAGGTTGTCGTGCGCGGCCATCGGCGCGCGTTCGGTGCTCTCCCCCGTCTCCCGCGGGCGCGAATCCTTGCTGACCGGGTAGATCACCAGCACTCCCGAAGGGTCGTCGCCGCGTAGGTCGAAGAGATCCTTCACCTTCAGGTTTTCCAGCGCCGCGGGATTGAACTCCGGGCGGTCGCAGACGATGTCCACGCGACTCATCAGCGCCTTGATGTTGGCCGTCGCCGGATCACCCAGTTTCAGGCGAGAACGATTGATGCACGCGACCTCGAGGTCGGGCCGGAGCCGAACGGTGCCGAGCTCCGGGATCGCGGAGGAACGCCCCATCACCACCACGTTCCAGGTCTGCAGCCGTCCCACCCCGTTCTGCCGCGTGATGTAGTCGCACATCAGCGCCGAGTCCAGATCCCGGCTCCGCGGATGGAAACGGTACGCGCGGAGGAAACTCAGGATCCGGTCCACCGGCACTCGACGCCAGATCGCGCGTGAGTCGGCGATCGCCGGCGCCGGCAGCGCGCCGAGGAGGCGCCGCGTGGCGTCGAGGTTCCCCGCGACCCAACCCGGGTCGCGATGGGCGAAGTAGATCGTCTGCGGCCGCGCTCCCTCGTAGCTGATCTCGCCTCTGACCGCGAAACGCATCTTCGACGGCGCAGTCACCTTGATCCGAGGGAGCCGGCGGATGCGCACCGCGGCCTGCATCGGGGACAGCCCGCGGGCGCGGTGCGTCTCGATCTGCTCGCGCAGCTCGTCCTCGACCGTCGCGAGGTCGAAGAAATGATCGGCCATCTCGGCCGTCATCCAGATGCGGGGCAGGTCCTCGTAGTAGTGGCGGTAGCCGAACCAGCGCCCCATCTGCAGGATCGTGTCGTAGGCGTTCGCGCTGCGGGCGAAGAAACTCACGACCAATCCCTCGAGCGTGAGTCCGCGGGCGAGCGTGTTGCCACCGATCACCACGAGGATCTGGCCGCGCTCCTCGAACACGACGTTCGACTCCTCGTCACGGAGACTGTTGCTGACGACGATGCGGACGCGATCGAGCGCGGGAAAAAGGTGATCGCGCAGGTCGTCGAAATCCACCTCACCGAGCCGGGCATCCAGCTTGCGGCGGTCGATCGCGGCCATCTCCTGCGCCCATTGCGACTGCCACGGGCCGAACTCCCTAGCCCTCACCTCGCGACGGAGCGCGTCGATCGCGGCGCGGATCACGGGTTCGGACGCGGTGTGCACCGCAACCCGGTGCGAGGTGTGGATCAGCATCGTGCTGAAATCCATCGCGCGGGAGCCGATCGCCGCGCGGAAGAGTCGGGCGGCGGTGGCGAGGAAGAAATAGCGCAGCGCATCCACCAGCGAGGGCGTGGCCTCGAAGCGGAATCCGGCCATGGCACGCGTGGCCGGCCGGAGCGATCCGATCTCCGCCAGGGGGATCTCGCGGATCAGCGGCAGTCCGTCGGTGACCTCGTCGGGCTCGCTCGGGTTGAGCCGCGCGCGGCCGTGGATCCGGGCGGTGCCGAAGTAGTCCGGCGGCGGGTCGAGCGGGAAGATGAATGAGCGGGGATAGAGGTTCTCCGGGTAGTCGGGGTGCGTCAGCACGTTCGCGAACGGCGTCGCCGTGTACCCCACGTAGGCGCATTTCGGGAAGCCGCTCACGAGATCCACGATCAGGCCGTTGATTCGCGTGAGCTCGTCGCGGTCCATTGACCGGCCGGAATTGATCGATGCCTGGTCGGCCTCGTCGTCGATCACCAGGACCGGACAGGAACGGCGCAGCATCTCGCTGCCCTGCCCCAGCCAGTCGATCAGCCGGCGCAGCACGTTCGACTGCTTCTTCACCACGGCGATGGCGCGGGCGCCACCGGCTCCGCCGAGACAGAAATCGACATTGCGGACCGGCAGCGTCTCGAAGTCACCGAAGATCTCCCGCCGCGTCAGCCAGAACCAGCGCGCGTTGTCATCCCCGGAGAGGTCGCGATCGAGGCGCTTCTGCGTCTGGAGCCGAAGTCCGTTCGTCACGCCGCTCAGCACGATCACCAATCGGTAGCCGCAGTCAGCCGCCTTCGCGATCACGCCTGCAAAGTGCGCTGTCTTGCCGCTCTGGACCCGGCCGAACACGAGACCGCGGGTCGCGAACGCGGCGTTTCCGGGAGGATCGAGCAAACCCAGCGCCCGGCTCGTCGTGGCGTCGAGCGTCTCTACCATGGCGTCGGTCCAACCCAGCGCGCGCAGACGCGCGACGTAGTCGCGCCAGCAGCGCGCGTTGAGACCGGTCAATCCGTGGTACCATTGCAGGCGGGTGTCGTCCGCGATGGGGGCCGGCTCCCGGTCCTCGAAGAGGCGCCGTCGCGCGGCGAGGATCCGGATCGCCTCGTCCACCAGCGCCTCGGGATTGCGTTGGCGAATCGCGAAGCTCCGGGCGGCTTGGATGCTGCCGGAGGTGTTGAGCTGCATCTCCAGCAGCTCGATGATGCGGTCGACGGGGCTGTCGCCGTCCCCGGGGGCGGTCGTTGCTTGGTCAGGCATGTTGCGTGTCAGGCGCGGGATGCGGCCCTCATCCCGTTGGAAAATTGCGCGGAAATCGCGACGGCTTCCAGACCAATATGCCGGGAATGGCCGGGAAAGGCGAGGTCGGGCATCGGCGAGGCGCAGGCCCACCTCCGCCCGCCCAAGTTCTCGGGAAGCGGGCGTTTTTGTCCTGGGCAAACACACGTCGACCCGCATCCTGGCGACATGGGACTGAGCTACCATTGGTCGATCCGAGCACCCGCCGCGGTTCCGGCCGCGGAGCTCGCTGACTTCCTCGCGAACGTCGAGGGCGACGCGAAGCTGCTGGGCTTCGCCCCCACTATCGTGGTCAACGGTCCCTTCGACACGCCGGAGCGGAGGGAATTCGCACGGCGGGTCGCGCGGCCGCTCACCGTCGAGGATCCACGACTGCGGGACGTCGTGCTGGCGCCGGGTTCATGCTGGTCCCATGATCTCCGCGAGGGATGCTGTCGTCTGGCTCCGGAACACGGCGTCCTCCTCGTCGTCACCGACCAGCGCGGCCGCGAGACGGTCTTCGGGTTCCTGCGGTATCCGCGCTTCATCACCAAGTCGGATGGCGCTGTCGTGATGGAGACTCCCGGTGGCGGGGACTGGCGGTCCGGCTCTTTCGTCGACTGCCCGGACCATCGCTATCGCGCGATCATCCGCCGCTTCGCCGCGGCCGGGTTCGTCGAGGACGAGAAGGACGAATTCGCACCGCCGGAGCGCGGCGCCTGATTTCGGCAGGGAGCCGCGAGGTCCCTCGCAAGTTTTCGCTCGTCACGCGCGGCAACCGCGTGTTCTCCACAACCGGTCGCAGCCCCGATGAACAAAGCAGGCCAGCACAACCTCGATCTCGTGATCGCACCCTTCTCCAACCAGGAAGGCGAATGGTTCTGGAAGGATGCTGAGGTCCGCGAGCAATGCAGCCGCAGCAAGTTGTACATGATCGGTCAGAGACGGGAGGTCCTTTTCGAAAACATCGATCCCGCCGAGGACGCCCTGACCCTCGACCTCGTCTGCGGCGAGATAGCGCTTCGCGGGATCCGGCTCCCGACGGCCCAGTTCCCCGTCCCTAAGGACAGAAATCTCGCGCTCGAATACGGTCCGAAGATCATCCGCGTCTACGCGGTGAAGCCCGGCTCGGTCGGGCGAACGCGCAACCCGGATCCGGACGATCTCGTCCACTGGTTCACCCCGGACCGGCTGATCTTCTTTTTCTCGCGGGGATGGGTGCAGGCCGCGGGGCTGGAGAATTTTCGCCTGTTCACGAAATTCGACCTGTACTACGTCGGCATCTCCAAGACGGGCGACAGCTTCTCGCGGTTGTTCAAGACCGCCCACGAAAAACGCAGCCGGATACTCGGGAACGAGACGCAGTTCAGGGACACGGCGCGACTCTCGGACGAGCTCTTCATCTTCCTCTTCGCGGTGGAGGATCTTCAGATGATATCGATCGGAGGGGACGATGATGATTACTCGGCGCTTTTTCAGCCGCCTCTTGATTCGGCCAAATTGGCGGCGGACGCGGAAAAGGCCTTCGTCCATATCATGCGCGCCAAGTACAACGCGCAGACCTACCCTTCCTACCCGTTCAGCACCGACGGGCTCTGGGACGAGAAGTTCGACCACTACGGATTCTTCATCAACGAGGCGCTCACATTCAGGACTCCGACCACGGAGATCCGCGGGGCGCGCCTCTACGACTCATTCTTCCGCGACGCCCCCGATTTCATAGTCGTCGCGAACGACAAGGTGAGCCTCGCGAAGGCCGTCCGGACGGACGTCGGGAAACCAGGGACCGCGGCCGAGGCTCCAGGAGCCGGAGCCTAGAGCGCCTCGAGCGCGACGAGATCATTCAGTTCCTCCAGTATCTCGGGATACCGCTTGGTCAGGAAGCGCGCAACCTGGGGATTCTCCGTCAACCGTTTCACGAACCGCTGCACGACATTCAGCGAGAGCGTGTTCTCCCCGTAGCCGTCCTGGTGGGCCCGGAAATCGCGTTCCAACGTCTCCATCTCGCGCTCCATCTGCGCCAGCTCCTCGGGCTTCAATCCCTTCACGCTCTTCGGCGCCTGGGGCTTCACCAGCATGTCCGGCGGCGTCGCGATCAGGAGCGCCTGCGCGTAACCCCGGGTGTAGTTGCCCATGCTCACCATGAGGTGCGCGAAATCGAGCTGCCTCATCGCTTTCACCTTCTTGAACACGCGCAGCGCGGAATCGGTGATCGGCTTGTCCTTCAGCATCTCCACGACGTCCGGATGGATTCCGTCGAGGAGATTCATGCTTCGCTTTATCCGGTCCGCGTCGATGTCGAGCGAACGGGCGATCTGCTCGGGTGTAACCCCCTGCTCGATCGCGCGCATGATCATGCGATGCTCCTGGATCGGGGCCACCCGGCTGATCTTGTCGTTGTACGTGAAGGCGTCGTCGTTGGTGGCCACCAGGCACACCGCCTCCGCGCGGCCCAGCTCGCGCAGCGCGCGCAGCCGCATGTGGCCGTCGAGCAGGACGAAGTTCTCGCGCGACCCGCGCTGCGGATGGACCACCATGGGCTCGATCACGCCGATCTCGCGGATCGACGCAAGGATCGCCCGGAACTTCCCGAAGGCCTGGTCATTGGCCTGGATCGGCCGGATCGGCATGATGCGGTCCAATGGAAGCGTCACGGTCCGCCGCTCGAAGGCGCCCTCGATCTTGCCGGCCATCACTTGCCCTCCTCGATCCGCTCCGCGAGGAACTTGGGCAGCGTGCCGATCTTCTCCGCGCGCAGCAGCGTCACGAAATCCTCGTCCGCCATCAGCACGCGAAACGCGGCCGTGATGGCCAGCAGGCGCGCCTCGCACGCGCGCGCCTTCTTGATCAGCAGGCGCTGGCGTTCCGCCTGCGCGCGGTAGGAGGCCACGAAACTGTCCACCGAGCGCCGCACGCGGGTGCCGCCCCGGCCGTCCGTGTACGCGGGCCCGAGGCTGCGCCGGTGCTGCACCACCTCGCGAAACGCCGTGAGCGTCTTCTGGTTGAACTCCTTCCGCTCGTAGGCCTCCATCAGCACCCGCTGGATGTCCGCGTCCGGCGTCTCTGCGATCTTCGTCGCGATGCTGATCGGGATGCGCTCGTGCAGGGCTGCGTCGAGGAGCCGGTCCTCGCCGCGCTCGATCAGGACCACGATGTCCTCGACATAGGCCGCGCCGAGGCCCGTCTTCCGGGAGATATCGTCGAAACTCTGCCCTTGGTCGCGCATCCATTTGATCGACTGGATCTGGTCGATCGCGCGCACCCGGCGCCGCGCGATGTTCTCGACCAGACTTGCGATCAGGCTCGTCTGCCGGTCGAATCCCTTCACGAACGCGGGGATGTGCGTCTGCCCGAGCGCAAGGAACGCCTCGAGGCGGCCCTGGCCGCAGACGAGATCATAGCCGATGCCGTCCGGCGCCGGCTGACGGCATGGCGTGACGGAAATCGGGCGCTTGAGCCCGATCTGCTCGATGTTGCGGACGATCACCTCGAAACGCTTCGCATCCCGCACGCGAGGATTCACGACGCGGATCGATGTGACGGGGATCAGGTGTACCTCGCCGTCCTCGGGGGTCATGCCACCCCCTCCACCGGCACGCGCTCGGCGAGCGCGAAGAAATAGTCCAGCGTGTCGAAACGGTAGCAGTCGAGCAGCGCGCCGTTCTCCTCCGCCAGCCGGATGCGCCCGCTGAGCACGTCGATCGCGGGCAGCAGGTAATAGTCCTTCACGGTCGCGTTGTCCGGATTCATCCGCACCGCGATCGTGATGTGCGCCGGGTTAGCGTGCTCGAACCGCACCAGCCAGCGCGCGGAACCCGCGCCGCTGGTCTGGCAGCGGCTGAGCGCCACGCAGGCCCGGTATTCCTGATTGATGAGAAGATGGTCCGTCGCCGGATCACGCGACACCTCGGCACCCAGCCGCTGCAGGCCGTCCACGACCCCTGTGACCATCCCCGGGTGCGCGGCTCGCAGCTGACGGTTGATCTCCACGTACGCGTAGTCGAACTCCGGCGTGTAACCGATCAGCTCGTAGGCCCGCACCAGCGAACCGAAGCGATGACGGTACACCGTGCTCGACGGCATGTCGGATTGCTCGTCGATGAGCATCCCGGAGACCCGCCCGTGCCGCGCGAACACCTCCCGGAGACGCGCCAGCAGCTCCTCGTCAGTGAACCGGCGGGCCCGGGCGAGGACCATCTCGCCGGCGCGGGCGAAGAGACCTGCGTCCACGATCCCGTCGAACGCGCTGTCCGAGCGCACCCACATGTCGCGCGGATTGCGCACATGCTTCCGCTTCAGCTTGCACGAGGTGCGGTGATACACGTTGTTCCCGATGTACTTCTCGTTGGTGAGGATCTGGTGGACCACTCCGCGGGTCCACGCGCGGCCCAGATCGGTCAGTATTCCGCGACGGTTCAGATCGGCGGCGATCTCACCCTCCGTCCATCCGCTGTTTACGAACACCTCGAACATCCAACGGACGATCGCCTGCTCCTCCGGCGGCCCGGGCACGAGCTTCACCCGATCGGTGATCAGGCTCTTGTGCTCGCGGATCGCGAGGATCTGCTTCGGCTTGCCCTCCAGGTCGACGAGCAGCCGGCGCAGGCCGTAACCGGCCATGCCGCCCTGCTTGTAACCCATCTGTATCAGTCGGCACGCGCCTTGGAACACCTTCGTCGAAAGCTCCCGGCTGTATTCGCCTGCCATCGAGCGCTTCACGCTCTTGATGATGTTGGAGGTCGGGCTTCCGTCGTTCTCGAACTGCTCCGCGCAGTAGTGCACGCTGATGCCCGCGCGGCGGCAGATGTATTCGTAGTAGCCGCTCTCGTCGGCGTCCTGGAAGCGTCCCCAGCGACTGACATCGTAGGCAAGTATCGCCCTGAACGCCGCCTTGCCCTCCGTGACCATGCTGATCATCTGCTGCAGGCTCTCGCGACCCTTGATGTTCAGGCCGCTCTTCCCCTCGTCGGCGAAGGTCTCGACGATCTCGAAGCCGCGGCGGGCGGCGTACTCGCGGATGCGATCCATCTGGTTCGCGGTCGAATACTGCTGGTGTTCCGTCGACATTCGGACGTAGGCGACGGCGGGGACTGGGGAGGTGGGGGCTGGCATGGGTCAGCGCCGCCCTCCGGCGCAGCGGAGGACGGCTTCGCCCGCCAGCATGATTTCCCGGATTTTCGCCGCGATTGATTCTTGCTCGCCGCTGCGCGCAAGAATCGAGACCAGTCCGAGAAACAGAGCGAGCTGGCGCTCGTTCATTTCTTGCGCGCCTGCCGATCGCAACGTTCGTTGCAATCCCCCGCCGAACAGGCGCAGCCGCGAACCGTCCTTCCGCCGCCTGCGCCGTGGATTCGCCGCGCGCCACAGGCGCGAGCGCAAGGCGTTCGACGGTCCCTTGAAATAGCCGGCGTTCTCGGGTTTGCTCAGCCAACGTCCCTGGCTGCGCCGCTTCGCCGCAGCCCGGCACTCGGATGCGGAACAGAAGCGGTGCTTTCGTCCGATCCTGGGATTCACGTCGAACTTCGCACCGCAATGGAGACAACTGCGGGTGGGTGTGCTTGGGCGTTTCTTCACATTGGAAGAAACGCGCGACCGGGGCGCTCCTCACCCGCACAGCGGAGAGGATTAGATCCGTTCCGGTGCCAGGCGCCGCTCAAGCTCGGCGCGAAACTCCGCGATCGTCGGCATCGGCCGCATGCGGTGTATCGCGCGGTGGCAATTCGGACAGAGGAGCGCTAGCTCCGAGAGCCTTGTCTTCCGCGGACCCGCCGCGGCCGAGAGCGGCTTCGTGTGATGGCACTCGATGATGGATTCCGCAACGGCGCCGTAGAGGACGGTCAGGTCCGCGCGGCAGGCCTCGCACTCCCACCGTCCATCGAGACGGGCTGACATTCGCTCCTTCGCCTTGCGCGCCAGCCCGGGATTCCGCTCGCGCATTTTGTGCAACCTCATCACGAGGACACCTTCAATCGCACCCTCATCGTCGATTTCCCACTCCGTCCCCTTCGCTCCGGTCGACCCAAGAAGTTCAGAAGCCGACCGGATCATGGCGGCCAGCTCCGCGAGCCGCCCGCGCTGCCCCGCGAACTCCGCGAAGACCTCGCCATCGAGCCGACCACCCCGGCGAAGCCCGTGGCCCGGGTGCTCGATGGCGTAGAAATTCTCCAGCTTGCTTTTCACGCTCATGGCGCTGCGGAACGCGATGGTCCGTGCCTCGGCGGGATGGATCGGAAGCGACCGCAGCAGCGCACTCATCTCGACCACCTGGGGGTTGCGCTGATTCAGCCTCGGCCTCTCGGTCCTGAAATAGAGATCGAGGACCAGCACCAGCTCATCGCGATTCCACGTCGGTTCTCTCATGCGGGCCTCCGTCACGGGTCAGGCCGGCTCAGCCCTCGGCCGCCGCGCGCTTCGCCGCCTTCTCGTAGATATCCCGCAGCTCCTTGTGGGCGTCCTTCGTGCGCTCGAGAATTTCGCCGATGTCGAACACGCGCCACTGGGCCTTCGGGTTCTTGGTGATCTCGTCCTTGAGGAGGACCGCGCCTTCGGCATTCGAGTTTGGCTTGGCTTTCGTCCCGATGAGGAAGCCCTCGACCACCACTCCGTCCGCCTTGCCGCCCTGCTGAGCAAGCCAGGCCTCCGCCCGCGCGATGTAGCCCTTGAGCTGGGTCAGGTGCTCCAGATGCAGGGGCGTGTTCGGGGCTTTGAGCTCGACGATGACGATTCGCCGCAATCCCTCGTTGCCGAGCAGGAAAACCAAGTCGGGACGGCGATTCTTGCCCCACGCCTTCTTCTCCTCGGCCTTCTCGGGTGAATATCCCTTCGCGATGAACTTGCCGATGCCCAGCTCCTTCGCGAGGCGGTGCTGCAGATCTGCCTCCGGCTCGTCGGAGGTGAGGAATTGCACGAACGTCGGATCGATCAGCCAGGGGTTACGCTTGAGCAGTTCGTGCAGCTTCTTCTCATTCTTGCCGGCCTTGAACTCCACATCCCGGTAGATTTTCCGCAGCGCCTCGATGGCATCCAGCCGGCCTTGGAAGAACGTCATGAACTCGTCGAACTCCTGGGCCGTCAGTTTCGTCACCGTGCGCACCACCTCTTGGAAATCAGGCAGCTCCTCCTGAGCGAGGTTCGAGATCGTAGTCAGGATTTCGCCTTGGCCAAGACCTCCCACGAGGAGCGGCAGCGACTTGCGGTAGAACGAGTCCTTGGTGTTCTCCGCCTTGCTCTGCAGCAGGGCCGCGGCGATCCGGTATGCGGTCTTCCTCCGATGTGTGGGAAGCTCCGCCTTGTCGATCGTCTTCTTCGTGAACGGATCCATCTCCGCCTTCTTCTTCGCCGACGCCTCGCCCATGTCGGCTCTCATCTTGAGCGCCGCCTTCATGGCATCGGACAGGAATTTCCGCAGCGGCGCCAGCAGCGGGGTCTCCCAGCGGAGGCTCTGGCGATCCGTGGCGATGTAGTCGGTCTCTTGGTCGTCGATGAAGTCCGCCACCACCACGCCATCCATGTAGCTGATGTATTGGAAGCCGTGCACACCCGTGTTCAGGTCGAGCAGCTCGGGCGCCGAGGCGAGCCGGTCATGCGCGTACACGCGCACCCCTCGCCTCGCCGCCGGCAACTGGTTGCCTGCCTCCGTGAAACGGATGCGATAGCTGAACTCGTGCGGCGCGCCGTCCGACATGATCTGGCCCTTCGCGAGCACCGACGCGTCGCCTCGCTCCAACGGCGGATAAGCCGCCATGAACGGGCCCTCCTTGGGCTTGAGCGTGTCGCCGTTGATGGTGATCCGGAATTGCTGGGGACGCACGATCGAGAAGTGCTCCGCAAGGACCGCGCGCGCGGTGTCCGTGCCGCTGCGGATCGAGTCGTGCACAATGTGTGAAAGCACGATTCGCGTGCCCTTCTTCTTGATCCCGCCGCCATCAGCGAGCACCTCGAACGGGACCGAGACCGAGTCGGTCTCCCTTTTGGCGACGAGGTCGGGCAGATTGAGCGAGATCTTCACGGCGTGCTTCTCCCCCGCCTTCCGCGAGATGACCTCCACACGGTGCGCCACGCCGAACCCGGCGAGCTTCCCCAGTCCCTTCCGTCCCATGAGGACGCGTTTGCCCTTCGTGCGGGCCTGGCCCGTCTCGCTCCGACGGCGGCGCCCGATCAGGAGGAAATTGTCCTGCAATTCCTGGCGGTCCATCCCGTCGCCGTCATCCTCGATCACGATCTTGCAATCGCCAGGCAGCGTGCGCTTGCCGAGCGAGCCGGGCGGCTTGGCCTTCTTCTTCCCGGCGTCGTCGAGGGCCTCGTAGGCCGCGACTTCGTCGCTGTGGGACGCCTTGACGGCCGCCATCGCGGCGGCGAGCGCGTCATCGTCCATCACAATGCGGCAGGCATCGGCGTCTGCGTCGTGGGCGTTGGCGACATACTCCACCAGCACTCGGCTGAGCGTCGTGTAGAGGTTCACGCCGAGATCCTCGACGATGTGCGGGGAGACCTTGAACTTCAGGGGGCTGACATCGATTTCTGGGGGCATTGGGGGAGGCGATGCGCCCGGATTTGAAGCAACTCGCCCGCGCCTTGGCGAGCCGGTAAAGCGCGCCCGACCGTGCCGGCATTCGGCGAATTGTGTTGAAACATGTAATCAGATTACATGTTTGTCTGCATGAAGGAAAATCGTGGTCGACGCAGGAAGTCCCCGCTCAGCCGCGCCGAGCAGACCCGCGAGGCGCAGCGCCGCTTCCGCCGGAGGATGCAACGCGAGGGCAAGTTTCCGATGCAGGCCTATGTCGACCGCGACTTGGTTCAGATCGTCGACGCGGACGCGAAGCACCGCGGCGAGACGCGGGGCGACCGGGTCGAGTGGGCACTGCGCCGCGCGTTCGCGAAGACCGGAGGTCGCCAATGAGACCAGCGCCGGCGCCTACCATGATCGAGATGTTCTCAGGAGCGGGCCTCCTGAGCTACGCATTCACGATGGAGGGGTTCGAGCCCATCCAGGCCGTGGAACTCTGCCCGCACGCGGCGGACACCTACCGCCGCAACCTCGGCCCGCACGTCGTGCAGGCGGACATCCGGAACGTCGATCCCGTTGGACCTTGCGACATCATCACGGCGGGCCCCCCTTGCCAGGGCTTCTCCACCTTGGGGAAGCGACAACAGAACGACCCGCGCAACTTTCTTTCCTTCGAGGTGGCCAAATGGGCCGAGCTGACCGGCGCGTCGGTCGTCGTGATCGAGAACGTCGCGGCCTTTCTTGACTCCCCCATCTGGGAGCGCCTTGCGCGGCGCCTTCGCAGGCTCGGCTACCAAGTCGATGCCCAGGTGCTCAACGCGGTGGATTTCGGCGTGCCGCAGCTGCGCACGCGTTCGTTCACCATCGCCTCCAAGCTGGGCCTGCCGGAGATCACCCCGCTCCGCGGCGGATGCCGCACCGTTCGCAGGGCGATCGATGGCCTTGGTAGCCCCGCCGCCGGCAATGACCATCTCCATCGTGCGCGCCCACTATCCCCTCTCGCCGAAGCTCGCATTCGCGCCATCCCGCCCGGTGGCGACAAGCGCGACATCATGAAGAGACGTCCGGAACTGGCCCCGCGCTCCTGGTGGAACGTCCACAGCGAGGCGACCGACGTCTGGGGGCGCATGGAATTGGATGCTCCCGCGAACACCCTGCGCACCGCATTCATCAATCCGTCAAAAGGCCGTTACATCCACCCGACGGCTGACCGGATGATCACGCTGAGGGAGGCGGCGCGCATCCACAGCATCCCCGACCACTGGCAGTTTTGCGGCCCGGATTCGTACATCGCTCGCCAGATTGGAAACAGTGTGCCGCCGCGGATGGGCCGTGCCGTCGCGCGCGCGGTCGCGGCGCTTTTCTCGCGTCAGACATCGCGACGCGCGGCCTGAGACAATGGTTCGGCGTGACGCCCACGCCGGCGCGGGATCGCCTCCCCTCAGGACACCGGCACGGAGTCGCGTAGACGAACTGCTGCACTCCAGAAGCTCTCTTGCTGCCGTTGGTTGGTACACACGAAGGCGTCGCGATTCCGGCGCGGGTCGGAATTTTGGTGCGCGGCATCGTCGCCTGGATGACATCCATCATGATTCAGGCGAGTGCCGTTTCTCAAATCCCATGAAAAACCGCGCCTTCTGGCTGATACTCGGCACGCTGATTTGCTTTGGCTTCGCCTGGCACGATTTCCCGGCGTACGCTGATCGGTTGGGCAAGATTCAAACCGATTACCAAGCCAAAAAAATCGACCACGCGACACGTTCGCAAATGGTGGTGACCGCAATGGTCGAGAACACCGGAGCCACGTGGAAATGGCACCTCGGAGGATTTCTCCTGTTGTGCGGAGCGATGCACTACGGACACACGCAAGTGCGGAGTTGGTTGGCGAAACTTGGCTTCGCTCTGCCCACGGTGGCGGTGTTTCTCCTCGCCACGGCATTCTTTCTGGTCGCGGATGAAAGCGCCAAGTTTCTGCCGGAGCGATGCCGAGCCGAGCTGTTCGAGGAGCTGATCAAGATCAAGCTCGGCTCGATCGTGGTGAGTTTGTTCGCCGGACGCATGTGCTTTGAGATGTTCAAACCGGTTTTCTCGAGCGACGCGCGCTGACGCTGGAATACCGAGGGATCATGTTGGTATGGGAAGCGGCACGTGACCGGCGCGAATGGCCGAAATCCGAGCAGAGCGGCGCTCCGCTTGAGTCCGCAGATCCCGCACCTGCCATCATCCTTTGTGCAGCGACTGCGATTGGCGTTCACTCGAAACAACTATTAGCGCCACTTTGGTGCGTTTCGAATTCGGGCTTCCACCACCACTTTTGAGAGCTGCCTCGAGCCTTTCGAGGCAGCTCTTTGCTTTTCAGCAGGATGACTGATCGAAGCACGTCCGTGGAGGATATACCGCGGGCATCCACGCTGGGCCGCCGAGCGATCTTCCGATCATTCGGCAGAGCGGACCGGCCGGGTCAGTATACCGGGCGAGATCAGCGATCCCTCTCGTATTTCGTCAGCAGAAGGTAGTCGATGCCGATGCGCGTGCCGGGCGAAGTGAACGCGGTGAGGTAGGCAACGTTGTAGGTGCCCGGGCTTGGCAACACGAAGGAACCGAAGTCGGTGTTCATGTCGTTGCCATCGCGAATCTGCGGCGTCGCGCTGTAAACCGCCGTGCGGGTGCGGCCGACGGTGTAGCCGTCGACGAGCGCCACGAACCGGCCCTGGTCCGTCGCGGCGAGGAAGCCCGTCTCGAGGCGGTAGACGCCCGCGGGGAGCGGGTCGAACTGGAAGCGCACGTAGTCGCCGAGACCGATGTCGGCATCCACATACGAACCGGAGGCGGGCGGCGGATTCGCGGCAATCGCCCAGGTGCCACCGCTTACCGTGGTCGGCAACAGCTCGGCTTCGCGGCGGATCACCGTCTGGACACGGGTGCTGCGGATCGTGTCCAACCCGAGTGCGTATCCGGTGCTGCAATCCGCGGCCCCGGTCACGCGGAACGTCAGCGTGTGCGCCCCGGCGGCGAGTGAATAGCTGCCGATCCCGACCTCGGTGCATCCGACCGCGTAGGCATAGGTGTCGATCGGCGCATAGACATCGGTGCCGTCGAGATTCATCTGGAACCGCGCGCCGTCCGGTCCGCTGACGTAGCGCACGGCGAGAAAATAGAGGCCGGCGTCGGGGACGCTGAAGGTGTAGGTCACGGTGTCCATCACGCCAAGCAGCGTCACCTTCGAGTAGCTGCCGCCGCGCGCATTGAAGTAGGTCGGTGTCGTGAACGTGGCGCCGCCGCTCGCCGTGATGGGAAGCTGGTCGGCCTGGGCGACAATTCCGAGCGCGGCTGGAACGAGGGCAAACGAATCGAGGCCGATCGTGTAGCCGGTGCTGGCGGCATTCTTGCCGACGATCTCGAGGCGAATCATGTGCTGGCCAGCGGTGGCGAAGGTGACGGAGCCGTGGCGCGTGGCGACGAAGGCGGGCGAAACGGAGTAGCCGTCGACCACCGGGCCCGTGGGCAAGCCGTCGACTGTCACCTGGAACATCCCGCGACTGCTGAATTTCTTCACCATGCTGCTGAGCGAATAGAGCCCGGGCGCCGGCACGAAGACGCTGAAATCCACGTAGTCGCCGACCGCGTTCAGATTGCACAATTCGAGCGCGCCATTGCTGGCGCCGGCATCGGTGAGGCGTCCGGCGCTGTCACCCGGCGAGGGCGTGGCGGTGATATCTTCGCCTTCGATCGGACTGAGGGCCGACAGGCGATAGTAGTCGAGCGCGGCGCTGTAGCCGGTCGCGGTCGCGCTCTTGCCGAGCACGGTCAGACGCAGCACGTGCGTGCCGGCGGTCAGCGTGCACGCGCCGAGGCTCGCGTCGGGATAGCCCAAGGCGTTGGTTGACTGGTCGAGCGCTCCGCCGACGTCCACGCCATCGACACTCACCTGGACGATCGCACGGCTCGGATCGGCTTTGTAGCCGAGATTCAACCAGTAGGTGCCGCTGGCGGGCGCGGTGAACGTGTATTGCACCCAATCGCCCGCGGCGGTCAGAGCGGCTTTGCTGAACTTGCCGCCGCTCGCTGCGGTGTCGGTGATCGCGGTGATCGTCTGGCCGGCGTTGACGGTGGCCGTGAGCGACTCGGCCTCGACGCGTCCGGACTGGCGCGCGGGCGCGGCAACGGTCGGCAGCGAGAGCGTGACCTTGACGGCCTCGCGACCGGACGTGACGTCGAAAGGGACTTCGAGCGTGCCACTCGCAGAGGGTTTCCAGTCGCCCTCCGAGATCAAGGGCAGCGTCGTGAGCTCCGCCTCGGTGAGCGGCAGGCGCTCGGCTTTGACGTGCACGTAGCCGCTCGCGTCGAGGAGACCGGATGCAGGCGTGACGTTGGTAAATCTCACTTTCCCCGTGCCGCCGGTGTAGCTCGATTTCTCCGTCGTGCCGACGAGCGCGATGACGCGATGCGCGGTCGAGTCGAACGAGGCGAGCCCATCCAGGTTCGGCGCGGAGGTGCGATCGACCGTGAGCGTGGAGCCGCTCATTTCCCCGTAGCTTTGATAACTCCACCACGCGCCGCGCGGGAGCATGGTGTCGGGCGTGATCAGACCGGTGAGGTGCGGTGCGAAGGCTTGAGGAACGCCGGCGACCGCGGTGGCGGTCCAGGCGGCGTGCAGCGTGTTGATGCCGGCGCGCTCGGCGTTGGCGAAGAGCGTCACGGCCAGGCCGGGGTCGAGGTTGCGGTCCGTGCCGGAGGAGATCGCTTCGCCGATGCAGATGTCGACGGTGTAGCCGTAGGAAGCGGCGTAAGCGCGGATCGTGTCGGCGTTGGCCTTGTAATTCGCGATCGTGCCGAAATGCCAGTTGATGATGTCGGGCATCTTATGTTCGGCGGCGCAGTGATCGATGAACGCCTTCAGCTTCGCCTCGTCGTAAGTGCTGTAGCTCGGGCCGGTGATCTTGGCGCCCGGCGATACGGTGCGGATGGCGTTCCAGGCCTCGTCCCACACGGCGAACCAGTCGGCGTAGGTGGCCATCGTCATCGTCGGACTTGTCGCGGGAGGCCCGCACGGTGACGCCTCAACCGCCGTGACGCCGATCTTCTTGTCAGGCTCGTTGTAGATGTCCCAAATGAAATTTTTCCCTTCGTTCAGCGCGCGCGTGGCGAGCGCGGTGACCTGGCTGCCCCAATAACTGCGCCAGTTGGCCGGATCGGAAGACGTCGGATCGGTGCACTTGACCGAGTCGCTTGCGATCAGGACGACGTTCGGCACGCCGAGCGTAACGGCGCGATCGTAGAGCGCGAAGGGATCGTCGAGCGGCAGCTGGGTCGATTGGCTGAGGCGGACGAACTGCAGGTTGAGCGGCTGGATGAGCGCATCCTCGGGCGCTCCGCGATCGAAACCGCCGAGCAGTCCGCTGGCCTTGTGGTCGACGGCGCCTTGGGGATCGTTGAGGTTGAAGGTCAGGCGGTCTTCAGCCGCGCACAGCGATAAAGCCGCGAAGGGGAGAACGAGCAAACGGCGGAGCAGGCGCCGGACATGGTTGGGGGTAGACATGGCGAGCCAGGGGTTTGGGGTGACGGGCAAAGCGAAGCCGCAATCCGGTGGGATCGCGGCTTCATCGGAATTCAGCGCGCGGGTGCGCGCGCTCAGAATTGAACGCTCGTCGAGAGCGTGAACGTCGTCGGGTCAGTGTAGCGGTAGAGGTAATTCGGACCGCCGGCCGGACTCGTGGACAGGGCGCCAGACTTGCGGCGGGCGCTGTTGCCGTTGGTGAGGTCGTAGGCGTTCCGGACGTTGAAATTGAAGGTGAGCCGCGCGCCCTTCACCTTGCGCGTGTAGATCGCGTAGAAGTCGACCTGGTGCGAGCCGCCGGCGCGGTAGGGCACGCCGTTGAGGATCGTCACGTTGTAGTTCGGCACCCAGACGCCGCTCGCGCCGAGGCGCACTCCGAGGCGGCGCGGCAGTTCGTAGTCGAGGATCCAGCTGCCGCTGTAGGGCGCGCTGCGCAAGCCGGTCACCTCGGTCGTGTTGGTGTTCGAGAGCAGGATGTTTTGCGCGTTGGCGATGAAGGTGGCGCTTTCCGCCATCGCAGGATTGCCTCCCGCGGCGTTCGCGGCGTTGGTGCGCGCGATGGCGGCGTCGAGCAACGCTTGGAACGCGGTGAAGTCGCGCGTCGCGCGGACCTTGGTGGCGGAGAACGTCGCGCGAGCCTGCAGGCCGAACGTGCGCTGGCCTTGGAGCGTGAGATCGAAGCCGCGCGATTTTTCCTCGGAGTTCACCGTGCGGCGCTCGTTGTTCAGGCCGGTCGTGACAGTAAAGTAGCCGGGATCGCTCGGGAGCAGGCCGTTCGGGTTGAAGAGGTCCTCGAGCTGCGTGTTCGAGAGCAAGTCAGGCGTCCACGAGTAGGCGGCGTTGCGGCGGTGAATCTCGTAGAAGGCGAGGCTGTAGAAAAGCTTCTGCTTCGCGAGGTCGCCCTTGATGCCGATTTCCTTCGTGTCGCCGGTGATGGGGCCGAGGTTCTGGCCGTTGAAGGTCTGGGCGGCCTGCCAGTTGAACGACTCGGAGTAGACACCGTAGAGATTGAGGCCGAAGTTCGGCTTGCGCACCGCGACCCACGTGAGGCCGGCAACGAGTGTGTTGGCGTCGACGTCGTATTTGGGATCGTAGCGATACATGTCCGGCGCGTCCGCGGGGTCGGGCACGGCGGCGTAGAGACCGCGGGCATCGGCGGTGTAGATCGAATCGACGGGAATCTTGCGCGAGAGCTTTTCGTAGCCGGCGCCGAGCAGCGAGACGAGGCGGCCGTCGAAGTATTCGCCGGAGAGCGTGGCGTTCGCGGCGCGGGAGTAGCGGATGTCCACGAGCGGACTCGTGTTCAGGTAAACTTCATTGAGCGAGGCATGAAAATTGGAGGTGCTCGCGAGATTACCCGGCAGCAAGCGATCCCAGTATTCCTGCGAGCCGTAGGCCGGATCGTCGAGATAGGCGCGGATGCGGACGATATTGTTGGCGAGCGAGCCGGACGCGGCGTCGTTGACGAGGTTGAAGCGGCGATTGCGCGCCGCGTCGCGCGAGTGCGTGCCGGTGACCACGAGGTATTCCTTGGCCCAGTGTCCGAGCTCGAACGGATAGGCCAGCGTCAGCCGGTGCGTCTGCACGGCGTTGGAGAAGATCTTGTAGGTGTTGCTGCCATCGAGATCCATGAAGGGACGACCGGCTCCGTCCACCTGCACCACCGGCGGCGAACTGGTCGTGCCGAAGGATACGTCGTTGCGCTCCTGCTGCTGGCGCTGCTGGTTGAAGGCGTATTCGATGGCGAGATCGCCGATCTGCTGCTCCACCGTCGCGGTGAAAACATTGTAGGGCCGATCAAGGTAGTCGCCGGCGCCGAGGACGTTGGTGGTTTTGCCCAGACCGCTGAAAACCTTGCTACTGCCATTGGGCAGCAGCACCGACTGGGTCATGCCGTCGAGCAGCGGAAGGATCAGGCCGCCGGCGCCGGAGCGATCGATCGCGGCGGGCGAGGAACTCGTGCGCTGGATGACGGTGCCGTCCGACGTGTAATACCAACGGTTGTTGGTGGATAGGCCAAGGCCGGTCGCCGCGACACTCTGGATCGCGAGCGCGTTATCGGCACGGCGGCGCGCGTAACGACCGTGCTCGCCCTCGATGCGGATGCGAGTGTTGGCGAACGGCGTGTAGGAAATCGCCATCGTCTGTGCGGCGAGATGCTGGAAATTGCGGTCGACGTAGGTCTGGTCCTTCCGCTCAACCAAGTTCACGCGGACGCTGAGTTGTTTGGTGATTGGCTGGTTGAAGTCGGCCTGGAAGCGATACGAGTCGTTGCTGCCGACGCTCGCGGTGACTTCGCCGAAACGGTAGCTGCGCGGCTGTTTCGTGAACGCCGTGCTCTGGCCGCCCGGGGCCGAGTTGCCGAACATCAGCGAATTCGAGCCCTTATTGAAGTCGAGCCGCTCGATGTTGTAGGTGTCGACCGGCACATACCAGAGGAAGAAATTGCGCGAGCTCGTCGAGGTGGAGTTGAGGCCGCGATAGGTGATGCGATTGTCGTCGGTGCGCGACTCGAAGCGCGGCAGCACCGTGAGTCCGGACACAAAACGCGCCGCATCCTCGGTGGACGCGAGCTGCAGGTCCTTCATGAACTCGCTCGTGATCGCGTCGACGGTCATCGGCAGCTTCGCGAGTTCCTGGTTGGTGCGGTTGCCGATCAGGGTGGTGGCGGCGCGCCACGAGCTGTCGCGTGCCGTGTTCACGACGAACGGCGACAGTGAAACCACTTCGGAGTCGGCGGGCGCAGCCGCGGCTTGGTTGTTGGTGCTTTGCGCGGATCCGCTGGATGCAAGGCTCAGACCCATCACAGCAAGAAGGAGCGAGGCGGGGATTTTCATTTTGGGGACTGGGGTGAGGTTAAGAGGAAGAAAGGGAGCGAGGGCAGGATTAACGGCGGGCGAGCCAGCGTTCGCGCAGGGCGAAGGCGGCGGCCTTGGGCTGGCGCTGCCGCGTGAAAACGCCTTTGCGGTTGCCGTCGATGCGGGTGATTCCGGGTTTCGTGGCGAAGTCGGCGAAGGCCCACACGTGCTCGCCGACGATGAAGGGGCATGAGTCGAGCACCTCGTGGAACGCGCGCAGGTAATCGACCTGGAACTCCTCCGAGAACATCGCGCTCGGCAGCTTGTGCAGCCCGGCGATGGTGTCGGCGCCGTATTCGGAGAGCAGGATCGGCTTGCGCCAGCGCGCGCGCCACTCGGCGAGTTCAGCGCGGAACTTCGGGCCGATCGACGCCAGATCGCCCGGGTCGAGATACCAGCCGTAGTAGCGGTTGATCGCGATCACGTCGACCAAGGCGCCGATGCGGTCGTGACGCGGGAGATTGCACTCAACGACGGTGATCGGTCGTGACGGGTCCAACTCTCGCGCGAGCCGCACGACGGCGCTGAAGTGTTCGAAACCCGCGGCTTCGTGCGTCGCCGTCTCGTTGGCGAGGCTCCACATGAGCACACAGGCGTGATTGCGGTCGCGCTCGATCATGGCTCGTGTCGTGTCGCGGTGGTGATCGCGCAGCGCCGCACCGGCCTTCTCCGCGGTGAAGATCGGCGTCGTGGGATTCTCCTGTTCGTCGAAACGATAGAGGCCCACGGCCGGACACTCTCCGATCACGGCAACTCCCTCGCGATCCGCGAGCCGCAGGAACTCTTCCGAGTAGGGATAATGCGCGCTGCGCACGGAGTTGGCGCCGATCCATTTCAGGAGCGAGACGTCGCGCACGTTGACGGCATCGTCAGCCCCCTTGCCGCGAAGGTCGGAATCCTCGTGCCGACCGAAGCCGCGGAAATAGAACGGTTGCTCGTTGAGCAGGAAGCGGTCGCCGTCGACCCGCACGGTGCGCAATCCGAGCGGCAAGCGATAGACGTCAAGCCGTTCACCAGCGGCATCGAACACGCGAACCTCCAAATCATAGAGCGTCGGCGATTCGGGCGACCACCAGAGAGGTTTCGCGACGGCGAGTTCCGCATCGACACCTTCGCCGGCGACAACGGGCGTTCCGGTCAAAGTGAGTCGCAGCTCGCAACGAGCCGCGCGCGTGACGACGCGCACCCGCAGCCACGCGTCGTCGCCGACGCGGCTGACACTGGCGTGAATCCCTTCGATGCCGCCGACCGGCTGCGCGATGAGGCGGACCGGGCGGCAGAGGCCGGCGTAGTTGTAGAAATCGTGGAAATAGTCCTGGCGCTTGCCGCCCGCGGGCGATTGCGCGACCTCGCCGGGCGGGAGCGTCGTCCAATCCAAGACGTTGTCCACGCGGGCGACGATGGAGTTCGCGCCCTCGTTGCCGAAATGCACCACGGAGCCGGCATCAAATTCGAACGGCAGGAAACCGCCGTGATGCCGCGCCATTTCCCGGCCGTTGATCCAGACAGTCGCGCGGTGGGCTGCGGCGCCGATACGCACGCGCACGCTCTTGGTTCGCCAGCTTTCCGGACAGAAAAACTCCCGCCGATACCAGACCGGACCTACGTGGTCGTGCACGGCGCGGTCGGTGGTGAGGTCGTTGTAGCTCGCCGGCACCGACATGCTGCGGCGCTCCGGCCACGCGGCCGTTTGCCACTGGTCGGCTACTCCGCGGTCCTCCGGATCGAGACGAAAGTCCCAGATGCCGCTCAATTCGCGGACTTCGCGCGTTTCGGTATCGATCGGGTAGAGCATGCGTCGGGAGAGGTGGGGCTGAAGCGGCGTTCAGGTTTGACCGGACTGCGAGCGCTGCCAAAGGTCGCGCGTGTAGCATCGTTCAATTTTGAAAGCATCATCCTGCAATCTGAGGGCCGTGGCCCGCGCGGCCGGAGTATCACTCGCCACCGCGTCGCTGGCCTTGCGCGGGAGTCCCTTGATCGCGGAGGAAACGCGCGCAAGCGTGCGCGCCAGTGCGGAGAAGCTGGGCTATCATGTGAACCCGCTCATCAGCGAACTGATGGGGTCGCTCCGGCATCGTCGGCGGCGGCAACAGGTCACGATGGCGGAGATCGCGGCGCGCGCGGGGGTATCGCGCGCCAAGGTCTCGCTGGTGCTCCGGCATCCCGCGCGCGGCTCGCCGGCGTTGGCCGCGCGGGTTTCGGCGGCGATCACGCAGCTCGGCTACGCGCGCGATCCGCTGCACGCGGCGCTGCTTTCCTTCCGGCGCTCGAACGCCACGCGGCCGAAACACACCACGATCGCGTTTCTCACGGTCACCGCGCCGAACGCGACGTGGCGGAATTTCCTCAGTCACCAGCAGATGTTCGAGGGCGCTGCGGCGCGAGCGGCGGAGATCGGCTATTCGCTCGAGGAGTTCAGCGTAACGCCAGGCATGAGCCCACGGCGCTTGAAATCCATCCTGCTGGCACGCGGCATTCACGCGATCATCGTGGCGCCGGTGCCCGACGGCTGCGGTCCGGCCGACTTCGATTTCACCGACTTCTCGAGCGTCGGATTGGGCTTCAGCTTTGGCTGGCCGCCGGTGGAACGGGTTTCCAACGATCACTTCCAGTCCATCGTGCTGGCCATGCGAGAGTGCCGCGTGCTCGGTTACCGCCGGATCGGCCTGATCGTGAGCCGCGCGGTCAGCGAGCGGCTGGGCAATCGCTGGCTCGCGGGCTATCTGCTTAGCCAGGCCGGCTATCCCACGCGCGAGCGGCTGCAACCGCTGATGCCCGACACCGCGGCAGGCATCACTCGCGCCCTGCCCGGTTGGCTGGCGCGGCAAAAGCCGGACGTGTTGATCTACGGTAACCACGAGATCGGCGAATCGCTGGCGCACCTCGTGGGTCCGAAGATTGGACTCGTCAACCTGCACGTGCGCAGCGCCGACGGAGCGGAGAGCGGGATCTATCAGGCGTCAGCCGAAGTGGGCGCTCGAGCGATCGACGCCGTGGTTTCTCAACTGCACCACAACATCGTCGGCCTCGTGCCCAATCCGAGCCAGCACCTGATTCCCGGCCGTTGGGTCGCCGGACACACCACGCCTGGTCCCGGCCGGCTGCGGCCCTAAATGAGTTATTTTTGAACGATGACAAGACACGCCGGCTACCCACGGCCGCGGGAAATGTGCACGCTCTGACCAAGTCAGCATCCCCCATGCGTTTTTCTCTCCCCCACCCGCGACAGCTGCGTTCGTCGACCGAGATCGTGCCACGCGCCACGCCGCTTGCCACTCAGCGCCAGCTCGAACGGGGAGCACGGCAGCCATGACTGCCGCATCGAGATCCGCCGCCGGTCCGACCGCGTCGCTTACGCCGCCGCGTTCGCCTGAATGGCGTGCGGGTAATCTCACTTACGACCGGCGGCAGTTGATCGGACTGTTCTGCTGGCTGCTGCTGGCCGACTTGGCGTTCATGATCGTGAGCCAGATCGAGCCAAGCGTCTTGCCGATCCTCCTCAAGAACGCGGGAGCGTCCGATCATCACGTCGCGTGGATTCTCGGGACGCTGGTGCAAGTGACGCAACTGGTGCTGAACCCGCTCTACAGCACGAGTTCCGACCGAACGCGGACGCGCTGGGGACGGCGGATTCCGTATCTCTTCGTCGTCACTCCGCTGGCTTCGCTCCTACTCGCCGCCACGCCGTATGCGCCGGACGTCGCGGCGTGGGTGCAACAGCAGAGCTGGGGGCCGGTTGTTCTCCGCCATCTGGCGGTTCCGCCCGCGGTCCTGATGTATGGGCTTTTTGTTTTCGGTTTCTACCTCTTCTACAGCGGCACGGCCTCGATTTTCTTCTACCTATTTCGCGACGTCGTCCCCGAAAGCCACATGGGACGGTTCATGGCGCTGTTCCGCATGGTGGGAGCGTTGGGCACGTTCGTTCTGAACTACTGGCTGCTCGGCGTCGGAGTTCGACTCCCCCGCGAGATGTTCCTCGGCATGGCCGTGCTGAACCTCGTCGCGTTCATTGCGCTGTGCCGGTTCGTGAAAGAGCCGGACTACCCTCCGGTAAAGCGCGCCGCCGATGGCGACCGTCGCCCGTTGACCAGCCGTGCGATTGGCACCGTGCTTGCGTATTTTCGCGAGTGCTTCTCGGACTCGCTGCATTGGTGGACCTACGTCTGCCGACTGATGGTGTATGCGTCGATCATGGTCGCGACCTTCCGCATCTTCTTCGCCCTGCAAGAACTCAAGATGACGGTGGAGGACGCGGGCAAAGCGCTCTCGTGGTCGTCGCTCCTGTGGGTGATCGTCGCCTATCCGGTCGGAATGCTCGTCGATCGATGGAAGGTGTTCCGCGTGATGCGGTGGGCGCTGTGGATTCAGAGCGTGGCCTATCTGCTGTCCTTTTTCCTCATCCGCGACAACGCCACGTTCCTCGTTTTCTCGCTCGTGACGGGCGTCCTCTACTGGGCCATCATGCTCTGCCAGTTCATGCTCGGACAAGAGGTCTTTCCCGCTCTGAAACTGGGCCAGTTCTTCTCGGCGAATGTCGTCTTTCAGGCGCTCGTCATTGCCGTGGTGGTGAGTCCGTTCTGCGGATGGCTGTTCGACACGCTCAAGGGCACGACGCACGTCATGGTGCTGCCCCTGTTCGGCACGCTGGAGATCGGCCCCTATCGCTACGTCATGCTGCTGCTCAGCGCGGTGTTTTTCATCTCACTGCTCGGGCTGTATCGCGTGGAGGCGCTCCTGCGGGAGCGGCAAGCGCCCCCGGAGGCTCGCTGAACCACCATGGCTGGAACCGGCAAATCCATCGGCGTGCCGCTGCCCACGCAGGCGTTGCGGACGCGCGACGTCGTGCGTTCCACGATCGTCCGCGCGGAGCTCTTGTCGCACACCAGCAACACGGCGCAGTTTGCGGCGTTTCAGAAGACGAGTGCGTTTCGTCCGCTCTCGTCAGCCGACCAAGCGATGTTCGCCGCGCGCGGGCTGGCGCTCGAGGGCGCGGCACCCGCGGGCCGGATAGCCGTCGACATCCTCGACGACCGCGTTTTCCGGATTCGCTACCAAGACGAGCGCTCCACGACGCCAGCTGCGTCGGGTTTGACCGTCGACGAATTCCGCGGCCCGACCCGCTGCGAGTGGGAAGTTACGTCGGCCGCGGTGACCGCTCGCACGCCCGCGGGCGCGTTGCACCTCAATCTCGAGCGCTGGCGCTGGGAGTGGCGCTCGCTTGAGGGACGCGTCATCTGCGCCGGCGGCGGCGAGGAGAAAAACTACTTTAATCAATGGGATGCCTACGGTCTCGGCATTTCGCATCGGGTCGACGACGGTCGCCCGATCTCGACCGAGTGCTTCGATCTGCGACCGCACGAGGCGATCTACGGCTTTGGCGAACGTTTCATCCGTTTGAACAAAGTCGGTCAGACGCTCGACGTGGACATGTCCGACACCAAGGGCGTCACCACCGACCGCGCCTACAAGAACGTCGGCTTCTTCACCTCGTCACTCGGCTATGGCGTGTTCCTGAATCACACCGCGCGCCTCACCGCGTGGGTGGGTTCACTCAGCGCCTGCGATCTCCAAGTGGGGGTCGACGACGACTTCCTCGATTACTACGTCTTCGCCGGCAGCCTGAAGGAAATCCTACCGCTCTACACGCAACTCACCGGGTGCGGGCCAGTGCCACCGGCGTGGAGTTTCGGCTTTTGGCAGAGCAAAATCAGCTACAGCTCCGCCGACGAAATCCTCGGCATCGTGCGCGAGATGCGCGCGGCCGAGCTGCCGTGCGATGTGATCCATCTCGACACGCACTGGTTCAGCCGAAACTGGTTCTGCGATCTCGAGTTCGACGCACAGCGGTTTCCCGATCCGGCACGTTGGATCGCAGAGCTGCGCCGGCTGGGCGTCCGCGTCTCTCTCTGGCAGTTGCCCTACATTCCGGAGGGTTCGCGGCTCTTCGCCGATCTGGCGGCGGTGGATGGATTCGTCCGCAACGCGAATGGGGAGATATTCGACTGCGAAATCACTTTCGTCGACGGCTTCCGCGGGATCGTCGGTGTGATCGATTTCACCAACCCGCGAGCGGTCAGGGCCTGGCAGGATTACCTGAGAAAACTCTTCCGCCTCGGAGTCGCCGTGTTGAAAACCGATTTCGGCGAAAGCGCCCCGGTCGACGGCGTCTACGCGGACGGCACGCCCGGCCACCGTGCGCACAATCTCTATCCGCTGCTCTACAACGCCGCCGCCGCCGCCGTGACCGCCGAGGAGACCGGCGCGCCGCTGGTTTGGGCGCGCTCCGCTTGCGCCGGCGGACAGCGCTTCCCCGTGCATTGGGGCGGCGACAGCAGCCCCAACCCGGCCAACATGATCCCGCAACTCGAGGGCGGGCTGAGCCTCGGGTTGAGCGGCTTCCCGTTCTGGAGTCAGGACATCGGCGGCTTCATGGGCGAAACCAGCGACGAGCTGCTGATCCGCTGGCTGCAATGGAGCATCTTCCTCTCGCATTGCCGGATTCACGGGTTCGGCCGCCGCGAGCTCCACCGCTTCCGTCCTGATACGGTGGGCATCTGTCGCGAATTTCTCCAGCTCCGCTATCGTCTGCTGCCCTACCTGCTCGGCACGGCGGAAATCTGCCAGCGCAAATCGCTGCCGTTCGCGCGCCCGCTGATGGTCGAATACCAGCACGATCCCAACACGTGGGGCATCTCGGACGAATTTCTCTGCGGCAACTCGTTGCTCGTGATTCCCCTCACAACCGTCGATGAAGCGCGCCGCGCCTACCTGCCGCCGGACGTATGGTATTCCTGGTGGGACGGGCAGCGTATCGACGCAGCTGTCACCGGTCGCTGGATCGAAGTGCGTGAACCACTGCAACGCCTTCCCCTGTTCCTGCGCGCGGGCGCGATCCTGCCGCTCGGGCCGGTGATGAACTATGTCGGCGAACAGGAATATTCACCTCTCGAAATCGTGATCGCACCGCTCGCGCACGACGGTGAGCGCAATTTCTCGTTCCCAAAATCGACCGGCGGGCACTGCGAACTGGGCTATCGTCGCGCGGGCGACACGCATCGCGTCACGATAAGCGGAATCGACGTCGCGTCGGTCCAACTCCGCAGCCTCGATCCCCTCGTCACCCTCATCCTTGAAGAGCCATGCCGCGCCTGATCCTCCGTTCTTCGCTCCTGCTCTCGCTCGTGCTCGCGAGTCTGTGCCCGGCGAGCACAACGCTTCCCGCAAATCCTCCCGGCGGACTGGCCGCGCCGCGAGTGAACACGCGGAAAGTCTACGCCGACTATCACAGCCCACGCTACACCCGCGCACACGACGGCGCCGTCGGCGTGTGGAAATATGCCGGTGTCGCCCGCACCAGCAAGCTGCCGAATCCCGCGGTCAACAGTAACCCCGACCTGATCGACGCCGACGGACGACACGAGTTGGCGGCGACGTTCTACCCGCTCGTCGGGATGCAATCCGAGCTCGATCCCGACTATCTCGAATATCAGGTGCTGTCGGCCAAGACGGCGGGGATCGACGGCTTCTTCGTCGAGTGGGGCTTTCAAGAGCACTCCAGCGAAGCGATCCGGCAGGCACTGACCGCGGTGGCCGCGCGCTACGATTTCGAGATCGGCATCACTCTGTGCGATCGATGGCTCTTCACGCAGCTCCCCGCGCTGCAGCCCGCGATCAAGGAACGCGCGCAACTCGCCGCCGAGTTCCGGCGCAACTACGATTTTCTGCGCGACGTCGTTTTCGCCTCGCCGACGACGCCGCGCTACCGCGACCGGCCCGTGCTGCTCCTCTTCGGCGGCGGCCTGACGCCCGAGGAATTCCACTCGCTCCGCCCCGCCGAGCCTGGTCGCACGACGAATGATCCTTATGTCCTCGTGCGTCCACTCCTCGCGGGAGTGTCCGCAGGTCCCGCCGCTGCGCTCGCGCCCGTCTGGGAAAAGTCGCCGTGGTATTCGCCTGAAGACGGCTTCCTCGCCGGCGTCGACGGCTTCTTCGGCTGGGTGCCGACGCGCGCCCGCACCGACGCATTGGACGCCCTCCCCGCTCCCTTCGACCGCTACGGCACGCTCGCCGATGCGCTCAACTATCTGCGCGCGATCGACGCGGTTCCCGGCAACGGTCCGCGGGTCAGCTGCGCGACGCCGGGCTTCGACAATCGCACCTGCGCCGGTTGGGGAAGCGACTTCTCGTTCCTGCCGCGCGGCCGCGGCGAAATCTATCAGGCGATGTGGAGATTCAACCTGACCGCGAGATCCGTCGAGTGGATGTATCTGCCCACGTGGAACGACTGGACCGAGGGCAGCCAGATCGAGCCGTCGATGGAGGATGGCGGCTTGTTCCTGAAACTCACGGCGGCCGCGGCTGGCCGCTTCAAGGGACGCGAATTCAACCCGGCACTGACGGAACTGCCGCGCCAATTGTTCGAGCTGCGGAAACGCACGCAGAGACTGCGCGCGATCGGCGTGGACATCGACGCGGCGTCGGGCGCGCGATTGGACGCAGTCGCCCAAGCGTTGGCGCGTCTCAATGGCACTGCGGCCCGCGCGGAGATTTTAGCGTTGGAAGCAAAGATCGCGTCGCTCGAGGCGCAGCTGCCACCGCCCGAACGAATGGCTCTGACGACGGAAACCGGGGGGCTCTCTCCCGCAACGCCAGCCGCCGCTGATGGGAAGTCGCGCCGCTTTTGGCGCATGGATGAAGCCGCGGCTCGCCAGCTGCGCGCACATTACTACGAGGGGACGCTGGAGTTCGAGTATCGACCGACCGGTCGTGGCCGCTTGCAGATTTTCACCGACACGAACCGCGCACGCTCCGCTGTCGGCGAGTTTGGCGTCATTGCCGACCTCAATTTTCTGCAAGCGGGCGACTGGCAAGCGGCGCGCGTGCGTGTGTTCCACGGCAACCCCGCCTGGCAACACGGTCTCCAGGGCGAGAGCGACCTCGAGTTTCGCGGTGCCGCCGACGTGCGCCAGGTGCGCCTGATCGTCGACACCTACCGGCCCGCTCGCTGACTCTTCATGAAATCGCGCTTACATTTCCCGACGATCGGGAAAATCGAATACGAAGGCTACCAACGCGCTCACCCGCTCGCCTTCCGTTACTACAACCCGTCCGAAGTCATCGACGGCAAG